>NZ_FOTH01000004.1:38427-93037 GCF_900114515.1 Pseudomonas sp. NFACC46-3
GCGCCCACGGCACCGCTGATCGAGCCGACAAGGCTGCCGCTGGCGGTTTCACTGGTGGCATTCGGGGCGCTGCCCGTGACAGTCCCGGGGGCCAGGTCCTGGCCGTCCTGGTTCAGGTCGAGGGCTTTTTCGTAGACGCTGATTTCATGGTCGGGTGTGGCGACGAGGCAGATATCGTGGACATCGATGGTGATGGTGGTAGTGCTTTCGTCGCCATCGGCATCACGCACGGTGTAGGTGAACACATCGGTCGCGCCCGGGGCGCTGACGGTGTTCGGGTTGCTGTGATAGACGGCGTTGCCATTGGCATCCAGGGTCAGGTAGCCGTAGGTGCCGTTGATCTGGGTGTTCAAGCCGCCAATCGCCGGAGTCGAGGTGTCGTTGCCCGCACGCACACCGATCACGGCACCACTCGCAGCCGGTCCGTCGGCACCACCTTCGTCGTTGTTCAGGACGTTGCCACTGACCGTCCCACCCTCATCCACCGAGGCGGAATCAGCATGAGCGGTTGGCAAGTCGTCGACGATATTCACGTCCAGATTGTCGTTGGCCGTGGTGCCATTATCGTCGGTGACCACTACGGCGAATTGCTCGCTAACGCTATTGGCACCGTTGGCGTTGGGATGGGTTTCATTGTCCAGCAAGGTGTAGCTATAGCTCACCACACCGGTGCTGGCGTTGTAGCCAGTGATGGTGAGCGTGTTGCCCAGCGCAGTGGTAATCGATTGCGGGAAACCCGCCGCCACGCCGCCGATAACCACATTGATGCCGCCCACACTCAAGGTCTGCACACCGTCCAACGCAGTCACGGTGAACGTGCCGTTTTGAGTCAAGGCCGATGCGTCCGGGCTGCTGCCGTCGCTGAGGTTTTTCTCCTGCAACGACAGCTCACCGCCGTCGGTGTCGAGGCCGGTGATGACTACCGGGTCGTCGTTGTTGTGCACTTGCAGCACCAGGTTCGCGGTGCTGGTGTCGCCATCGGCGTCGGTCAGCGTGTAGGTGAAGGTTTCACTGCCGTTGCCGCCGCCATTCAAGCCTTTGAAATCGGCATCGGCGGTGTTGAGGGTGTAGGTGTAGGAACCGTCGGCGTTGAGCACCAAGGTGCCGTAAGTACCGGTGAACGTGCCGGGCGTGATGGGGCCGGACGCCACGTGATCCGCACCTTGGGTGTCGTTGGGCAATACGTTGCCGGTCAGGGTGACCAGGGTTTCCGAGGCCGTACTGGCGTTGCTGTCGTCCACGGCCTTGGGCAAGTCGTCGACGATGTTCACGTCCAGGTTGCCGTTGGCCGTGGTGCCGTTATCGTCGGTGACCACTACGGCGAATTGCTCGCTAACGCTGTTGGCGCCGTTGGCGTTGGGATGGGCTTCGTTGTCCAGCAGCGTGTAGCTATAGCTGACCACACCAGTGCTGGCGTTGTAGCCGGTGATGGTCAACGTATTACCCAGCGCAGTGGTAATCGATTGCGGGAAACCCGCCGCCACGCCGCCGATAACCACATTGATGCCGCCCACGCTCAGGGTCTGCACACCGTCCAACGCGGTCACGGTGAACGTGCCGTTTTGAGTCAAGGCCGATGCGTCCGGGCTGCTGCCGTCGCTGAGGTTTTTCTCCTGCAACGACAGCTCACCACCTTCGGTGTCGAGGCCGGTGATGACTACCGGGTCGTCGTTGTTGTGCACTTGCAGCACCAGGTTCGCGGTGCTGGTGTCGCCATCGGCGTCGGTCAGGGTGTAGGTGAAGGTTTCACTGCCGCTACCGCCGCCATGCAAGCCTTTGAAATCGGCGTCAGCGGTGTTGAGGGTGTAGGTGTAGGAACCGTCGGCGTTGAGCACCAGGGTGCCGTAGGTGCCGGTAAAAGTGCCGGGCGTGATGGGGCCGGACGCCACATGATCCGCACCTTGGGTGTCGTTGGGCAATACGTTGCCGGTCAGGGTGACCAGGGTTTCCGAGGCCGTACTGGCGTTGCTGTCGTCCACGGCCTTGGGCAAGTCATCGACGATGTTCACGTCCAGGTTGCCGTTGGCCGTGGTGCCGTTATCGTCGGTGGCGACTACGGCGAATTGCTCATTAAGGCTGTTGGCGCCGTTGGCGTTTGGATGGGTTTCATTGTCCAGCAAGGTGTAGCTGTAGCTGACCACGCCCGTGCTGGCGTTGTAGCCGGTGATGGTCAGCGTGTTGCCCAACGCAGTGGTAATCGATTGTGGGAAACCCGCCGCCACGCCGCCGGTGACGACGTTGATTCCACCCACACTCAAGGTCTGCACACCGTCCAGCGCGGTCACGGTAAAGGTGCCGCTTTGAGTCAGCGCCGATGCATCCGGACTGCTACCGTCGCTGAGATTTTTTTCCTGCAGCGATAGCTCACCACCCTCGGCATCAAGGCCCACCAACACCACAGGGTCGTCGTTGTTGTGCACTTGCAGCACCAGGTTCGCGGTGCTGGTGTCGCCATCGGCGTCGGTCAGCGTGTAAGTGAACGTCTCAGTGCCGCTGCCCCCGCCGTGCAACGCGACGAATTGCGGGTCGCTGGTGTTCAGGGTGTAGGTGTACGTGCCGTTGGGGTTGAGCACCAGGGTGCCGTAGGTGCCGGTGAACGTGCCGCCGATGATCGGCCCGCTGTCGGGACCGGTGGGGATCCGGTCGGCGCCCTGATGGTCGTTGGGCAATACGTTGCCGGTGAGGGTCACCAGGGTTTCCGACGCCGTGTTGGCGTGGCTGTCGTCGATCGCCTGGGGTACGTCATCGGTGATGTTGACGTCCAGGGTGCCGGTGGCCGTGTCGCCGTCGGTGTCGACGGCCACTACCGGGAACTGCTCGGTAATGTTGTTGGCACCACCGCCGGCAGGATGGGTTTCATTGTCCGTCAGGGTGTAGGTGTAACTGACCACTCCTGTGGCCGGGTCATAGCCAGTGATAGTCAACGTGTTGCCCAGCGCCGACGTGATGGTTTGCGGGAAGCCCGTGGGCACGCCGCCTGTGATCACGTTGATGCCGCCGATGCTCAGGCTGCTCAGCCCGTCAGGCGCGGAAACCGTGAAGGTGCCGCTTTGCACCAACGCCCCCGGATTGCTGGCCGAACCATCGGCCAGATTGGCCTCGTTGGTGGTCAGTTCGCCGCCCTCGACATTGACCCCGTCGAGGGTCACCGGGTTATCCGGTGTCACCGGCGGCACGGTTGCATCGTCGCCCGTGTTGTCCGGATCACCGGCCAGGCGCAGTTGTGGAAACTCGGGAATCCCGTTGAACCCGGCCGTCGGAAAACCGATCTGCGGATCGACCTCCCCGCCAACTTCTTCCAGCAGCACAAAACTGTGCCCACCGCCCACGCCCCCCGGGTTGCCACCCTCGGGGCCGGCGGCCGTGGCTTCACCGGTCTGGGTCGGGTCGGCACCGGCGGCGATGGCTTGCTGCAGCTTTTGCACATCGGTCAGTTGCGCGTTACTCGGTGTCGCCGCGTCAGGCGTGTCGACATGCGGCGCATGGTTGGCGAGCAACTGCGGAGTCAGGGTCAGGTTGCTTTCGCGGCCCAGGGTCAACGTCTGGCCGTTCTGCATACGAACAGCCACCGCCCCTTCGGCACCGGTGACCAGGTGTTCGCCGGCATAAAGCCGATCGCCTTCGACCAGAGGCCGCCGCAGGCCACCGGCCGCTTCTGCGAATACTTGCCCGACTATTTTGCTGACGATTCCGATGAGCGCTGCCATGTGCATTTCCTCCGTTGCCGACCGCAATCGGCACGTGTCTGGGTGAAGAATCCGTCCTCAGGTTTGGCAATCCAGAAAGCTGGAAAATCTGCCAGCTTTCGTGAAAGCAGAAGGTGCTGGCAATTCGCCAAAACGACAAAAAACCGTCACCAAAACCCACTTCACAGATCGCTCTTTCGACACTTCTTCACATCGTTTAAAAATTTGCATGGAACTTTTATTGACGCCTAAAAGCCGTCGCAACCCGCAAACTAAAAGGCTTTCGCTCTGAACAATGTGCCGGTTTTTTTCAAGCTCATAAGTTTTTTTCGGAATAAGCCTTATGAGAAATTCTTCTTAGGTTTTGCTCAGGATGTTCTTAGCTGTGTTGTTACAAGGTTGAAACGGTTTTGATCTTTAATACGTCAATATTTTGGCGACAAGCGAAGCACTACAGACCTCAGGAGATGCACCCCATGCGCGTTCTAACCCCCCTCTGCAGCGCGGTTTTACTGGCCATGGCCTGCTCTTCTCAGGCGCAGGCAATGTCCTTGACCGAGGCGATCCAGAGCACCATTGCCACTCACCCAGAGCTGGCACAACGGGTGGACAGCCGTCTGTCGGCCAATGAAGACGTCAAGGTCGCCCGAGGGGGCTTTTTCCCATCGGTGGATTTGAATGCCGGTTACGGTCGTGGCTATAGCGACAACACCAACACCCGGGCCTTGGGCAACCACCACACCAACATCCTCACCTATACCCAATCGGAGCTGCGCCTGCGGCAGATGATCTTCGACGGGTTCAACACTGCCAATGAAGTGGACCGCACCCAGGGCGTGGTCAACTCCCGAGCCTATTACGCCCAGGGCACCGCCCAGGATCTGGCGCTACGCACCATCGAGGTCTACCTGGAAGTGCTCAAGCGCCGCGAGCTGGTGACCCTGGCCAAGAACAACCTGCAGGCGCACCTGCGGGTCAACGACCAGATCGGCCTGCGCACCGAGCGTGGGGTGGGCAGTACGGCCGACTCCGACCAGTCCAATGCCCGTCGGGCCCTGGCGGAAAACAACTACGACACCGCCCAGGTCGACTTGGCCGACGCCGAGGCCAACTTCTACAGCGTGGTCGGACGCATGCCCGATGAGCTGGAGACACCGCCCTCGACCAAAGGCGAAATCCCCGCCGACCTGCGCGAAGCCCAGCAAAGCATGGTGGATAACAACCCCTACCTGAAATCGGCCCAGGCCGACATACAGTCCGCCGAAAGCCAGTACGAAGTGGCGAAGTCGCCGTTCTATCCACGCTTCGACGCCGAGGCGGCGGTGGGCGCCAACAACAACCTCGGCGGCGAAGAAGGCCACGACAACAACTGGCGGGTCGGCGTGGTGATGAACTACAACCTGTTCCGCGGTGGCAGCGACAAGGCGCGGTTGGCGTCCAACGCCCACCAGATCAACCAGGCCATGGACATCCGCAACAACGCCCTGCGCCAGCTCAACGAAGATACGCGCCTGGCCTGGAACGCGATGCTCAACGCCCGCAAACAGACCCCCACCGCCCGCGAGTACGCCGACACCACCGCCCGTGTGCGCGCCGCATACCAGGATCAGTTCGGTCTCGGCCAGCGCACCCTGCTCGACCTGCTCGACAGCGAAAACGAGCTGTACAACGCCAACCGTCGCTACACCGAAGTGCGTTACACCGAGGAATACTCGATGTACCGGGTGCTGGCGAACATGGGCCTGCTGTTGCACAAACAACGGATCGTGCTGCCGGCCGATGCGGTCGCGCAGACCGAAGTCAAGAACCAGGCACGGCTGCCGGAACTGAAGTAGCCCCCTCGAAAAAAAATGGGAGCGAACACTGTGACCAGCATGGAACCCACAACCCCTGGCGTCGATCCGCGCCTGAACTTCGATGATCCCTTGCTGGACGGCCTGTTGATCCTCTGCAAACTCCATGGCGCGACGGTCAGCCGCGCCAGCCTCAGCGCCGGGCTCCCTATGGCGCACCAACGCTTGAGCCTGGACCTGCTGCCCCGCGCAGCAGCCCGGGCAAGCTTGCAGGCGCGGCTGTTGCGTCGTGAGCTGGCGGACATCTCCCCCCTGAACCTGCCGGTGATGCTGATCCTGGCGGGGGGCCGCTGTGCGGTATTGCGGCGCTGGGGCGAGGACGGCAAGGCACTGATCCTGCCCAGCGAAGCCGATGGCGGCGAGCAGTGGGTCAGCCGCGAGGAATTGACCACCGATTACAGCGGCCAGGCGCTATTCGCCCGGCCGCGCCATGAACTCGAAGACCTGCGCGCGCCCCTGGTGCCGCGGGTCGAGGCGTGGTTTCGCGACACCTTGAAACTGTCGCGCTGGCTGTACAGCGACGCGATCCTGGCGAGTTTCCTGATCAACCTGCTAGGCCTGATGGTGCCGCTGTTCGTCATGCAGACCTACGACCGCGTGGTGCCGAACCAGGCCACGTCGACCTTGTGGGTGCTGGCCGTGGGGCTGTTGATCGGCACCGGTTTCGAACTGGTGTTGCGGGTGGTGCGCGCCCATCTGCTGGACACCGCCGGCAAGAAAACCGACGTGATTCTCTCCGCCACCCTGTTCGAGCGCATCACCGGCATGGCGATGAAGGCCAAGCCCGTGACCATCGGCGGCTTCGCCCAGAGCATCCACGACTTCCAGGGCCTGCGCGAATTCCTCACGGCGGTGACCCTCACCAGCCTGATCGACCTGCCCTTCGCCCTGCTGATGCTGGTGGTGATCGGCCTGTTGGGCGGCTGGCTGGTGGTGATTCCAGTGGTGGCGTTTCCAATCACCATTGTCTTCGCGATGATCATCCAGGTGCGCCTGCGCGACACCGTGCAAAAAAGCCTGGCCCTCGGCGCCCAGCGCCAGGCTCTGCTGATCGAAACCCTCGGCGGCCTGGAAACCCTCAAGGCCTGCAGCGCCGAGAGCGAGCGCCAGCATCAGTGGGAAAGCACCCACGGCGCCCTCACCCGCCTGGACAGCCACGCGCGCAACCTCTCGGCTCTGGCGACCAACGGCACGTTGTTCCTGCAACAACTGGCCGGCATGGCGACCATCGTCGCCGGGGTCTACAGCATCATCGCCGGCAACCTCAGCGTCGGCGCGCTGGTGGCGACCTACATGCTCGGCAGCCGGGTGCTCGCCCCGCTCGGGCAGATCGCCGGGCTGATCACCCGTTACCAGCAAGCCCAGCTCACCATGCGCAGCACCGATGCCCTGATGGCGCTGCCCCAGGAACGCGATGCCAAACAACGGCCGCTGGATCGCACCCAGTTGCAGGGCGCGCTGGACGTCAGCGGCGTGACCTTCCACTACAACGGCCAGAGCAGCCCAGCACTGGCGAACATCAGCTTCAGCCTCAAGCCCGGCGAACGGGTCGGGATCATCGGTCGCAGTGGCTCGGGCAAGAGCACCCTGGCGCGCCTGGTGATGGGTTTCTATGCGCCGGAGGAAGGCCAGTTGCTGCTCGACGGCCTGGACCTGCGGCAACTGGACGTCGCCGACCTGCGCCAACAGATCGGCTACGTTGCCCATGACCTGCCGCTGCTGGCCGGTAGCCTGCGGGACAATCTCACCTTGGGCGCCCGTTACATCAGCGACGCGCGCATGTTGGAAGTGGCGGAACTGACCGGTGTCACCGAACTGGCGCGCCAACATCCCCAAGGTTTCGACCGCCCGGTGGGCGAGCGCGGGCAGTTGCTTTCCGGTGGTCAGCGCCAAGCCGTGCTGCTGGCCCGGGCCTTGCTGCTCGACCCGCCGATCCTGCTGCTGGACGAACCCACCAGCGCCATGGACAACAGCAGCGAAGACGTCCTGCGGCAAAAACTCCACACCCATGTACAGGGCAAGACCGTGCTGCTGGTCACCCACCGCACCTCGATGCTGAGCCTAGTGGACCGCTTGGTGGTGTTGGACAACGGACGGATCGTGGCGGATGGACCGAAGGAAGCAGTCATCGATGCGTTGCGCAAGGGACGGGTGGGGACGGCGGCGGTTTAACAGCCCCCACAACACCTGTGGCGAGGGAGCTTGCTCCCGCTGGGCTGCGAAGCAGCCCCCAAGCCATTCACCCGATTGTGTCAGACGGACCGCCTCGACAGGTTTTACGACGGCTTCGCCGCCGAGCGGGAGCAAGCTCCCTCGCCACAAAAAGCAGCGCCCAGCTCTCTTCTAAAAGCAGCACCCGCTCTTTTCTAAAAAGCAGCGACCGGCTCCACTTCACTTAACCGACGGGTACCGCTCCATGTCAGCCCAAACACCGGATTCAACCGCTCGAAGCTACTTCGGCAGTTTCAGCAAAAGCGCCGAAAGCGAGTTCATGCCAGAAACCGCCGGCGCCACGCTGCAGGATTCGCCCCGGCGCTCGCGGGTCACCGTGTGGCTGGCCGCCGGGTTGATCGTCACCGGGTTGGTCTGGGCGAAGTTGGCGGTGTTGCAGGAAGTCACCACCGGTGAAGGCAAGGCGATTCCGTCGAGCAAGATCCAGGTGATCCAGAACCTGGAGGGCGGCATCGTCACCGAGATTTTCGTCCGTGAAGGCCAGATGGTGAACAAGGGCGACACCCTGCTGCGCCTGGATGACACCCGATATCAGTCGAACAAGGGCGAGAGCGAAGCCGACCGCTATGCCTTGACCGCCCAGGTCGAGCGTCTGTCGGCCGAGGCCGAGGGCCGGCCGTTCAATCTTTCGGCCGAGGTGATCGCCAAGGCCCCGCAAGTGGCCGAGGACGAGCGCTCACTGTACGAACAACGCCAGCGGCGCCTGGCCAGTGAACAACGGACCCTGACCGAACAGCTGCGGCAGAAGACCCAGGAGCTGGCGGAGTTTCGCTCCAAGCAAGGCCAGTTCAGCTCGGCCCTGGCCTTGCTGCAAGAAGAAATGAACATGTCCGCCCCGCTGGTGCGCACCGGGGCGGTATCACCGGTGGAGATCCTGCGGCTCAAACGCAGCGCGGTGGAAATCCGCGGCTCGCTCAACGCCACCACCCTGGCCATTCCCCGAGCCGAATCGGCGATCAACGAGATCAAGAGCAAGATCGACGAATCGGAACAGACCTTTCGCTCCGAAGCAGCCAAGGACCTCAACGAGAAACGCACCGAACTGTCGAAAATCACCGCATCGAGCATCGCCATCGACGACCGCGTGACACGCACTACGGTGGTCTCGCCCGTGCATGGGGTGATCAAGCAACTGAAGGTCAACACCATCGGCGGCGTCGTGCAGCCAGGCAACGACATGGTGGAAATCGTGCCCCTGGAAGACAACCTGCTGATCGAAGCCAAGGTCCGCCCCCAGGACGTGGCGTTCCTGCACCCGGGCCAGAAAGCCATGGTCAAGTTCAGCGCCTACGACTACACCATCTACGGCGGGCTGAGCGCCAAGCTCGAACTGATCGGCGCCGACACCATCACCGACGACAAGGGCAACAGCTTCTACCTGATCCAGGTGCGCACCGACAAAAACCATTTGGGCGGGGATGCCAAACCCTTGCTGATCATTCCGGGAATGGTGGCGACAGTGGATATCATTACCGGCGAGAAAAGTGTCCTGGATTACCTGCTCAAGCCGGTGTTGAAAGCGCGGACCGAGGCGATGCGCGAGCGCTGATCTGGATTTGACTCGCCTGTTTGGTCCGGGGACATGGTTAACCCCTGTGGCGAGGGAGCTTGCTCCCGCTGGGCTGCGAAGCATCCCCAAGACCATTCACCTCGCTGTATCAGACAGACCGCGCCAGTAGGTTTTACGACGGCTGCGCCGCCGAGCGGGAGCAAGCTCCCTCGCCACAGGGGCCTCTAAACCTCTCCATGGTTCTTCTGGTAAGTCTCCTCCCCCATCGCCGCAATCTGCCCCTCGATCAGCGCTTCGAACGGCCTCAACAACGCCTCGAAACTCGCCGGCGCCTCCAGCGTCTGCAACGCCTGGACAATCGCCTCCACCGTCGACAACGCCCCCGGCCCGGGCGCCTTGCGCAAGCGATAACGGGACACCCCACCTTCGGCCAGGGTCACCCTCGGCAGCGCCGCCAACAAGGGATTGAGGTGCAGCAACTTGCGCGCCTTGCGCCAGGTGCCATCGGGAACGACCAACAGCAGCGGCTCATCGGACAGGACATAGGCTTGCAACGGCTGCGCCTCGTCGCCGGGAAACAGCAAGCGCGCCTGATACCCCGGTTGATTGAGCAACCGGGGCAAATCCTCGAACACCTCACCCACGATCAACTCGGCATTATTGAGTCCCAATGCCGCCAGCCGGGCGGTATTCAAAGCATGGTTCACTTCACTGGGATGCTGCAACAGCAAGACGCGGGTGCGGCTGTCGAGGCTGGGGATCAGCGAGCACAGGCAATGGCTTTGCGGCCTGTGGCAACGCGGACAATGGATTCTGGACATGGTCAGGCCTGATTCAGTTGAGCTTTGAGCAAATCGCGGAAGGTCTGGATCAGCGGCTCGCGGCTACGACCACGGCGTACGATCATCGAAAACGGCGCCTGATAACCAAAGGTCGCCGGCAGCAGCACGCGCAAGTCGCCCTTGTCGACCCAGGCCTGGGCGTAGTGCTCGGGCAGGTAACCGACGTAGGCGCCGGACAACACCAGGATCAACTGCGCCTCCATGCTCTCCACCGTCGCCGCGCTGTGCTTGAAACCGTGGCGGGCCAGTTCGGCCTGGCTCCAGTATCCGCGCCCGACCATGCGTTGCTGGGTGATGACCTGCTCGGGGATGCGCCGCTCGTTGAACAACGGGTGGCGGTTGCTGCAGTACAACCAGTGCTGCTCACGGTACAGCGGCATGTAGACCAGCCCGCTCATGCGCGTGGAAAACGCACCGATGGCCAGGTCCAGGCGATTATCCTGCACGCCCAGTTGCAACTCATAAGGGCTCATGACCGACAGGTGCAAATGCACCGCCGGATGCTCCTGGCTGTAGGCGCCAATGGCTTCGGCAAACGGCAGGGCCTTGTCGCTGACAGTGGAATCGATCACCCCCAGGTTCAAGGTGCCGCGCAGCTCACCCTTGAGCGCGGCGGCGTACTGCTCGAACCCTTCGAGCTCGCCCAGCAGGCGCAAGGTTTCCTGATGGAACAGCTCGCCCTTGCTGGTCAGACTGAAGCCCCCCCGGCCGCGATGACACAACACCAGGCCCAAGGCCGATTCCAGTTGGCTCATGTAGGTGCTGATGGCCGACGTGGACAGGTTGAGCTCGTGCTGGGCATTGGCGAACCCTTGGTGCCGGACCACGCTGACAAAAATGCGCAGCAGTTTCAGGTCGGGTAGAGCGTTGGCCATTGGGGGCTCCATACAATCGAGTCAATGCAAACTTTGTGGCGAGGGGATTCATCCCCGCTGGGCTGCGAAGCAGCCCCAATACCATTTTCCTGACACACCGAGCTTTCAGGTTTTAGGGCCGCTTCGCGCCCCAGCGGGGATAAATCCCCTCGCCACAGGGGCCACTATTTCCCAATCCAAACAGGGGGACCGTGCTGCCGCGAAGTCTATCGCCCCGCCCGCCATTAGTTTAGAAAAATCTGAACTAAGTATTTGCCCCCAGCGATTCTTCACGGCAACGGCTTTTCGCAGAATCGGCCCCTGATAAGTAAAACAACGATGAGGCCCTACCCGTGGACAAGATTCTTCACCAACCACTGGGCGGCAACGAAATGCCGCGCTTCGGCGGCATCGCCACCATGATGCGACTCCCCCATTTGCAAACCGCTGCCGGCCTGGACGCTGCGTTCGTCGGCGTGCCGCTGGACATCGGCACCTCCCTGCGCGCCGGCACTCGTTTCGGGCCGCGGGAGATCCGCGCCGAATCCGTGATGATCCGCCCCTACAACATGGCCACTGGCGCCGCGCCGTTCGACTCGCTGTCGGTGGCCGACATCGGCGACGTGCCGATCAACACCTTCAACCTGCTGGACGCGGTGCGGATCATCGAGGAGTCTTACCACAAGATCCTCGAACACAACGTCATCCCCCTGACCCTGGGCGGCGACCACACCATCACCCTGCCGATCCTGCGGGCGATCCACAAGAAACACGGCAAGGTCGGCCTGGTGCATATCGACGCCCACGCCGATGTGAACGACCACATGTTCGGCGAGAAAATCGCCCATGGCACCACCTTCCGCCGCGCCGTGGAAGAAGGCCTGCTCGATTGCGACCGCGTGGTGCAAATCGGCCTGCGGGCCCAGGGCTACACCGCCGACGATTTCAACTGGAGTCGCAACCAGGGTTTCCGCGTGGTCCAGGCCGAAGAGTGCTGGCACAAATCCCTGGCACCGCTGATGGCTGAAGTGCGTGAGAAAGTCGGTGGCGGCCCGGTGTACCTGAGCTTTGATATCGACGGCATCGACCCGGCCTGGGCCCCTGGCACCGGCACCCCGGAAATCGGCGGGCTGACCACCATCCAGGCGATCGAAATCGTGCGCGGCTGCCAGGGCCTCGACCTGGTGGGTTGCGATCTGGTAGAAGTCTCGCCGCCGTACGACACCACCGGCAACACCTCGCTGCTGGGCGCCAACTTGCTGTACGAGATGCTCTGCGTACTGCCTGGCGTGGTTCATCGCTGAGGTTCGGTCATGAACGATCGAGATCAGGTTCTCAAGGCCGCCGCCGAATTGGTGTCGGCCTTCGCCCGCAATGACCGCGACGCCTACTTTGGCGCGTTCACAGGCGATGCGAGCTTCGTGTTCTACACCCTCGAACAGCCCCTGCTGTCACGCGATGCCTACCAGGCGTTGTGGGATCGCTGGCGGTCCGAGGATGGCTTCGAGGTGCTCAATTGCACCTCGAGCAACGCCTTCGTCAGCCTGCAAGGGGACGTGGCGATTTTCATCCATGACGTGGCCACCGAGCTGCGCATGCAAGGGGAGCGACACTTTAGCCAGGAGCGCGAAACCATCCTGTTCCGCAAACAGGAAGGCCGCGCACAAGAACAACAGGGCCTATGGCTGGCCTGCCATGAACATTTGTCCGCCATGCCGGAAGGGCTGCCACCCCCTTAGCCAAACAGGCGACGCTCACACACGATGAGCGCGCCTTGATGATCGGAGCAGATCATGAATAACAATAACGATAAAAGCCTTACGCAAATTGAAACCAACGGGGTCGAACAGATCCCGGACCACCAGCGAACCGCCGGCCCGGGGGACTTGTTTCGCCTGATCTTCGGTGGCGCCAATACCTTTGCCACCGCCGTGCTCGGCAGTTTCCCGGTGCTGTTCGGCCTGTCATTCCAGGCCGGTGTCTGGGCGATTGTGCTAGGGGTGTTGGTGGGGTCGATCATCCTCGCCCCCATGGGCCTGTTCGGCCCGCTCAACGGCACCAACAACGCGGTTTCTTCCGGTGCGCACTTCGGCGTGCACGGGCGGATCGTCGGCTCGTTCCTCTCGTTGCTGACCGCCATCGCGTTCTTCTCGCTGTCGGTGTGGAGTTCGGGGGACGCGTTGATCGGCGGCGCCAAGCGGCTGATCGGCGTGCCGGAAACCGACCTGAGCCTGGGCCTGGCCTACGGCCTGTTTGCCCTGCTGGTGTTGACGGTGTGCATCTACGGCTTCCGCTTCATGCTGTGGGTCAACCGCATCGCCGTATGGGCCGCCAGCCTGCTGTTTTTGCTGGGTATCCTGGCTTTCGCACCGACCTTCGACAGCCAGTTCGCCGGCACCGTCAGCCTCGGCCAACCGGGCTTCTGGGCGGCGTTTATCGGCGCGGCGCTGGTGGCCATGAGCAACCCGATTTCCTTCGGTGCGTTCCTGGGTGACTGGTCGCGCTACATCCCCCGCAACACGCCCAAGCGCCGCATCATGCTGGCCGTGATCGCTGCGCAGCTGGCGACGTTGATCCCGTTCCTGTTCGGCCTCGCCACCGCCACCATCGTGGCGATCAAGGCGCCGGACTACATCGCGGCCAACAACTACGTGGGCGGCCTGCTGGCGGTTTCGCCGAGCTGGTTCTTCCTGCCGGTGTGCCTGATCGCGGTGATCGGCGGCATGTCCACCGGCACCACGTCGCTGTATGGCACCGGGCTGGACATGTCCAGCGTGTTTCCACGAGTGCTGTCGCGGGTCAAGGCGACGCTGCTGATCGGCGTGCTGTCGATTGCGTTCATCTTCATCGGGCGCTTCGCGGCGAACCTGGTGCAGAGCGTCTCGACCTTCGCCGTGCTGATCATCACCTGCACCACACCGTGGATGGTGATCATGATCATCGGCCTGTTGGTGCGCCGCGGCTTCTACTGCCCGGACGACCTGCAAGTGTTCACCCGCGGCGAAACCGGCGGGCGCTACTGGTTCAGCCATGGCTGGAACTGGCGCGGCCTCGGGGCGTGGATTCCCAGCGCATTGGTGGGGTTGTGCTTCGTCAACCTGCCGGGGCAGTTCGTCGGGCCGCTGGGGGAATTGGCCGGCGGGATCGACATCAGCCTGCCGGTGACCCTGGGGTTGGCCTCGGTGGTGTACTTGGTGCTGCTTGGGTTATTCCCGGAACCGGCGGCGGTGTACGGGCCGGATGATCCGCGGAGCAAAGGCTCTTCGGTGTCAATCGATAGCCCCTCCCTCAGGCAGACCGTCTGACCCGAGCCAACAAACCCCCTGTGGCGAGGGAGCTTGCTCCCGCTCGACTGCGCAGCAGTCGCTATCAAGGGCTGCTTCGCAGCCCAGCGGGAGCAAGCTCCCTCGCCACACAAGCACGTTCGCACTGAGGGCGCGGTGCCAGGGAGGGCATCACCCCGACTTCCTATAAAAAAGACAATCGGAGACACGCCATCATGGCTTTGGACTTAATCGTCGTTCTTCTCTACGCCACTGGCATGATCGCCCTCGGCTGGTACGGCATGCGCCGCGCTAAAACCCGTGACGACTACCTGGTCGCCGGGCGCAATCTCGGCCCGGGCTTTTACCTGGGCACCATGGCCGCCACCGTCCTGGGCGGCGCGTCCACCATTGGCACCGTGCGCCTGGGCTACGTCTACGGTATTTCCGGATTCTGGCTGTGCGGCGCCATCGGCCTGGGCATCGTCGGCCTGAGCCTGTTCCTCGCCAAGCCGTTGCTCAAGCTCAAGATCTACACCGTGACCCAGGTGCTGGAGCGCCGCTACAACCCGGCCGCGCGCCAGGCCAGTGCGCTGATCATGCTGGTTTACGCACTGATGATCGGCGCCACCTCGACCATCGCCATCGGCACCGTGATGCAGGTGCTGTTCGGCTTGCCGTTCTGGGTGTCGATCCTGGTGGGCGGTGGCGTGGTGGTGCTGTACTCCACCATCGGCGGCATGTGGTCGCTGACCCTCACCGACATCGTGCAATTCCTGATCATGACCGTTGGCCTGGTGTTCCTGCTGATGCCGATGTCCATCGTCGATGCCGGTGGCTGGGATGCGATGGTGGCGGCATTGCCGGCCAGTTACTTCGATTTCACCGCGATTGGCGGGGACACCATCCTCACCTACTTCCTGATCTACTTCTTCGGCATCTTCATCGGCCAGGACATCTGGCAGCGGGTGTTTACCGCCCGCAGCGAAGGCGTGGCCAAAGTGGCCGGCACCGCCGCCGGCCTGTACTGCGTGCTGTACGGCCTGGCCGGTGCGTTGATCGGCATGGCGGCCAAGGTATTGCTGCCGGACCTGGAAAACGTCAACAACGCCTTCGCCAGCATCGTCCAGACCAGCCTGCCCAACGGCATTCGCGGCCTGGTGATCGCCGCGGCCCTGGCAGCCTTGATGTCCACCGCCGCAGCGGGCCTGCTCGCGGCGTCCACCACGGTGGTCCAGGACTTGCTGCCCCGTCTGCGCCAGGGCCGTGAAAGCGGCAGTGGCGACGTCCACGAAAACCGCATCGCGACCCTGCTGATGGGCGCGGTAGTCCTGGTGATCGCCCTGGTGGTCAGCGACGTCATCAGCGCCCTGACCCTGGCCTACAACCTGCTGGTGGGCGGCATGCTGATCCCGCTGATCGGCGCCATCTACTGGAAACGCGCCACCACCGCCGGCGCGATCACCAGCATGTCGCTGGGCTTCCTGACCGCGCTGTTCTTCATGCTCAGGGATGGCCTGGACGCCAACACGCCGATCTACTACAGCCTGAGCGTGGCGCTGGTGAGTTTTGTGCTGGTGAGCTTGTTGTCGCCACGGTCGAGTGCGGTGGCCAAGGTGGTTTGATCGACAACTGAATCAAGCCGAATGCACCTGTGGCGAGGGGATTTATCCCCGCTGGGGCGCGAAGCGCGCCCAAAGCCAGGCGCCTCGGTGTGTCAGAAAGGGCTGAGGAGGCTGATTTGGGTCTGCTTCGCAGCCCAGCGGGAGCAAGCTCCCTCGCCACAGGGTTCACATCGCCAATAAAAAGATCGCAGTTCCGGGCCATCTCAATTGAAATGGTCCGGAACTGCGATCTCTCCAAATTCTGCGGTGTAGTTACCGGCGGCGCGGTTGGCGGCGGCGTTGCTCGTCATCGGTGCGGATCGGTATCGGTTGCATCGGTGGCTCGATCAGGCCAAGCGCGACACCCAGGTCATGAAGCCAATTCTGGATTTTCTCTTTCATCGTGGTGCCCCCTCAGGGTGGTACGAGCGGCAAATTACTGTGGCCCCTTCGCACTGATAATAGTCCGATGTTCTACGCAATGCTCGTCTCAGTTTGCAATGATCTGTTACTGAATTGATCCAAATCCACCTCCCGGAGTTCAAGCCGATTGCGCCGTCGTCATGGGCGTTCGCGGCCAGGCCTGTTGTTGCAATTCAATCCAAGCGTTGAGGTTGGCCCCGACCATGCCTTTGCGCCACATCAGCCAAGTGGTGGCACTGGCGAACGGCTCGGCCAGCGAATGCACCGATACCCGCTCGCGGCCCGGCAGGCTGGCCAGCATCGACTCGGACATCAACGCCACCCCGGACCCGGCGATCACACACGCCAGCATCCCCTGGTAAGACTCGATTTCCATCGCCCGGCCCATGGTCGCGTGATCATGGGCAAACCAGGCCTCTAATCGCATCCGGTACGAACAACCACGCCGGAACGTGAACACCGCGCGGCCCTGCACATCCAGGGCACTGCGAACCGGCGGATGATCGGCCTCGGTAATCAGCACCAACCGCTCGTCGCACAACGGCACGCCATCCAACCCCGCGAGCTCCAGCGGGCCGTCCACCAGCGCCGCGTCGAGCCGGTTGGTGAGCAGGCCTTCAAGCAGCTCGCCACTGGGCCCCGATTGCACTTGCAGGTTCACCGCCGGATACGCCCGGTGATAAGCCGCCAGCAGGTCCGGCAAATGCGTCGCCGCCGTGCTGTACATCGTGCCCAGCAGGAAGTCCCCGGCCGGCTGCCCGCCCTGCACGGCGGCATGGGCCTCGTCGTGCAAGGCGAACAGCTTGGCCGCGTAGTCCAGCAGGACTTTTCCTGCCGGCGACAACTGCAAACGCTGACGCTCCCGCAGGAAAAGGTCCACGCCCAGTTGCTCTTCAAGCTGCTTGAGCCGGGTCGACAGGTTCGACGGCACCCGGTGCAGGCGCTCGGCGGCCCGGGTGATGGAACCTTCCTCGGCCACGGCCTGGAAAATCCGCAGTTGGCTGAACTCCATGACCCTCTCCAAAAAAGAACAAGTTACTCACTATTATTCATTTTTAATGAAAGTCAATCAGTCCTAGCCTGACGGTCATTCGCCCCGACACCGGAGAACGACCATGTCACCTCTTATTCGCCTGCTCGGCAGTTTCATCGCGCTGATGATGGCCATGGGCATTGGCCGCTTCGCCTTGACGCCCCAGTTACCTCATTTGATCGGCGAAGGTCAGGTCAACTTGACCGCCGCCGGTCTGATTGCCGCCGCCAACTACCTGGGGTATTTCCTTGGCGCGCTGGACGCCATGTTCGCCCGTCGTCCGGAACAGGTGCGGCGGCGGTTGCTCGGCGGCCTGTGGCTGTGCGTGCTGCTGACCCTGGCGTCGTTCTGGGCCTGGGGCTTCTGGCCGCACCTGGCGTTGCGCTTCGGCACCGGCGTGGCGAGCGCCTGGGTGATGGTGATGATCACCGCCCTGAGCCAACCCTTGGCCGCGGCGGTGGAACGGCCACGGCTCGGTGCCTTGGTGTTTGCCGGCCCGGGCCTGGGGATTTTCCTGACCGGCCTGCTTGCCCTCGGCTCGAACCTACTGGGCCAGACCTCCGCCACCCTGTGGCTGGTGTATGCCGGCGTGGCCTTGGCGATGTTGCTGGCGATCTTGCCGATCCTGCCGCAGCCGGCAGCCGCAGCACCTGTCGCAGGGCCGACCGCCCCTTCGCCGAACACCGGCATCGCTCGACTGGGCGTGGTGTACGCCCTGTACGGCGTGGGCTACATCATTCCGGCGACGTTCCTGTCGCAAATGGCCTCGGCGCAGTTCCACGGCCAATGGCTGGCCGATCTGTTCTGGCCCTGCTTCGGCCTGGCCGCCGCCAGCGGCGTGTTGCTGGTCAGCCGGCGGCGGCCGAACCCGAACACCACCGGCCGCTGGCTGATCGGCACGCTCTGGCTGCAAGCCGCCGGGGTATTTGCCTGCCTGCTGGGCAGCGGGCCGGGGCTGGCGCTGGGGGTGATCCTCTGTGGCACGCCGTTCCTGGCCTGCATGCAACTGGTGATGCTGCGCTCCCGGGAACTGGCGCCCCACGCCACCCAGCGCAACGCTGGCCTGTTGACCGCCTGCTTTGCCGTGGGCCAGCTCAGCGGCCCCCTGTTGGCGGCGCTGAGCAGCCATTTCAGCGGCGGCCTGCAACCGGCACTGATCATTGCCGGCAGCGGCCTGGTGCTGGCCGGTGGCCTGTTGCTGCGGCCCGCCAGCCGGGGCGCGGCGAACCCTTGCGCCCAGACCGCCCTGCGTTGATCAGGCCTGGCCGGCCGGGCTGAACGCCTTGCTCGACTGCGTGGCCGGCTCGCGTCGCGCCAAGGCGAAATACAACACCCCGCCGAGGAAGCAACCGGTAAACCAGGCAAAATTGGCCATCGATTGCAGCATCGGCGTGAAGGTGATCGCCACCCCCATCAGCGTCGCCGGAATCAACGCCTTCACCGCCGTCCAGTTGATGCCGCCGCTGTAGTAATAACGCCCGCTCGGCCCGTCATTGAACAGCGCATCGACGTCGATCTGCTGTTTTTTGATCAGGTAGTAATCCACCAGCAGAATCCCGAACAGCGGGCCGATAAACGCCGCCAACACGTCCAGGGTGTAGTGGATCACTTCAGGGTTATTGAACAGGTTCCACGGCGTGATGAAAATCGAGGCCAGCGCCGCGATCATGCCACCAGCGCGCCAGCTGATTTTGCTGGGAGCGACGTTGGCGAAGTCGAAGGCCGGCGAGACGAAGTTGGCGACAATGTTGATGCCGATGGTCGCCGTCACGAAGGCAAAGGCCCCCAGCAAGACCGCCACGTCGTTGTCGATGCGCGCCACGGTGGCAATCGGGTCGTGGAGCATTTCACCGAACACCGGCAAGGTCCCGGAAACAATCACCACGGTGACCAGGGAGAACGCCAGGAAATTCACCGGTAATCCCCAGAAATTACCCCGGCGCACGTCAGACATGCTCCGGCAGTAGCGACTGAAATCGCCGAAATTCAGGGTCGGACCGGAAAAGTACGACACCACCAGTGCCGTCGCCACGATCACTTGGCCGAACGCCTGCCAACCGGACAAGGACTTTTCCGCCAGGGTGAAGCTGATGTTGCTCCAACCGGCCTTCCACACGATCCAGCCGGCCAACAAGAACATCACGGCGTACACCACCGGCCCCGCCCAATCGATGAAACGACGGATCGAATCCATACCGGTCCAGAACACCAGCGCCTGGACGAACCACAAGCTGAGGAAACCGAACCAACCCAGGTAGGACAAACCGGCAAAATGCGGCGTCGCGTAGACCTCCATCGAAGGAAAAAACCGCAGCACCACGATAATCAGCGCGCTGGAGGCCAGGTAAGTCTGAATGCCGTACCAGGCCACGGCGATCAAACCGCGAATGACCGCAGGAATATTCGCCCCGAACACCCCGAACGCCAGTCGGCAGATCACCGGGTACGGCACCGCCGCCTGTTGGCTCGGCTTGGCGACCAGGTTGGCGATCAACTGCACGATGCAGATCCCGCTGAGCAAGGCGATAAGCACCTGCCAACTCGCCAGGCCCAAGGCGAACAGACTGGCGGCGAAGACATAACCGCCCACGCTGTGCACATCACTCATCCAGAACGCGAAGATGTTGTACCAATTCCATTTCTGCGGCAGTGGGCCCAGGTCCTCGTTGTAAAGGCGGGGGCTGTAGCCATTGGGCAATTGCTCGGACATTGCGGGGCTCCTTTGAGTACCGCCGTGCCCCCGTATCGACCTGCTCACCATACTGCGCACGGGAGCCGGCATGGTTTGTATACGCGTTTCCACGCAGAATGCGTGCCATAGGCGCTGGATGTTAGACAAACCGGGGTGTGTGGCGCAGAGAAACACCACGCAGGAACAGGCATACGCCCACGAACAGGGCGCAGGTGCATGCTAAAGGTGCAAGATTTTGTATACAGCGAAGATCAACCTGTGGCGAGGGAGCTTGCTCCCGCTGGGGCGCGAAGCGGCCCCTTCGAACATGCTACCTCGGTGTCTTAGCTTGGATTGAGTGCAGCTGGTTTGGGGCTGCTTCGCAGCCCAGCGGGAGCAAGCTCCCTCGCCACAGGAATTGTGTGCAGTTAGCTCAATTCAATGCGATCGGCATGAATGACAATCTGCCCATTCTTGTACAGCGCACCAATGGCCTTCTTGAAGTTGCCCTTGCTCACGCCAAACAGGCTGCTGATCAGCGCCGGGTCGCTCTTGTCGCTGACCGCCAGGGTGCCGTTGTTCTCTCGCAACTTGGCGAGAATCTTGGCGTTCAGGCTAGTGGCAGCTTCCTGGCCCACCGGCTGCAGGCTCAGGCTGATCTTGCCGTCTGGGCGAATCTCCTTGATGAAACCTTTTTCCTGCATGCCCGCGCGCATGAACTTGAAGATTTCGTTCTTGTGGATCAAGCCCCAGTGCTTGTTATTGATGATCGCCTTGAACCCCATGTCGGTGGCTTCGGCGACCAGCAAATCCACTTCCTGGCCCGGCGTATAGTTGGCCGGGGTCTTGTCCAGATAGCGATCCAGGCGTGCCGTGGCGGTGATGCGACGGGTGTGCTTGTCGAGGTAGACGTGCACCACGCAGTATTCGCCGGCGGTCATTTGGCGCTTTTCTTCGGAATACGGCAGCAACAGGTCCTTGGGCAGGCCCCAGTCCAGGAACACGCCGATGCTGTTGACCTCAACCACTTTCAGGCTGGCGAACTCACCGACCTGCACTTTTGGTTTTTCGGTGGTGGCGATCAGTTTGTCGTCGCTGTCCAGATAAATAAAAACATTGAGCCAGTCTTCATCTTCGCTGGGAATATCCTTGGGGATATAACGGTTGGGCAGCAGAATTTCGCCGTCCGCCCCGCCATCCAGATATAAACCGAAGTTAGTGTGTTTAACCACTTGCAAACTGTTGTAGCGCCCGACTAAAGCCATTTCCAATACCCTCATTGCGTGGGCGGCATTCTACCCGGTTTTGCGGCGCGATTCGTGGCCGCCGGCAAGGTTTGCCTGGAAGGCCCGGCACAACCGTTGATTTTCCTGGGTTTGCGTCCGAAGCACAGCCATTCGTCAGGCCGGAGACGGTGCATGCCGTCCTTTCTCGACACTACATTCTTCACACGGTTGTTATTTAAAACAGAGGCTTAGGGCAATTATTGCCGGATAACGGCTGATTATTCCCATCACGCTGGCGATAATTCAGAAGGATATTTGCCAAGCAATTGTCAAGTATTTCCTGTACGATGCCTGGCCCAATTAATTATCTACAGGTTAATGGCCGTCATGCGCGTAAAAGCATCCAACAGCAAAGCAAAGCCAGCTCCAGCCGTTGAAACCAGCGAGTCGATCAACGACCAGATCGCTGCGTTCCTCAAGTCCGGCGGCGAGATCCAACAAATTGCCAAAGGCGTCAGCGGCCAGACATTCGGCCCGTCCAAGCAGATCAGCCTGGGCAAGAAGTAACCTGCGCGTCACCTGGTCCCAAAGCGCTTTGAGTTTCGAAGCGCTTGGACTGGAACCCTCCCCGCCCTATCCATTTCCCATGAATCGACGAACGGCCTTCGCAGCCGAGCATTCGCCGGTATGCTTTCACCTCTCTAGCCCAAGCGTTTCAGCTTAGTTCCTGCTCCTCGCTATTTCATGGAGTGAAGCATGCGTATTCCTATTGTTGCGCTGGCGATCAGCCTGCTGACGTGCTCCCTCGTCCAGGGGCAGGTGTTCCAACGCGAACTCGGCGACTTCGATCTCAAACTGGGCACCACTCCCAGCCGTAGCATGGCCGAGGGCCTGGTCACGCCGTCGAGCACCGGCTCGTTTCATGGTGGGTTGGACCTGAGCCATGACAGCGGCTGGTACGTTGGCCAGTGGTCACCCAGCGCCGGCCTGACATCGTCCGCCGACCTTGAGGTCGATTCCTACATGGGCTTTAAACACCCCTTCGACCAGACCCTGGGCTACGAAGTCGGCCTGATCCACTACAGCTACCCCACCGTCGATACCCTCGACAGCCAGGAGTTCTACGGCGGCCTGACCGTGCTCGGCAGCCGTTTCGGCGCGGCCCTGAGCAACGATCCGGACAAACAGAACAGCACGCTGTTCGCCGACCTGGGCGGCAACGTGCCGTTCGGCATTGGCATCAGCGCCAAATACACCACCCACCAGCTCAATACGCCAGTCTCGGTCGAGAACGGTTATGTCGGCAGCTTCAGCGACTGGTCGTTGAAAATTTCCCGTCCGTGGAAGGGCCTCGACCTGGACCTGATCTACAGCGACTCAAGCCTCAGCGGCAGCAGTTGCTCGGCGTACTCGGGCCACAACAGCGAGTGCGACAGCCTGCTGACCCTCAAGATGGCCCACCCTTTTTACTAAGCGTTACGCATTTAATCGGCTGAACTGCCGCGCGTCTGCGATGCTCAAACAAAGCACCTACGCCCTTCGCAAGGACTCGCTCATGCCGCGCTGGTTGACCCGCACTGCCATGTTCATCGCCCTGTTGCTGACGCTCACCGCCTGCAGCCGCATCGGCCTGGCCTACCGCAACCTCGACCTGATCATCCCCTGGACCCTCAATGATTACCTGGACATCAGAGGCGAGCAAAAAGACTGGTTCAACGAACGCCTCAAGGACCACCTGACCTGGCATTGCACAACCCAATTGCCCGACTACCTCGACTGGCTGGATCGCCTCAAGACCATGGTGAAAACTGACCAGGTAACCGACGAAGCCTTGCAACAACGTACCCAAGAAGCCAAGGCCGCCATCGCCGAAACCGCACGGCAAATCACTCCCTCGGCCATCGAACTGCTGCAAGGCCTGAACGACGACCAAGTCGATGACATGGATGCCGCCTTCGTCAAGGATCAGCGCAAACGCCAGCAGCAGTACCTCAAGCCGACGTTGCAGGAACAGATCCAGGAACGCAGCGACCGCATGGTCAAACGCTTGGACGACTGGCTCGGCCCGCTCAACGAAGCCCAGCACCAACGGGTGATGGCCTGGTCCACCGCCTTGGGTGACCAGAACCAGCAATGGATCGCCAACCGCGCCCACTGGCAAAACCAGTTCAGCGAAGCCGTGGCCCAGCGCCACAGTCCTGACTTCCCGAAACGCATCGAGCAACTGCTGGTCAATCGGGAAAGTCTCTGGACCCCGGCCTATCGCGAGGCCTTCAGCAAAACCGAAGCCCAGGCCCGCAGCCTGCTGGTGGACCTGATGGCCGAAAGCACCCCGCCCCAGCGCGAACGGCTGCTGAAGAAAATCGACGGGGTGAAGAAGGATTTCACTGACTTGAAGTGCCTGAAAGCAGCACGATCTTAAAACCACTGAAGATCCAATGTGGGAGCGAGCTTGCTCGCTCCCACAAGGTTTGTACCTGGTTCCTAGGCAATCTGCGCCTTGGACGCCAAATCATCAAACGTAAACTCATCCAGCGCATCGTCCTGCTCATCCAGCACCTGGCGCGGATGATCATTGCCCGGAATGCTGCTGTCGATCAGGCTCAACAACCGCGAGCCACGGGGCGTCAGCACGAAGTTCTCGCCGTTACCGCCCTCTTCTTCCGGCCGCGGCTCGATATAGCCACGCTCCAGCAGTAACTTTTCATACTCCCCGGCGACCGCTTTCAGATGATCGAGGTTCTCGATTTCCTCACCCGCCGCCGCCTTCTGAGCTGCGTATTCCTCCGCATAAGGCCGAGGCGTAAAACTGTGGCCGGCGCCGTTCTGCACTTCGTGCAACAACTTTTCGATCAAGTCCCAGTTATAAGTCGTCATCCTGGTCCATCCTCTGAAGAGTGAGATGCCTACCTAGGTTGTGACCGAGGTGCTGCGCCGCCGTTCAGCCAGGTTTCCGGGTGGTCACTGCCTTGAGCCGACCAACGGCCTGTCGAATTCATCGAAGGCCAAACGACCAGTTGCTGAAACGCCCACTAAGTAGCTCTGCCATGCAGGAGAAATCACCATGAACGTAGAGAATCATCCGGTCGTCTCGCGGGAAGAGTGGCTCGCCGCCCGCCGCCAACACCTGGCCCACGAAAAAGCCTTCACCCGCGAACGAGACAAACTCAGCGCCGAACGCCGCGCCCTGCCCTGGGTAAAAATCGACAAACCCTACCGCTTCCAAGGCCCCCACGGTGAACTGAGCCTGGCCGACCTGTTCGGCGGCCGCAGCCAACTGATCATCTACCACTTCATGTTCGGCCCCGGCTGGACAGAAGGCTGCCAGGGCTGCTCATTCCTCTCCGACCACATCGACGGCGCCAACCAACACCTGGCCCACCACGACGTGGCCGTGGTCGCCGTCTCCCGCGCCCCCTTCGCCGAGTTCCAGCCGTTCAAGCGCCGCATGGGCTGGACCTTCGACTGGGTCTCGTCCAACGGCTGCGACTTCAACTACGACTTCGGCGTCAGCTTCAAAGCCGAAGACACCGCCGGTGGAAAAGCCACCTACAACTACGAAAAAACCGACACCACCGAAGGCGAACTCCCCGGCCTGAGCGTCTTCTACCGCAACGAAGCCGGCGACATCTTCCACACCTACTCCACCTACGCCCGCGGCCTCGACATTCTGGTCGGCACCTACAACTACCTCGACCTGACGCCCAAGGGCCGCAACGAAGACGAAATCATGGACTGGGTGCGCCATCACGATAAATACGACGAGGCCAAGCCACACAGCTGCTGCCATGGCTGATACGTCCACTGGCCCAGTCGAGCACGGTCCCCGTGGCGAGGGAGCTTGCTCCCGCTCGACTGCGCAGCAGTCGCCTGCGTCGCCTGACCCGCCGCAGTGCCAAAGCCGACTGAAGCAAGGCCAAAGGTCCTACACAAAGCTCGGAAAGTGATGTCTTGTGGCTCGGGAACGGGGCGGCCTATAGTCCCTCGTCGCCCTAAAAGGCGACCGGGTTTGGCGACCCGACTTACAGGGAGGCTCATTAATTTTCGAGGCTCTGACTATGACTAGATACATGCCCATCACTGGCATCGACTGCATCCCCGCCGTCCTCCTCATCGACGCCGAAGCACCGCTCGACGTTCTCTTCGAAACTGCCGACTACCGCATTCGCACCGTGACCCAACTGCTGGAGAACATCGCGTTCCGTTCAGATATCAGCTCCGATACGGTGGTGCTTTCGGACTTTTGCAAGATGCTGACGATAGCGTTGCGTGATGGGTGTGATGTGATGGATGTGATTGGGAGGCGGTTACGGGCGCAGGCTGCTGAATAATGAAAACGGGCGACCTTTGAGTCGCCCGTTTCAAATGTATGGAGAGTACAAAATGACTGAGACTTTTACAGAATTTGACCCCGCAGAGTACCTCAGTACTTCCGAAGCCATCGCGGAGTTCATGAGCGACGCTCTGGAAACCGGCGATGCAAGTTACATCGCCAAAGCGATGGGGGTAGTCGCGCGAGCTAAGGGGATGACCGAATTGGCCAGGGAAACGGGCCTGTCGCGCGAACAGCTATACCGTTCCTTCAGCGAGCACGGTAATCCCACTCTGAAAACACTCCTGGCGGTCATGAAGGCACTTGGTGTCGAGATGACGGCTCGGCCACACACGCACACTGCGTCGTAGTCCTAACGGAAAAGAAAAGGGGACAAAGAAACACGAAAAGGGGACCAGACTGCGATTAAAAAGACAGGCCGATCTCGATTAGTCTGTCTCAAATCCCCAACTCCGGCGATGTCTGGGGACGACTCAGGCGAAAGCGAGCTTTCTTACCTGCAACAAATCAACATGCTGACGAGCCACCCACAGATCATAAGCATCCTGCATCGCCAGCCAACTCTCCGGCGAGCGGCCAAGCGCTACAGACAACCGCAATGCCATTTCAGGCGAAACGCGGCTAGTGCCCTTCAAGACACGACTCAGTGCCAAGGGCGCTACATCGAGTTTTTCTGCCAACTCACGACCGCTGATGCCGTTCGGCTCCAGATAAATCTCGGTAATGAATTCCCCGGGGTGGGGAGGATTGTGCATATTCATCAGTGGTACTCCTCGTAGTCCAGGACGGGCCTGTGTGTAATGGCGAAGAAGCTGATTGATGCGTGCCTGATAACCCGCGCCCTGCCCCTTGAACCACTCGACCACATCGGCATCAAGGCGAATAGTCACCGCCTGTCTTACCGGTACACGCAGCTTGGCGCGACGGAAGAAGCCCTCACCCAGTTCGGGGATATCGCTGGTATCGATGTCCACGTCGTTCAACTTGGCCAAGCACTCCCAGTCAGTTTTCGACATAACGATGACCTCCTGCTTAGTGGCTTTTCGGGAGGAGATGATGCGGATCACATCGCCCCGCAGTTCGGTGTACACGACCATGCCAATCATCGCTTTGATCAAGCCGATGGTTCGACGCAGGGTGCCTCTTCACCAAAGACTACTGTCGAAACCGCCCCTCTGAAATCAGACGCATCCCGTAAAAAAGTACGAAAGATCCTGCACAGACGTGGAAACCTCCTGCGAAACAGACGGACAGAATTACAGCAGGTCGTAGTGAAGGAAACGGGGACTTGCTCCGCTATCGTGATGAAGTATGAAGACGCTAAGCCACACCGCTGCTGATACGGCTAAAACCCAATCCTTAGGCCGAGTACCGCTCCGTGGCGAGGGAGCTTGCTCCCGCTCGACTGCGAAGCAGTCGCCTGCTTTGCCTGACCTTTCGCAGCGCCAAAGCCGACCGCTGCAAGGCCAAAGGTCCTACACAAAGCTCGGAAACTGCATCCCCGCTACCCTGCTCATCGACACCGAAGCCCCGCTCGACGTCCTTTTCGAAACGGCTGGTTACCGCATTCGCACCGTGACCCAATTGCTGGAAAACATCGAGTTCCGTTCGGATATCAGTGCCTATACGATGGTGCTTTCCGACTTCTGCAAAATGCTGACGATAGCCCTGCGCGATGGGTGTGATTGGGAGGCGGTTACGGGCCCAGGCTGTTGAATAATGAAAACGGGCGAGCTTTGAGTCGCCCGTTTCAAATGTATGGAGAGTACAAATTGATTGAGACTTTTACAGAATTTGCCCCCGCAGAATACCCGGCGGGAGCACGCGCCCTCGCCAAAGGGGCTGTGCCGAATTCAGGTTGGGCTTCATAAAAAACCGGACTCAACGTCCGGTTCTTTATGAAAGAGCTAGGAATTCGCCTCGGAAAGCAGGGATATCCTGCTGAGCATTGGTTTGACGACTACTTACTTGCCTCCTCAACGGCTGCCGTATTCTGAGGACCGAAAGAATATTTCAGGGCCCGTGCCTTCATGGTGCGCGGATCAGGTAAGCCTACGGTCTCTGGGCCCGCAAAACCGGTGACACCTTTGCTGAGCGTGGGATTGATCGCATCGAACAGGAAGCTGAAACCTTGTTTGAGCGAGCTCTGGGCGATGCCGTGACATCCCATGCAACCGCCCATGGTCAGGCCTTGGGTGCTGTGGTCGTAATCCGGTACCTTGATGTTCAGCTGGTTGCGCGCATTGATCAGGGTGTTGTTCTTCGGGATGGGGAATACGTTGCTCCCACGAAACAGCTGAATCCCCGGCTGGCTGCTTTCGACCATGATATTGGCCAGGTAGTAATCCGGATCGGTTTGAGTGCTCGACGGGATGGCTTGAACGCCTTTGAGCCGATAATGCTTCCAGACCGAATTGTTGAATTCGCCGCTGCCGTCCATCAACTGCTTGACCTGGTTGTTCACCGCCGCGACTTCGACATCCATGGTGAGCGGTTGCACGACCCGGATCGGGCCGGCCTGCCCTTCAGGGATCCCGTTACTGCCGGAGTAGACCGGCGGATCAAGGCTCGCGTTTGCGACTGCGCCCGCTTTTGGCAGGGAAACCGTATAGGTCTTGTTGCCGTCAGAGAAAGTGGCGGTCGGGGGGTTGTTTATATCGAAACCGGGGTAATCAATCTTGTTGTAGTTGGCAATGTAGTAGAGCCCGGTCGGTGATTTACCGTCGGGCAGCGTCAGGGCATCTTCGTGCTCGAACGTGGCGAAAATGAAGGTCGGGTAGTTGGACGTCTTATGGATTATATGTAAGGCGACCAGTGCGTAGTCTTCGTTCTGCGCCACCGGGTCACTGTCGAGGCCCTTATAGGTCACCACCGTCGCCGTGTGGTAACGCGCGCGATTTTGAACCGGGATGTCTGCCAGCTTGCGCCATGTCGCCTTGACCTCCACCGCGCCGTCGGGCAGCACTACATTCGTATCCGGGAACCTGGTCAGGCCTTTCGCATACTCGTAAACGACGGGGTTCGCCTTGGCCTCGAACAGGATCTGGCTGTCGTTTGAAGGGGCATAATCTCTCCCTGTCTTCGCCACATTTGGCGGATTGACCGGGAAGAAAATAGCGTTTTGTCCTATTTGGGTCGCCTCATCCAGATTGTTGTAATGATTAAAGGTGGCGCCAGGCGCCAAACGAATACCCTGGGGAAATTGTATATAGCTGTATTGCGGGTCAGAACCAAACGGGCGCGTCGGACCACCTGCGGTGTTTTTTTGTGGTCCCGCGGGAAACAACTCAGTACGGTGCGCGAAGGTTTGCCATAACAAGGGGCTGGGAGACTTTGGCACCTTGCCCGAATCAGCAAAACTGCTGGCGGGATTGCCGACGCCGCGGTTAGCGGGCAATGGTGCGGCAGCTGTATTGTTCAGTGCGAAAAAGCTGCGCCAGGCGAACGTTGCATAGTCGCTATGGCTGAGGCCTGTGGCCAGGTCCGAGGGCAGTTGCGGGTTGCGCACGGTTAGATCGCTTGCGGTAATGCCATAGGAAACGCCCAAAACCGAGGGAAAGTTATCAAGCCCACTCGCAGCGAAATACGGATTCCAGTTAACCCCATCGCTGGAGTAAAAAGTTTTTGTATTGTTGCTGACAAACACACGATCGTTGATCATCGCCGCACTGTTCAGGAAAAGTTTACTGTTTATACCTTTCAGCTCTTGCCTCTCTCCCCACTGGCCGCGACGGTTGTAAGTGCGTGCGTACATGAGGCGATTTTCCACCGTGTAATAGACCCAAATCTTACCGCTATAGACGATAGGCACCACTTTGGTCAGAGGCGTGTCAGTGCTTTCCTGGAACGCTGGAGTTTCCCGGCCAAACAGAAGACCATCATTCGAAGTGACGTAATAAACAGTTTTAGCATTACCGTCACCTTTGTGATAAAAAATGAATAATTGACCGTTATACACAACGGGGCTGTTAACGCCGGCCATAGGGCTGGTATTGATAGTTTGAATATCGGTCCAACTGACGCCGTCTGTAGAGCTGGTGGTCCTCAAGCGTTGCTGAGGATCGGCAAAGGTCAGCACTAGCTTCTGCTTAAATACAGTCACTGAAATATCCCCACCCCATCGGTAGCCATTCACTGGGATAGTTTTAGCAGGGGACCAGTTTTTCCCATCTGTCGAATAGGAAGAATAGATATGCTCTGAATCATAATTATTGGACCAGAACATATAAATTTTTCCCTTGAACGACTGCACCGCGGGTATAAATCCCGCTGGGAGGCCGAATCCCACCAGGCTCGTCGAGGAAGGAATACCGTTTGAGGCGTCGGGCTTGTCAAAGACATCGACTTTTATTCCCACACCTTGTTGCGGTGTGGCGATGATCAGACTTTCCGCATAGGCCGATGAGAGCGCAAACAAACCCCACAGACACAACATCAGCCGACTGAATATCGCTCTAAGACTCATAGGTTTCATTCCTTTGAATTAACGGCTACCACAGGCCGTGGATACGTCCTGACAGGCGTAGTTGTTCTATTGTTCAATGCGAGCTGAACTGGATGTTCTGGAAGTCATTGACTGCATTGCGACAGACATATTGTTAGCCTCCTAGCTAATAAAGCACTTACATCCTGTGTGAAGCAGCGACCCGGCGTTGCAGGCATAGGGCTACCAGTCGCCTTTCTCCATGGTAGACGACGGTTTAATATCGGCTAGGGAAATTCTGAAAAAAGGCACCCTGCCAAGCGGCAGCCAGCATGGCGGCTAATGAACTTTCCACCCAATACCGGCCTCAACCCATTACCTGCCCAACAAGGAATATGAGGCCCAGCCATGAAAACCCTCTTGAAACTCACCCTCGCAGCCACCCTCACCTGCGCCCTGCCCGCCTGGGCCACTTGCACGCCAGAGCAAGCGACCGCCAAGCGCGAACAATTGGCAAATGAAGTGACCAAGCTCACCGAACAGAACCCGGCCAAGGCCAAGGAAATCAACGACGAGTTGCAGGCCATGGACCTGGAGACGGCCAGCAAGGATGTGCCGGACAAGTGCCAGTTGATCGATAAGCGTCTGCAAGAGTTGAAGGATGCGGAGAAGAAGGCCGGGTGATTGCCCTAGTCTGAGCACCGCTTCGCTTTTGTGGCGAGGGAGCTTGCTCCCGCTGGGGTGCGAAGCGCCCCCCAAAAACAAGTCTCACCGCGCAATAATGGGTGAACACGCAACTTTGGGGCTGCTGCGCAGCCCAGCGGGAGCAAGCTCCCTCGCCACAGGTTCTGCATCGAACTTAAGGTCGAGTTTCACCCATAAAAAACCGGACCTTGGGTCCGGTTTTTCATGAAGCACTACCGCCGCTTCACTCAGCCGCAGGCGCTTCTGGCTTGCGGCGCTTGAGCGGGGCCATGCCGTCCTTGCTGACCAGCGACGGGGCGTCGGCCTTCGGGCGGTTGGCGGTCTTGCGCTTGGTCGGGGCCTTGGCGCAGAAAAGAAAGCTGGGTGAGTGCCCTAGTCTGAGCACCGCTTCGCTTTTGTGGCGAGGGAGCTTGCTCCCGCTGGGGTGCGAAGCGCCCCCCCCCCAAAAACAAGTCTCGCCGCGCAATAATGGGTGAACACGCAACTTTGGGGCTGCTGCGCAGCCCAGCGGGAGCAAGCTCCCTCGCCACAGGGTTCGGCATCGAACTTAAGGTCGAGTTTCACCCATAAAAAACCGGACCTTGGGTCCGGTTTTTCATGAGGCACTAGCGCCGCTTCACTCCGCCGCAGGCGCTTCTGGCTTGCGGCGCTTGAGCGGGGCCATGCCGTCCTTGCTGACCAGCGACGGGGCGTCGGCCTTCGGGCGGTTGGCGGTCTTGCGCTTGGTCGGGGCCTTGGCGCCGGTTTTCTTCTTGTCGCCCTTGGCGTCGACCTTTTTCTTCTTCACGCCAACGGCCTTGCCCGAGGCCTTGACCTTCTTCGGTCCGCCGTAGGTGCCTTTGACTTCCTTGATGGTGCGGCGCTCGAAGCTCTGCTTGAGGTAGCGCTCGATGCTCGACATCAGGTTCCAGTCGCCATGGCAGATCAACGAGATCGCCAGGCCGTCGTTGCCGGCGCGGCCGGTACGACCGATGCGGTGCACGTATTCGTCGCCGCTGCGGGGCATGTCGAAGTTGATGACCATGTCCAGGCCTTCCACGTCCAGGCCGCGGGCGGCGACGTCGGTGGCGACGAGGATTTTCACGCCGCCCTGCTTGAGGCGGTCGATGGCCAGCTTGCGGTCCTTCTGGTCTTTCTCGCCGTGCAGTACGAACGCCTTGTATTCCTGAGCCACCAGGCGGCCGTAGATGCGGTCGGCCATGGCCCGGGTGTTAGTGAATACGATGGCTTTTTCGTAGGTTTCGTTGGCCAGCAACCAGTTCACGATCTGCTCTTTGTGCTGGTTGTGATCAGCGGTGATGATCTGCTGGCGGGTGGTGGAGTTCAGTTGGCTGACCGCGTTGAGCTGCAAGTGCTCAGGGTTGTTCAGCACCTTGGCGATCATCTCGCGCAGGCCCGAGCCGCCAGTGGTGGCAGAGAACAGCATGGTCTGCTGGCGATTGACGCATTCGTCCACCAGGCGCTGCACGTCTTCGGCAAAACCCATGTCGAGCATGCGGTCGGCTTCGTCCAGCACCAGTACTTCGACTTCCTTGAGGTCAAGGTTGCCGGCGTTCAGTTGCTCGATCATCCGCCCCGGCGTGCCGATCAGGATGTCCGGCACCTTGCGCAGCATGGCGGCCTGGACCTTGAAATCTTCGCCGCCGGTGATCAGGCCGGACTTGATGAAAGTGAACTGCGAGAAGCGCTCCACTTCCTTCAGGGTTTGCTGGGCCAGCTCACGGGTCGGCAGCAGGATCAGGGTCTTGATGCTGACGCGCACCTTGGCCGGGCCGATCAGGCGGTTGAGGATCGGCAGCACGAACGCGGCGGTCTTGCCGCTGCCGGTTTGCGCCGTCACCCGCAGGTCACGCCCCTGGAGCGCGAGCGGAATAGCCGCTGCCTGCACCGGCGTTGGCTCGACAAATTTAAGCTCGGCCACGGCTTTGAGCAGGCGTTCGTGCAGGGCGAATTGGGAAAACACGGGTGCTACCTCGAAGAAATGCAAAAAAACAGCTGCATAGGGTAACGGTTTCGAGCGCGAAGGCCGAGTTTCTTTATACAAACGGCGGCAAATCAGTGCATTTTTATCAGCCGTTATTGCATCAACGGTCACTTGACCGGGCTTAAATGCTCTAATCGTCCCGTCGCGTCTTTATAGAAGAACCGTTTCGTCCATGGACATCAAACAACTCTGGGTCAACCTCCAAGACCTCTGGGGTGCCCTTGACCAGCACCCGCTCCTGCATTCCAGCCTCGCCCTGATGTTGCTGCTGGTCATCGCCCTGGTGCTTGGCCGTGTGGCGCGCTACCTGATCCTGCACGCCGCCAAGTTGCTGGGGCGCCAACCAGCCTTGAACTGGGTCAACGACCTGCGCCAGAACAAGGTCTTCCATCGCCTGGCGCAGATGACGCCGTCGCTGATCATCCAGTTCGGCCTGCACCTGGTGCCGGAACTGAGCAAGACCAGCCTGGTTTTCCTCGGCAATGTCGCCCTGGCTTTCACCATTTTGTTCCTGGTGCTGGCTCTCAGTGCCTTGCTCAGCGCCCTGCTGGACGTCTATGCGCGCACCGAGCACGCCCGTACCCGCTCGATCAAAGGCTATGTGCAACTGACGAAGATGGTGCTGTATGTATTCGGCGCGATCATCATCGTCGCCACCCTGATCGACCGTTCGCCGCTGTTACTGCTGTCGGGCCTGGGAGCGATGTCGGCGGTGATCCTGCTGGTCTACAAGGACACCCTGCTGTCGTTCGTCGCCAGCGTGCAGCTGACCAGCAACGACATGTTGCGGGTCGGCGACTGGATCGAGATGCCCCAGGTCGGCGCCGACGGTGATGTGGTGGACATCACGCTGCACACGGTCAAGGTGCAGAATTTCGACAAGACCATCGTCTCGATCCCGACCTGGCGACTGATGTCCGAGTCGTTCAAGAACTGGCGTGGCATGCAGCAATCCGGCGGGCGGCGGATCAAGCGCAGCCTGTTCATCGACGCCAGCGGCGTGCGTTTCCTGCATGACGAGGAAGAACAACGCCTGACCCAGGTGCGCCTGCTGACCGACTACATCGGCCGCAAGCAGGCCGAACTCAAGGCCTGGAACGAGGCCCAGGGCAACGTCGCGGCGATGTCGGCCAACCGTCGGCGGATGACCAACCTGGGCACCTTCCGCGCTTATGCACTGGCGTATTTGAAAAGCCACGCGGAGATCCAGCCGAACATGACCTGCATGGTCCGGCAGTTGCAGACCACCGCCCAAGGCATCCCGCTGGAAATCTACTGCTTCACCCGCACCACCGCGTGGACCGACTACGAGCGTATCCAGGGGGATATTTTCGATTACCTGCTGGCGGTGATGCCGGAGTTTGGGTTGAACCTGTATCAGCAGCCCAGCGGCACGGATTTGCGTTCAGGGTTGTTGCCGGCGGTGCTGGGGGCGAGTTCCATTTCAGAACCGCAAAAGCAGGTGGTCTGAACCCACCACAGATCCCCTGTGGTAGATCCCCTAATGTGGGAGCGAGCTTGCTAGCGATAGCGGTGTATCAGAAACATAGATGCTGACTGACACTCCGCCATCGCGAGCAAGCTCCCACAGGGGTTTTCAGCGTGCAGGTAGCGGTTGGCGGATCCCCAACCGACTGATCCACACCGCCGCCAATATCACCGATCCCCCCAACAGCAACCGCCCCAACGCCTCGTGCTGGTTCCAGATGAGCAGGTTCACCAGCAGCCCCACCGGCACATGCAGGTTGTTCATCACCGCCAGCGTCCCGCCATTGACCAGGCACGCGCCTTTGTTCCACCAGTACAGCCCCAGCGCGGTGGAGACCAGGCCGAGGAACACCAACACGCCCCATTGCAGCGGCGCTTCAGGCCAGAAGTTGGCCTTGCCGAACAGCAGGAAAGCCGGCAACGCCACCATCAGCGCCCCAACATAGAAATAACCGAAACGCCGGTAATGCGGCAGGTCGCTCGGGTGGCGGGCCACCAGATGCTTGTACAGCACCTGCCCGGCTGCATAGGTGAAGTTGGCCAGTTGCAGCAGCAAGAAGCCCATGAAGAAATCCGGGTTGATCCGGTCGTAGCGAATCACCGCCGCCCCCGCCACGGCCACCAGCGCCGCGATCAGCGCCCAGGGGTTGAAGCGACGGTTCAGCGCGTCTTCGATCAAGGTCACGTGCAGGGGCGTCAGGATGGTGAAAAGCAGCACCTCGGGCACCGTCAGCACTCGGAAGCTCAGATACAGGCAGACGTAGGTCACGCCAAACTGCAAGGCACCGATCAACAACATGCCGCGCATGAACGCCGGCTCCACCTGGCGCCAGCGCGTCAGCGGAATGAACACCAGCCCGGCCAGCAACACCCGCACCAGCACCGCGAAATAACTGTCCACATGCCCAGCCAGGTACTCGCCGATCAGGCTGAAGGAAAACGCCTGGATCAATGTCACAAAAAGTAGATAGCCCATACCGCCCTCGTTTCGAATGGCGGCGAAGATAGCGCTTCTGAACGGTGGGAGCGAGCTTGCTCACGATGGCGGCGTGTCAGTCAGCATCTGTATTTCTGACCCTCCGCCATCGCGAGCAAGCTCCCACAGATACTCCACTAACTTGAAAGTTCATCCACGACCCAAGGAGTGGCCTGACGCTGGTGCCGATGGCTGGCGGCACGCTGGAGCACTCGGGTCAGCGCCTGGAAGTTTGCCGGTTTGGTCAGGACGTCATCGGCACCCCCGGCCCTGAAACGCTCTATCTCGCTGGAAAAAACACTCGCGGTGAAAGCAACGATGTAGCAAGTATCGCCCTGGGGTAACTCGCGAATTCTACGCACAGCCTCCATCCCATCCATCACGGGCATGTTGATATCCATCAGAATGATCTCTGGCGTCGAAGCCATGCAACGATTGACCGCTTCCAGGCCATCTGACGCAAGGTCGGGTGTATAACCCAACTCTTGTAGCATCGCCATGGCCACTTTCTGACTCACCGGATGGTTCTCCACCAGAAGGATATCGAGCGGATAATCCTCGGCAAAAGACGAGTCGAAGCCAACCGCCGCCTGATCATCCTTGATGGGTATTTCCGAGACTGAAAAAAGCGCCAGGGGTAGAGAGAAGGAGAATGTCGAGCCTAAACCTGGCTGACTGGTGAACGTTAAAGTCCCCTGCTGCGCCTCGAGCAGGTTCTTGCAGATAGAAAGACCCAACCCGCTCCCAGTGAAGCGTTGGCTAGCCGCCTCTTTAAACTGCACAAAGGGTTTGAACAGATTGTCTTGCCGTTCCGTGGGGATACCGATGCCGGTATCGCGTATGGAGAAGTCGAGCCACGCTTGAGAGCCGTAACCGCTGGTGGTGACCAGGAGCGATATTTTTCCGGCTTCGGTAAATTTGACCGCATTGCCCAGCAAGTTGATCAATATCTGGCGAAGGCAATCCATATCGGTCTTGACCAAAGGCGGTACGTCTGGGGAAAACTGCGCCTCCAGCACGATGGGTTTGTCCTGGATATTTTGCCGGATGAGTTCCATACAGGATGAAACCAGTGCTCTCACTTCGAAAACACGAGGTTTCAATTCAAGTTTGCCCGCTTCGATTTTGGCGAGATCGAGAATGTTATCGATAAGAGACAGCAGGGTCCGTCCACTGGAATGAATCGTTGTGAGAAGACGGCGTTGCTCGGGATCCAGGGCGGACCGGGCCAATAATTCGGTGGCGCCAATGACACCGTACATCGGGGTGCGAATTTCATGACTCATGGTTGCCAGAAAGCTGGTTTTTGAACGATCAGCGTCTTCGGCGGCATTTTTAGCCTGATTCAATACCTGCTCATTGACTCGCAGTTGCTGAAGATGAGCGCGCATGCGTAAAAGGAGGAAAGCGAGAAATACCAGGATGGCCAGGATGATGTGGTACAGCGAGTCATGATTAAGTTGTTGGTAGTAGTCCGCCAAGGTAACTTCCGCCCCGACAACATACACCGTACCGTCTTGTGATTTTAAGGGGACAAAGACCGCGCGAAAATCACCCCAATGATCCGAGTAGTCGATCCAGGTTGGCTCGGTACGCTCAAAACTATCGAGTAAAGCCTGGCTGGCATCGGGATAAGGATCGAAAAAACGCACGAAATTCTTCTCTTGAATTTCTTCTTTCGATGCGCTGGAACTGATCAGGTAGGCCTTTGCACCTCGCTTGATCACGCTATAGACAAACGCAGTGCCCATGGACTCGTTGAAGCCGGAGAGGCGCTGAATGGTATCCCAGTCCTGCGCTTGCGATTTGGATTGCTTATCGACCAGATTGTCATGGTAACGGTCGCCGAGGATCGCCGAAGCCCCCAGCGCGGCATGCAGCAATTTATTATTAATGTTGTCAGTAAGGACGCTTTGCGTCTCGACATAGAGGTAGTAGATATAGCCACCTGCCCCTATGAGATAGGCTAGAAATAAGGCCCATGTTTGCCGTTTGATTTTTAACATATCACAGCCTCCCTACTGTAAATCGGCGCATAAATTACCACAGCCAGACGTCGACAGACTTGCCCAATCCGAGTGAGTTTGCCGCCTGCCTATCTCCCAGCCCTCAAAAGCTTGAGGGGCCGTTCATGTCAGGTAGTGGTTATTTCTATTTCCCCCCCCCAAAAAAAAAGCCCGATCTCGCTAAAGCGTTCAATCGGGCTGATGCACTCAGGAGCAATAAGTGCAAAGGGAGGTTCGATGCGCAAAACGATTTGAAGGGAAGCGCCAGGCCACTAGACCACCTGGCGATTATCCGAGGATTAACGGATCAGGCGACCTGGGACAGTTTGGCGTTGGCCTGATTCAGGCCCTTCTCCTGGAAGTCGCCACCCAGGTTCATGCCTTCGGCATGGATGAAGGTCACGTCGTGGATCCCGATGAAGCCCATGACCTGGCGCAAGTAGGGTTCTTGATGGTCAGTGCTGCCGCCGGCATGAATGCCACCACGGGCGGTCAGCACGAAGGCGCGCTTGTCGGCCAGCAGGCCTTGAGGTCCGGTGGGGGTGTATTTGAACGTCACGCCGGCACGCAGCACATGGTCGAGCCAGGCTTTCAGTGTGCTGGGGATGGCGAAGTTGTACATCGGTGCAGCCATTACCAGCACGTCCGCGGCCAGCAGTTCATCGGTCAGTTGGTTGGAGCGCTCCAGCGAGGCGTTTTCAACGTCGCTGCGCTGCTCGGCCGGCTTCATCCAGCCACCCAGCAGATTGGCATCCAGGTGCGGCACCGGATTGATGGCCAGGTCGCGAACGCTGATTTCGTCGGCCGGGTGTGCCGCTTTCCACTGGCTGATAAAGGTCTGGGTCAGTTGACGGGACACCGAGTCTTGCTGGCGGGCACTGCTTTCGATGATCAGAACGCGGGACATGGCTTGTAGGCTCCATCTGAGAATGTTGTCAGTCGATGGAGTGAAGGTTAAACGCGATCATATCGATGAAAAAGCGCAAATAACTGCTGTAAAGCATCGATAAATTCGTTTATAAGCGGAGCAAGCAATATTGCCTGCCTCACTGCCGGGCTATTTCGGCTGACAGGTCAGCTTGATGCGCAGCTTGATGATGTTGCGGTTGAACTTGGTCGTGGCGTTCTTGAACTTGCCGGCGGCGACTTCGATCTTGCGGGTGCGAGGTGCTTCCGGGCCATTGCTGAAGACTACGGTACAAGCCGCGTCGGTGTTGCCGTAGTTGTTGACCTGGATGGAACCGATATCGGCATCGGTGTCATAGGCGTTGTAGTCGATGCTCAGGCCGTTGAGGTGTTTTTCCACATCGATCGGGTAGGCAAACGCAGTCAGTGGCAGCAGGGCCAGCACCACACAACAGATTTTCTTCATTCGGCAGTCTCCACCAAGGGACTGCCAGCTTAGGACAAGAGGAGCTCGATATGAAAGCGCCCCGCGTAACCCTTGATCAATGGCGCACCTTGCAGGCCGTGGTCGACCACGGCGGCTTCGCCCAGGCCGCTGAAGTGCTGCATCGCTCCCAGTCGTCAGTGAGCTACACCGTGGCCCGCATGCAGGATCAGCTCGGCGTACCGTTGCTGCGCATCGATGGGCGCAAGGCCGTGCTGACCGAAGCCGGCGGCGTACTGCTGCGCCGTTCCCGGCAACTGGTGAAACAGGCCAGCCAACTGGAAGACCTGGCCCACCACATGGAGCAAGGCTGGGAAGCGGAAGTGCGCCTGGTGGTCGACGCGGCCTACCCCAACGCCCGCCTCGTTCGCGCCTTGACGGCGTTCATGCCACAAAGCCGTGGCTGCCGGGTGCGGCTGCGCGAAGAAGTGTTGTCGGGTGTCGAAGAAGTGCTGCTCGAAGGCGTGGCCGACCTGGCCATCAGCGGCTTCAGCATTCCCGGTTACCTGGGGGCGGAGTTGAGCGACGTAGAGTTCATCGCGGTGGCCCATCCCGAGCATGCCCTGCACCGCCTCAACCGCGAACTGAACTTCCAGGACCTGGAAAGCCAGTTGCAAGTGGTCATCCGCGACTCCGGCCGCCAACAGCCCCGCGACGTCGGCTGGCTCGGCGCCGAACAGCGCTGGACCGTGGGCAGCCTGGCCACCGCCGCGAGTTTCGTCGGCAGCGGCCTGGGTTTCGCCTGGCTGCCCCGGCACATGATCGAACGGGAACTCAAGGAAGGCGTGCTCAAGCGTCTACCCTTGGAACAGGGAGGCAGCCGCAACTCGACCTTCTATCTTTTCTCAAACAAGGAAAAACCCCTGGGCCCGGCCACGCAGATCCTGATCGAATTGCTGCGCACCTTCGACACCGCGCCGCTGGATGCTCCGTTCGCCGCCCCTGAACAAGCCTGACAAGGACTTCGCCGATGGCCTATTTTGAACATGAAGGTTGCAACCTGCACTATGAGGAATACGGCCACGGTACGCCCTTGCTGATGGTCCACGGCCTGGGCTCGAGCACCCGCGACTGGGAAAAGCAGATCCCGGTGCTGTCCGCCCGCTACCACCTGATCGTGGTGGATGTGCGCGGTCACGGTCGCTCCGACAAGCCGCGCGAGCGCTACAGCATCGAAGGGTTCAGCGCCGACCTGGTCGCCCTGGTCGAACACTTGGACCTCGGCCCGGTGCATCTGGTGGGTTGGTCCATGGGCGGCATGATCTGCTTTCAGCTGGCGGTGGACCAACCCAACCTGGTCAGGAGCCTGTGCATCGTCAACAGTGCTCCCGAAGTCAAAGTCCGCACGCCCGATGACTGCTGGCAATGGTTCAAGCGCTGGAGCCTGATGCGCATCCTCAGCCTGGAGACCATCGGCAAGGCCCTCGGCGCCAAGTTATTCCCCAAGCCCGAACAAACCGAGTTACGCCTGGAAATGGCTCGGCGCTGGGCAAAGAACGACAAACGTGCTTATCTCGCCAGCTTCGATGCGATCGTGGGATGGGGCGTGCAGGAACGACTGTCGCAGGTCGCCTGTCCAACCCTGGTCATTTGCGCCGACCATGACTACACCCCGGTGGCACTGAAAGAAGCCTACGTCAGGCTACTGCCCGATGCACGGCTGGTGGTCATCGCCGATTCGCGGCACGCCACCCCGCTGGATCAACCCGAACGCTTCAACCAAACCCTGCTCGACTTTTTGACCGCAACCGATTCCACCACTCAGGATCACTGACCCCATGCTGAAAAAAATCGCCCTTGCCGCCGGCACCGTATTGTTTGCCGCCAACCTGATGGCTGCGACTCCCGCCAAGGCACCCCATGTATTGCTGGAAACCACCAACGGCCAGATCGAAATCGAACTGGACCCGGTCAAGGCCCCCATCAGCACCAAAAACTTCCTTGAGTACGTGGACAGTGGCTTCTACACCAATACGATTTTCCACCGAGTGATCCCGGGCTTCATGGCCCAGGGCGGTGGGTTCACTCAAACCATGCAACAAAAAGACACCAAGGCCCCAATCAAGAACGAAGCCAGCAATGGCCTGCACAACGTTCGTGGCACCTTGTCGATGGCCCGCACATCCAACCCGGACTCGGCCACCAGCCAGTTCTTCATCAACGTGGCCGACAACGCCTTCCTCGATCCGGGCCGTGACGCCGGTTACGCAGTGTTCGCCAAGGTGGTCAAGGGCATGGACGTGGTGGACATCATCGTCAACTCCCAGACCACGACCAAACAAGGCATGCAAAACGTGCCGATCGACCCTGTGCTCATCAAGTCGGCCAAGCGCATCGACTGAAGCGGCACACGGCAAGCCTGGGCGGCGCGGGTCATCCCGCACCGCCCATTAGCAAAAAGGAGAGCCCCTGCCAGGGCATTTACAGATGGTTTTTCGCCGTTTCGAAACACTGATCGATATCTTCCGCGACGCCCCGAGCTCGGCCCCGCCGAACCGCGTCCTGCCCTTCTACACCTATTACCTGAAACAGGTCTGGCCCAGCTTCGTCGTGCTGCTGGTGGTGGGCCTGATCGGCGCGCTGATCGAAGTGGCACTGTTCAGCTACCTGAGCCGCATCATCGACCTGACCCAGGGCGCGCCGAATGTGGACTTCTTCAAGGTCCATGGCCTGGAACTGGCCTGGATGGCGGTGGTGGCGCTGGTCTTTCGGCCGATCTTCGTGGCCCTGCATGACTTGCTCGTGCACCAGACCCTGAGCCCCGGCATGACCAGCCTGATCCGCTGGCAGAACCACAGCTACGTGCTCAAGCAGAGCCTGAATTTCTTCCAGAACGACTTCGCCGGGCGCATCGCCCAGCGCATCATGCAGACCGGCAACTCCCTGCGCGACTCGGCGGTACAAGCCGTGGACGCCCTGTGGCACGTGCTGATCTACGCCATCAGTTCCCTGGTGCTGTTCGCCGAAGCCGACTGGCGCCTGATGATCCCGCTGCTGATGTGGATCGCCGCCTACATTGGCGCACTCTGTTACTTCGTGCCAAGGGTCAAGGAGCGCTCGGTGGTGTCGTCCGATGCCCGCTCCAAACTCATGGGCCGGATCGTCGACGGCTACACCAACATCACCACCCTCAAGCTGTTCGCCCACACCAACTTCGAGCAGCAGTACGCCCGCGAAGCGATCCAGGAACAGACCGAAAAAGCCCAGTTGGCCGGTCGCGTGGTGACCAGCATGGACGTGGTCATCACCAGCATGAACGGGCTGCTGATCGTCGGCACCACCGGGCTGGCGCTGTGGCTCTGGACTCAGTCGCTGATCAGCGTGGGCGCCATTGCCCTGGCGACCGGGCTGGTGATCCGCATCGTCAACATGTCCGGTTGGATCATGTGGGTGGTCAACGGCATCTTCGAGAACATCGGCATGGTCCAGGACGGCCTGCAGACCATCGCCCAGCCAGTCAGCGTCACCGACTGCGACCAGGCCAAGCCCCTGGCGGTCGCTCGCGGCGAGGTGCGTTTCGAGCACGTGGATTTCCACTATGGCAAGAAAAGCGGCGTGATCGGCGACCTCAACCTGATCATCAAGCCCGGGGAAAAAATCGGCCTGATCGGCCCGTCCGGCGCGGGTAAATCCACCTTGGTCAACCTGCTGCTGCGTCTTTATGACGTGCAAGGCGGGCGCATCCTCATCGACGGCCAGGACATCGCCGAGGTCGGCCAGGAAAGCTTGCGCGAGCGCATCGGCATGATCACCCAGGACACCTCGCTGCTGCACCGCTCGATTCGTGACAACCTGCTTTACGGCAAGCCAGACGCCACCGATGCGCAACTCTGGGAAGCCGTGCGCAAGGCCCGGGCCGATGAGTTCATTCCATTGTTGTCGGATGCCGAAGGTCGTACCGGTTTCGACGCCCATGTGGGTGAGCGCGGCGTGAAGCTGTCCGGCGGCCAGCGCCAGCGCATCGCCATTGCCCGGGTGCTGCTAAAGGACGCGCCGATCCTGATCATGGACGAAGCGACGTCAGCACTGGACTCGGAAGTCGAAGCGGCGATCCAGGAAAGCCTCGAGACCCTGATGCAAGGCAAGACCGTGATCGCCATCGCCCACCGCCTCTCGACCATCGCCCGCATGGACCGCCTGGTCGTGCTGGAAAACGGTCGCATCGCCGAAACCGGCAGCCATGCGGAACTGCTGGCCCATGGTGGGTTGTATGCGCGGTTGTGGCAGCACCAGACGGGTGGGTTCGTGGGGATCGACTGAATCAACCAGACACCACCGAACCCTGTGGCGAGGGAGCTTGCTCCCGCTGGGGTGCGAAGCGCCCCTGAAAATCTGAGCGTCACCCCATAGAGCCGGGTGGAACTCAGCCTTGTTGGGGCTGCTGCGCAGCCCAGCGGGAGCAAGCTCCCTCGCCACAGGGTCTTTGCTTAAACAGTAGGGCCAGTGCAGCCCCAAGGCCTTTCTGAAAAAATCTGTCCAGAATCCATTTAGCCCATATAGCAACGACATACTCCCCGCCGACCACGGCCAAAACCGCCCCAGTCCATGACTCTGGCGGTTTTTTTGTGCCGCTGGATTTGTCGATAAACCCTGCTGTACTCAGCCCAGGTTCTGGAGATGAGCCTGTCGTAATGCTGCAGGATGCATAACCGATTATCACGACTGTTTTTTCAAGGATGCTTATGTCTTTACTCAAACGTTCAACGACTGAGTTGTTGGGTACGTTCTGGCTGGTGTTGGGCGGCTGCGGCAGCGCGGTATTGGCTGCCTCCGGGATTGGCGTGCTGGGGGTTGCCCTGGCATTCGGCCTGACGGTGTTGACCATGGCGTTCGCCATCGGTCATATCTCCGGCTGCCACCTGAACCCGGCCGTGTCGGTGGGTTTGTACGTGGGCGGGCGGTTTCCAGCCAGGGAATTGCCGGCCTACATCATCGCCCAGGTCATCGGCGGTGTGCTGGCCGCGGCGCTGATCTACTTCATCGCCAGCGGCAAAGAAGGCTTTGACCTGACCGCGTCCGGCCTGGCGTCGAACGGTTACGGCGAGCATTCACCCGGTGGGTATTCGTTGGCGGCCGGTTTTGTGACCGAGCTGGTCATGACGGCGATGTTCATCCTGATCATCCTCGGCGCCACCGATAAACGTGCCCCGGCCGGGCTGGCACCGATTGCCATCGGCCTGGCCCTGACGCTCATTCACCTGATCTCGATTCCAGTCACCAACACGTCCGTCAACCCGGCCCGCAGTACCGGTCCGGCGCTGATCGTCGGCGGCTGGGCCATCGAGCAACTGTGGCTGTTCTGGGTAGCACCGCTGCTGGGTGCTGTCATTGGTGGTGTCTCTTACCGCTGGCTGGGCAACGAAGACAGCTGAGTCACACCCGCGAAAAATCAGCACTGCCGATAAGGCAGTGCTGTTTTCGCCTCTTCGGCATAGGCCAGCACCCCCTCTTGCTCGCGCACGAGGAAATCCGCCACGGCCGCTTTCAACCCCGGATGCCGCAGGTAATGCCACGAACGGGTAATCACCGGTTCGAACCCGCGAATCAATTTGTGCTCGCCCTGGGCCCCGGCATCGAAACGCTGCAAGCCATGGGCAATCGCGTAGTCCATGCCCTGATAGAAACAGGTCTCGAAATGCAGGCGATCAAATTCCGCCAGGCAGCCCCAGTAACGCCCGTAGAAACTGTCGCCGCCCACCAGGCTGAACGCCATCGCCACCGGCCGTGAACCTTGCTTGGCCAAGACCACGCGAATGGCCTCAGGCATGCGCTCGGCCAGCAGGCTGAAGAACGCCCGGGTCAGGTACGGCGCCTGCCGCCGCACCGCGTAGGTGTTGGCGTAACAGGCGTAGACAAAGTCCCACTGGGCCTCGTCCAGTTGCTGGCCTTCGAGCCATTCGAACTCGATGCCCTGCCCCGCCACCTGTTCACGCTCCTTGCGCATCTGCTTGCGCTTGCGCGAACTGAGGGCATCGAGAAAATCCTGGAAGTCCCGATAACCACGATTTTGCCAGTGGTACTGGCAGCCAATCCGCTGCAGCCAACCCTCCTGCCCGGCCAGCGCCGCGTCGGTGAAGGCATCGGTGAAGTTGATGTGGGCACTGGAAAGCCCTTCGATCTCAAGATAACCCGGCAAGCTGCCCAGCAGCTCCAGACCATCCTCGACCCGCGCCGCCAGCAGTCGCGGACCGCTGACCGGACTGAACGGCACCGCCGTCAGCAACTTCGGGTAATACTCGATCCCGGCCCGGGCGCAGGCATCGGCCCAGGCGTGATCGAATACGTATTCACCGTAGGAATGCCACTTGCGGTAACTGGGCAAGGCTGCGAGCAGGCGTCCGTCTTCGATGTGCAGCAGATGCTCAGGCTGCCAGCCAGATTGCGGGCCGAGGCTGGCACTGTCTTCCAGGGTGCTCAGGAAGGCGTGGCGCAGGAATGGTTGGTTGGCGGGTACCAGGGCGTCCCATTCTTGCGGCGCAATGGCGGACAGGCTGTCCAAGACGTGAAGCGGCATGCGGTTCCTCGATATCCAGACAATGGATGGAGCGAGTATCGCCGATCCGGACGGTAGGAACGAGAAGCAGGATACTTTTTTACGGGCTTGGGTGATGAGTGATCCGAAATAGGATATTGGCGGTACTACTCGACACCTTGCAGTTCGAAAAAATCAGTTATTAGAGGTCGCCCCCTTTACTTATTCGCGAATATTCTTCATTTCCGCCGCTGTTCTGACTCTATCTTCCACACTGGCTAAATGTTCAGCGCGCTCCTGCCCTGGTATGTTTTTCATCATCTTATCGTACACTTCTGCGAGCGCCTCGAGTTTTTTTGCCCCACGCCGCGTAATTCCAACCTCACCTTTGTGGCGTAGAGCGAATTCATAATTCTTCAATGCAGATATTGTTTTTCCGCGAAAAAAATCTTGCTCACTGATCATGTTACTCACAATCTCCGGACTGACTTCCAGATCACTAATTTCAATAAATTTAGCCTCATATTTTCTAACCATCACGTCAAAATAAGCCACGTTTTTTTGGGCATTCAAAACATCTTCAGACCCAATAACTCTTAAACTCGGAGGCTTGACTCTGTGCTTAGTCAAGGTAAAAATCCCGGATGTAGTTTCGCCCACAGAAAACGCTGCTGGCTTTCTAAAAAAACGCGATACAGCTCCTATAAAACCATGCCCCGTCGGGTCTACATTATTAATTGGATCCCCCACACAATACATGTACGCATTCAATCCCCCCTTACCGAAGGGACTCAAGTTATCCGGGCTGTGAAACCTCATCAACTGAGGATTGAAGACACGGTAGCCCTTGCCCAGCAAATACCAGCCGGTCTGCCTTTCGCGCCGCTCGCCGTTGTAACCCAAATGACTATTCGCCGAGCTGCCTTCAACCCGATGGCCATAGGGTGAATACGCAATACTCGTGAGTCCCTGCCGAGTAACTTCACCCATCACGCTGTTCTTATCATCGCCCATCAGCAATATGGGACCGGCATCACCACCGGTTTGGCACTCGGCGAGCACCATGCCCTCTGCACGCACGAAGGTTGTGCTGACAGTCCCGCTGACCTCGCTCGCCAGCTCATCGTTTCGGTAGAACCGATGCTCTTTGCCCGCGGACGTAGTGCGCCCGATCAAGCTATCGAGTGCGTCATAGTGAAATCGGGTGGTCGGTTCATCGGGCGAGGCACCGAAGTTGGTAATGGGGTGATTGGACCCAAGATCTGAATCCGCCATGGTCGACTCTCCAGATGAGCTATGGTGGCCTGAGGAAGTAAGCACGCTTTCTAGATACGGCGAAACTGTCAGGGTTGACAGGTGGCCACCCATACAGCGCTTACCCAAACGCGGCTCAAAAAAAAACCCCGCCAGAGGCGGGGTTCAAAGGAGCGCTTTAACGGATGAAGTCAGAGCGGTATATCAAGCCAGTGCGGTTTAGAACACGTACTGGGCGCGCATCACAAAACCGTCGCCATCGTCATCGCCATTGGCGTTGGTCACTTTGTCGGTCTTGGCCTTGATGTAGGCGGCGGAGATTTTCACCGCTTCGTTGGCGTACCAGTTCACGCCCAGGTTGTGCACCTTGGCTTCGGCATCGCCCACGTCGCGGGTCGCCGAGGCAGTGGTGATGTTGTCGTCTTCGACGGTCAGGCTGTCGAAGCGATAGAACACTTCCCAGGCGCCGATGGATTTGTTCTGAGGTTTGATCGCGTCAAACTTGCCGACTTTATAACCACGGGACTCGCCGGTGAGGGTGTACGCGCCCTGTACGTAGAAGCCATGGCCTTTGATGTCTTCGAAACCATCGGCATCAGCCTTGGTCTTGCGAGTGATGTATTCGCCCTGGATCGACGCAGGCCCCATGGCGAAAGCGGCTTCCAGGCCGAAGGCGGTGTCGCGGTCGTACGAACCGGCTGGCGAGTTGTTCGCGCCGCCCAGTACCGGACGGTTGCCGTTAGGGCCGGCGTCGTTGCCACCCATGGTTTCAACGCCACGCATGCCCAGGCGGGAGCGATAACGCGCATCGAAGACGGTGTCGGAGACGTCGCGCGAAGCCACGTTCACACCGAAGTGCAGCACGTTGCCAGCATCGTGCATTGGCGCGAATACGAAGCGACCGTTGACTTGCTTGACGCTGTCGCCGTCGGTGTCGTCGGTGTCTTTGCTGAATACACCGGCCGAGGCATAGAACGAATCGGCGAAGGTGCTGGAGGCTTGCAGGCCCAGGCCGTTCTGATGGCTGTTCGTCCAGTCGATCAGGTCGTAAGCGGCGTTACGCTCAGGTGCAGTGACCCACTTGGAGCTGGTGGCTTTTTCCAGGCCGAAGTCGGGGTCGAAGCGACCCACCTTGATCGAAACCGGCTTGAAGCCGTTGTAGGCCAGGGACGCTTCGTCGAAGTAGCCGTTATCGGAGTCGCCACTGTTGTGGGACATGTCGTAGTTGATGGTGTAGGCCCAATCCGTGTACAGCACGCCGGACAGTTCCAGGAACGCGCGGCGGATGTAAGCGGCATCGGCCGAGTTGCCGTTGTCGGTGTAGATACCATCGAACTGGCTGTAGTCAGCCTGCAGACGACCACCGAGCTTGAAGCTGAACTCTTTGTCAGTGGTAGCGACCTCAAGGCCGCCCTTGGTTTTGACCACGATATCGGCGCCGTCGGTGGTGACGGTGCCGGCGAAAGCCTGGGCGGTTACTGCCATTGCCAGTGCGCTGGCGGCAACACCTGCGAAGTGCTTGCGGATCATCGAAGAATTCCCCTGTTGGTAGTCTATGCGTTAGAAAACACGCGGAACTGGGCCCGCTGGTGTTGGGAGGGGATCTTGGCGACGGGTTGTGTCAGGCGAGTTGCTATCACATAAAGATTTTATGACAGCGGAACTTTTTACTTCGAAAGGGAATAACTGAGAAGCAGCTGCAAGGGGTGAGCTGCAAGCGGCAAGTTAGAGCAGTCGCAGGTGCATACGGAACTAGGGGTGGTGACGTTTACGTTCAGCCGCGAGTTTTTCGGCGAGGTGATCCAGGTCGGGAATGGGGGCTTCAGGAAGCTTTTTGAGGGTCGCCTGCATTAGCCGCATCTGGCGGATAAAACGCCGGCAGTTGGGGCAGAACATCAGGTGATGACGCACCATCAGGCGTTCACGAAAACTTAACTGGCCGTCGAGATAATCGCTGGAGCGCGCCACTTGTTCCTTGCAGGTCAGCATTCGCCGGTTTCCTCGAAATGTTCAACGGTCGCGAAGACTTTCAGCCGGGCGCGATGCAACAGCACTCGCACATTGGAGAGCGAAATATCCAGAAGATTACAGATTTCTTCCAGCTCCAGCCCCTGGCGTTCCCGCAGGTTCAGCACGCTGCCTTGCAGTTCCGACAGGCTGAGCAATGTGTGCTCCAGGCAATCGCGTAATTCCGCCATCGTGAGCAGCGCCTCAGGCGTGTCCTGGTGCCAGGCGAACGGCGCCAACAGCCAATGACCGTCGGCGGCGAAACGATCATCGCCGAGGGTGCCATGGGGTGACGGCAGATCGTCGAGCAACACCTCCCGACGGTTCTGTTTGTAGCGCCCTTTGGCAGCGTTGGCGGTGATGGTCAGCAGCCAGGTCTTGAGGCTGGAACGTCCCTGGAAACCACTGAGATTACGCACCACCGACAGCCACGCGTCCTGCACCACCTCATCGACATGGCGGCTGCCGACGATGGCATAGGCCACGGCGCGCATCGGGCTCTGGTAGGCGCTGACCAGCTCCTTATAGGCCTGCTGCTCACCGGCCAGGAGGCGTTGGAGCAGAAGGGTGTCATCGGTGACCGTCATTCAACGCCCCATTGCCTGGAAGACTGATGATTTTTCTGTTTGTGGCGAGGGAGCTTGCTCCCGCTGGGTTGCGAAGCGGCCCCAAGATTCTGCGGTCGCTGCGCAACCGAGCGGGAGCAAGCTCCCTCGCCACACAAAAGCTGAACCAGCCCAGATAGAAACTGAAAAGGCACAGATCAAAGCTGAGCCAGACCAGATCAATGCTTACGCAAAATTACACTGCCAATCGAATACCCAGCGCCGAACGAACTGAGCACAGCGACCGAACCGCTGGGCAAGTCATCCTGGTATTTGTGAAAAGCAATCACCGAGCCCGCCGAACTGGTGTTGGCGTAGCGGTCGAGGATCACTGGCGCTTCCTCTTCGGTGGCTTCGCGCCCCAGCAGTTTGCGCACGATCAGGTGGTTCATGCTCAGGTTGGCCTGGTGCAGCCAGAAGCGCTTCACCTCGCCGACGTTCAGCTGGTTTTCTTCCAGGTGGGCACCGATCAGCTCGGCCACCATCGGGCAGACGTCGCGGAACACCTTGCGGCCTTCCTGGACAAACAGCTTGTCACGGCTACCGATGCCTTCTTCGGCGGCGCGGTTGAGGAAGCCGAAGTTGTTGCGAATGTTGTTGGAGAACTTGGTCAACAGCTTGGTGCTGACCACGTCGAACTGGTACGGCGAGGTCGCCAGGTCCGCCCGCTCGATGATCACGGCGGTGGCCGCGTCGCCGAAGATGAAGTGGCTGTCGCGATCACGGAAGTTCAGGTGGCCGGTGCACACTTCCGGGTTGACCATCAGGATTGCCCGGGCCTGGCCCAGTTGCACGCTGTTGGCTGCTGCCTGGATGCCGAAAGTGGCTGAGGAACAAGCCACGTTCATGTCGAAACCGAAACCTTCGATGCCCAGGGCTTCCTGGACTTCGATGGCGATGGCCGGGTAGGCACGCTGCAGGTTGGAACAGGCGACGATGACCCCGTCGATGTCGGCGGCCGTGCGGCCGGCGCGCTCCAGGGCCTGTTTCGCAGCGCCGATGGCCATCTCGCAGAGCACCGACCACTCGTCGTTGGAGCGCTCGGGCAACCGTGGGGTCATGCGTTGCGGATCAAGAATGCCCTCCTTGTCCATGACAAAGCGGCTCTTGATGCCGGAGGCCTTTTCGATGAACGCGGCGTTGGATTCGGTCAACGCCTCGACTTCACCGCGCGCGATGGCATCGGCGTTGTCGGCGTTGAATTGCGCGACATAGGTATTGAAAGATTGCACCAGCTCTTCATTGGAGATGCTGTTGGCCGGGGTGTACAGGCCGGTGCCGCTGATGACGACGTTATGCATGGTCGTGTCTCTGATCTGTTCAGGCAGAAAGCATTGGCACCGACGTACCAATACACAAAGGGACTTTTCCCATCCGGGGAAGCAGCCCTGGCATCGCTTTATTCCGATCCGCCCGAGGCATTGAAGCTCAAAACCACGGGACCGGCATTTATAGCCGCGAAGTTTGCCATAAACGCTGGCGTTTGGCCCATTCTCCCTCACTTACTACATAAAACCTGTGGGTTACGGGCCTGCCCGTGATTCTGCGATCAGCCCTCCACCAGGCTCCACTGCTTGCCCAGGCGCTTGTCGGAAATCGGCACCTTGGTCCCCAGTTGCTGGGCGAACAGCGACACCCGGTATTCCTCCAGCCACCAGCGGTACAGTTCCAGTTGCGGATCGCGCTTGCCTTCCTGGGCGTGCTTGCTGGCGCGGGCCTGGTATTGGGCCCAGAGGTTCGACAGCTCGCCGCTCCAGACCCGGTCTTTCTGCACCTGGCTACCGAGCTTCTCGAAGCGTTGCTCGATGGCCTTGAGGTAGCGCGGCAGCTCCTTGAGCCACTGATGTGGGGTTTCGCGCACGAACCCCGGGTACACCAGGTGGCTGAGTTGCTGCTTGATATCGTTCAGCGCCACGGCCTGGGCCAGGTCGATCTTGCCCTTGAAGCGTTTTTGCAGGCCATGCCAGAGCTTGAGGATGTCCAGGGTCAGTTTCGCCAGACGTTCGGCATGCTCGGTCCAGCCGCCGCGCTTGCGCTCGGCCAGGGAGGCCAGTGCGGCACCGTCGCGGGGCAGGCTCGCTTCGCCTTCGAGCACACAACTGTCGAGGCTGGCGAGCAGGATGTCTTCCACCAGGCCGTCGATGCGGCCCAAGTCGCGGTACAGCAGGCCCAGCTCCGTCAGCCCCGGCAGCTTGCCACGCAGGAACTTGGCCGATTCGGCCAATTGCTGCATGAGCAAGCGTTGCAAGGCGCGGCGATGCTGGAACTCGGCTTCGGCCGGGGTCGGGAAGCGGCCTTCCTTGACCACGCCGCCCTCTTCCACCAGCGCCGGATAGACCGTCATCGACAGCCCGGCGATCTTCTGCTGGGTTTTCTCGGCCACCGGCGCGAAGATTTTCGCCTCCACCGGCACCTGGCTTTTCGCCGTTTGCGGTACGGCCAAGGCGGCCTGGCTGGCCTCGGCAAAGCGCGCCGTCAGCTCGGCCAAGTCCCGGCCCTCACCGAGGAACTTGCCCTGGCCGTCGACGATTTCCAGGTTCATGCGCAGATGGCTTTCCACCTGCTGCGCGGCTTCCGCCCAGGCTTCGTCGCTGACCCGCGCGCCGGTCATGCGCAACAACTCACGGCCCAGGGCTTGCGGCAACGAACCTTCGGCGAAGGTGATGCGTTGCAGCGCCGCCTTGACGAAGTCGGGCACCGGCACGAAGTTCTTGCGCAAGGCCTTGGGCAGGTTGCGCACCAGGGCGATGCACTTGGCTTCGATCACCCCTGGCACCAGCCACTCCAGGCGCTCCGGCGGTAGCATCGGCAGCAGTGGCGCCGGCACTCGCAACGTCACGCCGTCGCGTGGGTGGTTGGGCTCGAAGTGATAGCTCAGCGGCAAGGTCAGGTCGCCGACGCGCAAGGTGTCGGGGTAATGCGCGGCGGTGACTTCGCTGGCTTCGCGGGCCAACACGTCTTCTTCGCGCATGATCAGCAGTTGCGGGTCTTTCTGGCTGTTGATCCGGTACCAGCTGTCGAACGTCGCGGTCTGGTGGATCTCGGCCGGCAAGCGCGCGTCGTAGAAGGCAAACAGGGTTTCCTCGTCCGCCAGGATGTCGCGGCGACGGGCCTTGGCTTCCAGCTCGTCGAGTTGCTCCAGCAACCGGGTATTGGCACTCAGGCACTTGGCTTTGGACTGGATCTCGCCGCGCACCAGCGCCTCGCGGATGAACAGCTCCCGTGACACCACCGGGTCCACCGGCCCGTAATGCACTGGCCGTCGACCAACGACGATGAGCCCGAACAGGGTGATTTGCTCATAGGCCACCACCTGTCCGCGCTTCTTCTCCCAATGGGGTTCGAAGTGGTTTTTCTTGATCAGGTGCCCGGCCAGCGGCTCGATCCAGTCCGGTTCGATCTTGGCAACCATGCGCGCATACAGCTTGGTGGTTTCCACCAGTTCGGCGGTCATCAGCCATTGCGGACGCTTCTTGCCCAGGCCCGAAGACGGATGGACCCAGAACCGCCGCTGGCGGGCGCCGAGGTAGTCGCCCTCTTCGGTTTTCTGGCCGATCTGGCTCAACAGGCCCGAAAGCACCGCTTTGTGCAGTTTCGGGTAATCGGCCGGTTCTTTATTGAGGCTCAACTGCATGTCGCGGCAGATCAGGCTCAACTGACGATGGGAATCGCGCCACTCGCGCAGGCGCAGGTAGTTGAGGAAGTTCTTGCGGCACCAATTGCGCAGCGGGCTGGCGGTCAGGGCCTGGCGCTGCTCTTCGAAACCGCGCCACAGGTTGACCAGCCCGGCGAAGTCCGAATCCGCGTCCTTCCACTGGGCGTGGGCCTGGTCCGCCGCCTGTTGGCGCTCCGGCGGACGCTCGCGCGGATCCTGGATCGACATGGCACTGGCGACGATTAACACTTCCTGCAAACTGCCCAGCTTCGCCGCTTCCAACAGCATGCGGCCCATGCGCGGGTCCACCGGCAGGCGCGCCAACTGGCGACCGAGCGGGGTCAATTGGCTGTTGCGGTCCACCGCCGACAATTCCTGCAGCAGGTTGAAACCGTCACTGATGGCCTTGCCATCCGGCGGCTCGATGAACGGGAAATCAGTGATCTCGCCGAGGCGCAGGTGCAGCATCTGCAGGATCACCGCCGCCAGGTTGGTGCGCAGGATTTCCGGGTCAGTGAACTCCGGCCGTCCAAGAAAATCTTCTTCGCTGTACAACCGCACGCAAATCCCCGGCTCGACCCGCCCACAGCGCCCCTTGCGCTGGTTGGCGCTGGCCTGGGAAATGGCTTCGATGGGCAGGCGCTGGACCTTGGCGCGATAGCTGTAGCGGCTGATGCGCGCGGTGCCGCTGTCGATCACGTAGCGGATGCCCGGCACGGTCAGCGAGGTTTCGGCGACGTTGGTCGCCAGCACCACGCGACGGCCCGGGTGGGACTGGAAGATCCGCTGCTGTTCGGCCGGCGACAGTCGCGCATACAGCGGCAGGATCTCGGTGTGCTTGAGCTGGGCCTTGCGCAGCATCTCCGCGGCGTCGCGAATCTCCCGCTCGCCCGGCAGGAACACCAGCACGTCCCCAGGGCTGCGGCGCTCGCTGCGCTCGTAGGCGGCGATTTCATCAAGGGTGGCGAGGATCGCCTGGTCGACAGTCAAGTCATCCTCGACCCGGTTGCCTTCCTCGTCCTGCTCCAGGGTCAGCGGGCGATACCAGGTTTCCACCGGGAAGGTGCGGCCCGAGACTTCCACGATCGGCGCATCATCGAAATGCTTGGAGAAGCGCTCCAGGTCGATGGTCGCCGAGGTGATGATGACTTTCAGGTCCGGACGGCGTGGCAGCAGGGTCTTGAGGTAGCCCAGCAGGAAGTCGATGTTCAGGCTGCGTTCGTGGGCTTCGTCGACGATGATCGTGTCGTAGCGCTCGAGGTAGCGGTCGTTCTGGGTCTCGGCCAGCAGGATGCCGTCGGTCATCAGCTTGATCAGGGTGTTGGCGTCGCTCTGGTCCTCGAAGCGCACCTGATAACCCACCAGCGCCCCCAACGGCGTGGCCAGTTCTTCGGCAACACGGCTTGCGACGCTGCGGGCGGCGATCCGGCGCGGTTGGGTGTGGCCGATCAAGCCGTGCTGGCCGCGACCGATTTCCAGGCAGATCTTGGGCAACTGCGTGGTTTTCCCCGAACCGGTCTCGCCGGCAATGATCAGCACCTGGTGCTTGAGCAGCGCGTCCTTGATTTCGTCGCGCTTGGCGGCGATCGGTAGATTGTCGTCGTAGCGGATCACCGGCAGGCTGGCCTTGCGCGCCAACACCTGGTCGCACGACGCCTGCATGCGCGCCACCCACTGGGCCAGCTTGGCCTCGTCGGGTTTCTTGCGCAGCTCGAGCAACTGGCGCCGCAACCGGTGACGGTCGGCGAGCATGGCGTGGTCGAGGTTTTTCAGCAGCTTGTCGATAGCGGGGGCTTGGTCAGTCATCAGGTACGCAAGGGTCTTCGGTTTGTGCAGGGGGGCGATTGTCGCAGATTTGCGGCCATTGCGCCGAACGCGCAAAGCAGCCCACCGCCACACCCTTGTGGGAGCGAGCTTGCTCACGATGGTGGTGGTTCAGCCTGCATTAGATGTTGACTGAGATACCGCTATCGCGAGCAAGCTCGCTCCCACGGGAGATTTTCGTCAAGGCTGCTTTTGTGGCGAGGGAGCTTGCTCCCGCTGGGCTGCGCAGCAGCCCCTCTCAAGCTCACTCAATCAACCTGATCCACCGCGTCGCCGGGTTCTAGGGCCGCT
>NZ_FOTH01000004.1:93452-221375 GCF_900114515.1 Pseudomonas sp. NFACC46-3
AGGGCCGCTGCGCGCCCCAGCGGGAGCAAGCTCCCTCGCCACAGGGGGCTTCGTTTACCTGCTGGGTTATTCGTTGTCCAGGTCCTTACGCCGATACGGGAACACGTCGATCACCTTCCCCGCCCGGATTGCCTCTTGCAGGCCTTTCCAATAGTCGGCGTTGTACAACTCGCCGTGCAACTGGTCGAACAGCTTGCGCTGCCCGGCGTCGGCGAACAGGAACGGTGGAAATTCCTCGGGGAACACGTCCAGCGGCCCGATGGAATACCAGGGCTCGGAGGCCATTTCGTCTTCCGGTGTACGGGGCTGGGGGATGTGGCGGAAGTTGGCTTCGGTCAGGAAGCAGATTTCATCGTAGTCGTAGAACACCACGCGGCCGTGGCGGGTCACGCCGAAGTTCTTGAGCAGCATGTCGCCGGGAAAGATATTGGCCGCCGCCAGTTGCTTGATGGCCAGGCCATAGTCTTCCAGTGCCTCGCGCACCTGGTCCTGGTTGGCGTTCTCCAAATACAGGTTCAGCGGTGTCATGCGGCGCTCGGTCCAGCAGTGACGAATCAGCACCGTGTCGCCTTCCACCGACACCGTGGACGGCGCCACTTCCAACAGTTCCTCCAGGCACGCCGGCTCGAACTTGCCCAGGGGAAAACGGAAATCGGCGAACTCTTGGGTATCGGCCATGCGCCCGACCCGGTCGACGCTCTTCACCAAGCGGTACTTCTCGATCACCGTGGCCCGGTCAACGTTTTTCGACGGCGAGAAGCGGTCCTTGATGATCTTGAATACGGTGTTGAAGCCCGGCAGGGTGAACACGCTCATGACCATGCCACGCACACCCGGGGCCATGATGAACTGGTCGTCGGTGTTCGCCAGATGATTGATCAACGCTCGGTAGAACTCGGACTTGCCGTGCTTGTAGAAACCGATGGAGGTGTACAACTCGGCGATGTGCTTGCCCGGCAGGATGCGCTTGAGAAAGCCGATGAATTCCGCCGGCACCGGCACGTCCACCATGAAGTACGAGCGGGTGAACGAGAAGATGATCGACACCTGCGCCTCGTCGGTAATCAGCGCATCGATCTGGATACCCCGGCCCTCGCGGTGCAGCAGCGGGATCACCAGCGGCCATTGGTCATCGCGGGTGAAGATCCGGCCCACCAGGTAGGCGCCCTTGTTGCGGTAAAGCACCGAGGAAAACAACTCCACCGTCAGTTCCGGGTCCTTGCAGACCCAGTCCGGCAGGTTCTCGCGCAACTGCGCTTCGAGGCGCTGCAGGTCGCCTGGCAAGTCGCCGTAGTCCTCGCTGAAACGGTAATCGGCGAACACGCTCGCCAGCATCCGGTCCAACTGCCCCTGGGGTTTGTAGGTGCGGGTCTGGGCGGCACGGGCGCGGCGCAGGCTAGGCCGGGTGGTGTGGATGAACATGGTGCCATCGCTGATCAGGTCGTGGCTGAACAGCCCGCAAAAGATCGAGTTGTACCAGGTTTCCGACAGCTCATCGTCGAAGCGCAGGTCGATCAGGCTGATGTAGGCGCTCTTGACCAGCGGCCAGCAGCTCACGTCCATCAGGGTTTCGTCATCGAAGGCCTTGTGCAGCTTGGCAACGGTTTCGAAGACTTTTTCTTCATACAAGTTGATGCGCGCCGCCGAAGCCGCTTGCGCCTCCAGCCACAGCGCCTGTTCGAACCGGGCGCGGGCGCCGTCGGTGATCTGCCGGAAATGCTCACGATAATCGTCGAAGCCGTCGAGGATCGAACGGGCGATTTCGATGGCGGGCCATGGCTGCGGCATAGGGTAAACCTCGGCGGGTCATGCTTGTTATTGGCGACTGAGCTTAGAGGCCAATCACGCGCCAACGCAACCATTGCCATCGCTATTCAGGACGGCGACACTTGCCGCCCAATCAAGGAAGGAATGACTCGTGAACCTCGTCGATATCCTGCGCTTACTGTCACTGGCCGCTATCTGGGGCGCCAGTTTCCTGTTCATGCGCATTATCGCCCCCGTCATTGGCACAATCCCCACTGCCTTTTTTCGCGTGTCCATCGCCTTCGTCGGGCTGTTGGTGATCCTGGCCCTGATGCGCATCGACTGGAATTTTCGCGGCAAGCTCAAAGTCGTGATGGGGCTGGGCCTGATCAACTCGGGCATTCCGGCCACCTTCTATTCGTTGGCCGCCCAGGTGCTGCCGGCCGGTTATTCGGCGATCTTCAACGCCACCACGCCGTTGATGGGGGTGCTGATCGGCGGCTTGTTCTTCAGCGAAAAACTCACCCCAGCCAAGGTCAGCGGTGTCTGCCTGGGGTTGTTCGGCGTCGGCATCCTGACCCGCGCCGGCCCGGTGGCGTTCGACCTGCAATTGCTGATGGGCGCCCTCGCCTGCCTGCTGGCCACGACCTGCTATGGCTTTGCCGGTTTCCTCACCCGTCGCTGGCTCGATCAGCAAGGTGGCTTGGACAGCCGTCTCTCGGCCCTGGGCAGCATGTTCGGCGCCACGGTGTTCTTGCTGCCGCTGTTTGGCTACAGCGTCATCAGCCAACCACCGGCCAGCTGGGGTGGCTGGGGCGTCTGGTTGTCACTGTTGGGGCTGGGCCTGGTGTGTACCGCGCTGGCGTACATCCTTTATTTCCGCCTGCTCAGTTCCATCGGCCCGGTCAAATCCATGACCGTGACCTTCCTGATTCCGCCGTTCGGCGTGCTGTGGGGGGCGTTGCTGCTGGATGAGCCGTTGGGGATGGCGCATTTGTATGGCGGGGTGTTGATTGCGGCGGCGTTGTGGTTGGTGTTGAAACCTGGGGCGGCGAAACCGGTTCAAGCGTCCGCCCGGTAGTTCATCGGCGCGGTTAAAAATACCTTCGCGAGCAAGCCCGCTCCCACAAGGCCTGTCCATAACCTGTGGGAGCGGGCTTGCCCGCGAAAGCAATGGTGCAGTCACTAAATATCTAAGGGCTAACGGCTTTTACGAAACACAAACACCAACCCCACGATGATCAGCACCATCCCCAACAAGCTCAACAACGCCAGCCGATTGCCAAACACCAGGTAGTCCATGATCGCCGTCACCGCCGGCACCAGGTAGAACAGGCTGGTGACATTCACCAGGTTGCCCCGGGCGATCAGTCGGTACAGCAGCAACGTCGCCAGCACCGACACCACCAGCGCCATCCACAACACCGGCACGATGAAACCCGTGTTGTACTCGAAGTGGAACGGCTGGAAGGGCACGAACACCGCGCACAGCACCAGCCCGGCCAGGTACTGCACCGGCAGCGTGCCCAGTGGGTTGTCGGTGATGCGCTTCTGCATGATCGAACCGGCCGTCATGCTCACCAGTGCCAGCAACCCACAGAGCATCCCGGCCAGGGACATGCCGGCCAGGCCGATGCCCTGGTACACCACCATGACCAACCCGACCAACCCCAGCGCCAGGCCGAACAGCCGCGACCAGGAACGCTGCCGTTCCATGAGCACCACGGTCAGGATCGGCTGCACGCCCATCAGGGTGGCCATCACCCCGGGGGTGACGTTCATTTGCAGCGCCAGCAGATAAAAAATCTGATAGGCGCCCAGCAGCACCAACCCGGTGGTCGCCGCGTACAGCATCGGCTTGCCAGTCTTGGGCAGCTTGAACTTGAGCAACGGAATCAACAGCACCAGCGCCGACAGGGCGATGGCAAAACGGATCAGCAGAAAAGCGAAAGGTGAAGCATGGGCCAGGCCCAGCTTGGAAAAGATCGCCCCACTGCTCCACAGCAAAACGAACAGGCTCGTGGAAGCCGCCGCCAACAAGGCGTTTTTAGAAAGGGAAAACATGAATACCACCTGTAGTCAGGCAAAAAGCCAACTCAGCCGAAGCTGAAGTCCAGTAGTTTTTTCAGGCAGGCACAGGGGACGGCAACCGTTGCCGATCAGCCCTGAACGCCAACACCCGGCGGTGATACGACGGCGTACACCGGTGGGCTACTGACAGGTGGAGGGTATTGACCGATCTGCGCAGGCTGCTGACTCCCACACGGCACGACGCCAGCGTTGAACGCTGGAACCACGACCGCGATGACAGGGGATGCAGGCATGAGCCGATCTCTTGAAGGGTGGGTTCGAAAACCCGAAGGGCGCCGACTATAACCAGCGCTCGATGGACTACGCAATATTTAAACGAACAACCAGTAGCCAAGCGCCGTCAGCACCGCCACCGCCAACACTGGCCGCATCACCCGGTAGGCCTTGGGATGCTTGCGCTTGAACTGCTTGACCCGGCCGCTGATGCCGTCACTGAACGACTTGCTCCAGGCATAGGCCCGGTTGATACCACCGACGTGTTCTTCCTCCAGGTTCTGCGGCGCGGTGGCGCGCCCGAGGAACGCGCTGATGCTGCGGTTGAGGCGGGTCATCAACCGGCTTTTCAGGGGCCGCTCGACATCGCAGAACAGGATCACGCGGGTCTGCGGGGTTTCGTTCTTGACCCAGTGCACATAGGTTTCATCGAACATGACGTCTTCGCCGTCGCGCCAGGCGTAGATCTGACCGTCGACGAAGATCCGGCAGTCGTCGGAATTGGGGGTGGACAAGCCCAGGTGATAACGCAACGAACCGGCGAAGGGGTCTCGGTGGGGATTGAGATGGCTGTCACCCGGCAGCAGGGCAAACATCGCGCCCCGGACATTGGGGATCTGGCTGACCAGCGCGACCGTCCTGGGGCACAACAGCTCAGCCGACGGCAGCGGTTTGTCGTACCACTTGAGGTAAAAACGCTTCCAGCCCTTTTTGAAGAACGAGCCGAAACCCGCGTCGTTGTTCTTCTCGGCAGCGCGAATGTAGCCCTCGTCGAACAGGTGCATGGCCTCGTCGCGGATGACTTGCCAATTGTCCTTGAGCACATCCAGTTCGGGGAACTTGCTGCGGTCCAGGTAAGGTCTCGAGGGCACGCCGGAGAACAGGTACATCAAGGCGTTATAGGGGGCAAACAGCGCCGAATGGTTGACGAACTGGCGCAATACCGGCAAACGCGCCTTGCCACGCAGGTGCACGTACAGCGTACTGCCCAGGAACAGCAGCAACACCGAGGCCTTGGCGACAAACGAAACGGTCATTTTTACAACTCCTTGTCCAAAAACAACTGACGCAACGCCTACTGCCCGACGTAGCCGAAGGCCATGTTAACCACTCCAGGCCCGGGTAAAAACCATCTGACGCAACATTCTCTGTTGAGTGAAACGCAATAAACACTTTCTAACATGCGCCGCCTGAACCTTGGCTGACGCTGATCAACTTCCTGCTCACCACCCTGTGGCGAGGGGATTTATCCCCGTTGGGTTGCGAAGCGACCCTGAAACCTGACGGCCCAGCTATCGAGCCGGCTGAGTTGCTGGGGGACTGCTGCGCAGTCCAGCGGGGATAAATCCCCTCGCCACAACAAGATCCCTCTACCATCAAGGTCCCTCCAACCTCGCAGTCCACTCACCGTTACTGCTGAATCTCCTGCTCGGTAAACAAATCACTGAACAACATGCTCGACAAGTACCGCTCGCCCGAATCCGGCAGGATCACGACGATGGTCTTGCCCTGCATCTCCGGTTTTTCCGCCAGGCGCACGGCCACGGCCATCGCCGCGCCACAAGAGATCCCGCAGAGGATGCCCTCCTCCTGCATCAAGCGCAGGGCCATGGCCTTGGACTCGTCGTCAGATACCCGCTCGACCAGGTCAACGATCGACAGGTCAAGGTTCTTCGGCACGAACCCAGCGCCGATCCCCTGGATCTTGTGGGGGCTGGGCTTGATCTCCTGGCCCGCCATCGCCTGGGTAATCACCGGCGAAACCTCGGGCTCGACCGCCACCGACAAAATCGGTTTGCCGCAGGTGTTCTTGATGTACCGCGAAACGCCGGTGATGGTCCCGCCGGTGCCCACACCCGCCACCAGCACGTCCACCGCGCCGTCGGTATCGTTCCAGATTTCCGGGCCGGTGGTTTTTTCGTGAATCGCCGGGTTCGCCGGGTTATCGAACTGCTGCGGCATGAAGTATTTGGCTGGATCGCCGGCCATGATCTCGGCGGCTTTGTCGATGGCCCCTTTCATGCCCTTCGCCGGTTCGGTGAGCACCAGTTCCGCGCCGAGTGCCTTGAGTACTTTGCGGCGCTCGATGCTCATGGAGGCGGGCATGGTCAGCATCAGCTTGTAGCCACGAGCGGCGGCGACGAACGCCAGGCCGATCCCGGTGTTGCCCGAAGTCGGTTCGACGATGGTCATGCCCGGCTTGAGTTTGCCCGAGCTTTCAGCGTCCCAGATCATGTTTGCGCCGATCCGACACTTGACCGAATACCCTGGGTTCCGCCCCTCGATCTTGGCCAGGATGGTCACGCCGCGCGGGGCAATGCGGTTGATCTGCACCAGCGGCGTATTACCGATGGAATGGGCGTTGTCAGCGAATATACGGCTCATGGCTGGGTCCTTGATGCAGCGGGAATGTAAGCCTTTAAAGGTATGCCTCTTGCCCATGGGCGTCCAGTTGCACCGAACGTTCCCATTGTTGCGACAGTCAATGGCATTAGAAGGCGCTCCCTCAACAAACGCTGGAGACTGACTGACATGAAGCGTCGATATCGCTGGCCATTGTGGGTGTTCGCCGCCCTCGTCGCGGTGCTGGTGGCCCTGCATTTCGCCCTGCCTTACCTGGTACGCGACTACCTGAACGACAAACTGGCCAACATGGGCGATTATCGCGGCCAGATCACCGACGTGGACCTGGCCCTATGGCGCGGTGCCTACCGGATCAACGGCCTGGAAATCGTCAAGGTCGACGGCAAGGTTCCGGTGCCGTTCGTCACCGCACCGCTGGTGGACTTGTCGGTGAGCTGGCACTCGCTGTGGTACGACCATGCGGTGGTCGCCGAGGTGGAATTCACCCGTCCGGAAGTGAACTTCGTCGACGGCGGCGCCAACCGACAGAACTCCCAGACCGGCCGGGGCACCAACTGGCGCGAGCAATTGGGCAAACTGCTGCCTATCACCTTCAACGAAGTGCGCATCCGGGATGGCAAGGTCACCTTCCGCAATTTCAACTCCAAGCCACCGGTCAACCTGCGGGCCACCGACGTCAACGCCAGCTTCTACAACCTGACCAACGTGGTCGACACCGAAGGCAAGCGCGACGCCCGTTTCGAGGGCAAGGCCCTGGTGGCCGAACACGCGCCATTGGAAATGCAGGCCACCTTCGACCCGTTGAGCAACTTCGAGGATTTCGACTTCCGCCTGCGAGCCAGGAACATCGAGCTCAAGCGCCTGAACGATTTCGCCGCTGCTTATGGCAAATTCGATTTCAATGCCGGTCACGGCGACCTGGTGATCGAGGCCGAAGCCGACAACGCCAAGCTCAGCGGCTACATCAAGCCATTGCTGCGCGATGTCGATGTGTTCGACTGGCAGCAGGACGTGGAAAACCAGAACAAGAACATCTTCCGCTCGGTCTGGGAAGCGCTGGTCGGCACAGGCGAAACGGCCCTCAAGAACCAGCGCAAGAACCAGTTCGCCACCCGAGTGGAACTCAGCGGCAATGTCCACCAGCAGGACATCAGCGCCTTCGAGGCCTTCCTGCAGATCCTGCGCAACGGTTTCGTCCAGGCCTTCAACGCCCGTTATGAACAGCCACCGCCTTCGACCGACTAGGGTTTGCGCGTGACGGTGTAGCGGCCGATCGGTTCCGCCGCCGCGATGCCCGCGCCACGCTGCAGCGAGTCCCATCCCAAGCACGCGAGGGCCAGCGAACGAGGTACAGCCTCGCGCCCACTGCTATAGCGGCTGATGCTGCGAGCGCTGACCCCCAGTGCTTCAGCCGCCTGGTTCAGCGGTAGGCCGGTGCGGGCACGCCAACCAATGAAAATGCGGGTATTTTCATCCACGGCATTCTGCGCCAGCGCATCCAGATACAAGGTATCGGCACCGATCTGGATATCCAGTTCGGGCCATTCCACGCTCCAACCATCATCCCCCACGCTCGCGCCTCCAAACGCTGCCTCTTTCAGCAAAGGCTGCAAGCCTGGGTAACGTTGCACGTCGGCACTCAAGTCCAGCGTCAATTGCTGCCCGTCGATGAACGTCAGTTCAAGACTGAACGGTAATAAAGCCTGCACGGCCAATAGCCGCGGCCGTTTCATGGGTAACATCGTTTCCAATCCTCCAACAGTTGCGCCTGGTGGACCCTGACCCAGTCCAGCGCTTCCTTGATGATCAACGGCGGCGCACGGCCCATCATCACTTTCCACGGTTTCCAGGCTCAACATCACATCCACCCCACCACCCGTCAGGTGTACATGGGGCGGTGGATGGTCTCGTTCACGCAGTTGAATGCGGTAAGTATTTTTAAATCGATATTTAGTAGACATACACCAAACATATCGCCAAATTGGCGATATGCAATACTGGCAAGCCGCCGAGACTGAGTCAACATGTGACGCTCCATTCAGAGACTGAATACAGCGTCTGCGTTCACAGTCGGCGGGGCCTCGCGGTATAGTCGGGCACGCTCTTTATTTTCGCGCGCCCCGCCTCGCCAGGCCGGCGACACCGTTCGAGGAATTGCAGATGAAGTTCGAAGGCACCAGCGCCTACGTGGCCACCGATGACCTGAAACTGGCCGTGAACGCCGCCATCACCCTGGAGCGGCCGCTGCTGGTCAAGGGCGAACCGGGCACCGGCAAGACAATGCTCGCCGAGCAACTGGCCGAGTCCTTCGGCGCGCGCCTGATCACCTGGCACATCAAGTCCACCACCAAGGCTCACCAGGGCCTGTACGAGTACGATGCGGTCAGCCGCCTGCGGGACTCGCAATTGGGCGTGGACAAGGTCCATGACGTGCGCAACTACCTGAAGAAGGGCAAGCTCTGGGAAGCGTTCGAGTCCGAGGAGCGGGTGATCCTGCTGATCGACGAAATCGACAAGGCCGACATCGAGTTCCCCAACGACCTGTTGCAGGAACTCGACAAGATGGAGTTCTACGTCTACGAGACCGACGAAACCATCAAGGCCAAGCAACGGCCGATCATCATCATTACCTCCAACAACGAAAAGGAACTGCCGGACGCGTTCCTGCGCCGCTGTTTCTTCCATTACATCGCCTTCCCCGACCGCGTCACCCTGCAGAAAATCGTCGACGTGCATTACCCGGACATCAAGAAGGACCTGGTCAGTGAAGCGCTGGACGTGTTCTTCGACGTGCGCAAGGTGCCGGGCCTGAAGAAAAAGCCTTCCACTTCCGAACTGGTGGACTGGCTCAAGCTGTTGATGGCCGACAACATCGGCGAAGCGGTGCTGCGCGAGCGCGATCCGACCAAGGCCATCCCGCCGCTGGCCGGCGCCCTGGTCAAGAACGAGCAGGACGTGCAACTGCTCGAGCGCCTGGCGTTCATGAGCCGTCGCGGCACCCGCTGATCCTCTTCGTCTAACAAGAGCGAGGGCGATTGCCATGCTGCTTAACCTGTTCAATGAGATCCGCGCCGCCAAAGTGCCCGTGTCGGTGCGCGAATTGCTGGACCTGATCAACGCGTTGAAACAGCGGGTGATCTTCGCCGACATGGACGAGTTCTATTACTTGTCCCGGGCAATCCTGGTGAAAGACGAACGGCATTTCGACAAGTTCGACCGGGCGTTCGCTGCCTACTTCAACGGCCTGGAAAAACTCGACGATCACCTCCAGGCGCTGATTCCCGAGGACTGGCTGCGCAAGGAATTCGAGCGTTCGCTGACCGACGAAGAGCGGGCGCAGATCCAGTCCCTGGGTGGCCTGGACAAGCTGATCGAAGAGTTCAAGAAACGCCTGGAAGAACAGAAGGAACGCCATGCCGGCGGCAACAAATGGATCGGCACCGGCGGCACCAGCCCGTTCGGCTCCGGCGGCTTCAACCCCGAAGGCATCCGGGTCGGCGACGCCGGCAAGCGCCAGGGCAAGGCTGTGAAGGTCTGGGACCAGCGCGAGTACAAGAACCTCGACGACCAGGTGGAATTGGGCACCCGCAACATCAAGATCGCCCTGCGCCGCCTGCGCAAGTTCGCTCGCCAGGGTGCGGCCGAAGAGCTGGACATCGACGGCACCATCGACCACACCGCCCGGGACGCCGGCCTCTTGAACATCCAGATGCGCCCGGAGCGACGCAACACCGTGAAGTTGTTGCTGTTGTTCGACATCGGCGGCTCGATGGATGCCCACGTGAAGATCTGCGAAGAACTGTTCTCGGCCTGCAAGACCGAGTTCAAGCACCTGGAGTATTTCTACTTCCACAACTTCGTGTACGAGTCGGTGTGGAAAAACAACCTGCGCCGTACCTCGGAACGCACCTCGACCCAGGATTTGCTGCACAAGTACGGTGCCGACTACAAAGTGATCTTCATCGGCGACGCCGCCATGGCCCCCTATGAAATCACCCAGGCCGGCGGCAGCGTCGAACACTGGAACGAAGAGGCTGGCTATGTGTGGATGCAGCGTTTCATGGAGAAGTACAAGAAGCTCATCTGGATCAATCCGTATCCCAAGGACACCTGGGGCTATACCGCCTCGACCAACATCGTGCGCGAGTTGGTGGAAGACCGGATGTATCCGCTGACCTTGCGGGGGTTGGAGGAAGGGATGCGGTTTCTTTCCAAGTGATCTTTGGCGCCCTTTAGGGCCTCATCGCGAGCAAGCTCGCTCCCACAGGGGATCTCAGTGTGACGAAGATCCAGTGTGGGAGCGAGCTTGCTCGCGATGCTTTTAGCGGTCGAGAAAACTACGCAAACACTCCACCTGCTGGCGATACGCAACCTCCTGCACCACCGGCCGCAACCGCACCTGCGTCCCCGGCAGGCATTGCGCCAACCGGGCCAGGGCCAACGGAGTCAAGGCCCCCAGGCGTGGATAGCCACCGATGGTTTGCCGGTCGTTGAGCAGCACGATCGGTTGGCCATCCGGCGGCACCTGCACCGCACCGAGCGGAATGCCCTCGGAAATCATCGCCGGCCCCTGATACGCCAACGCCGTGCCCAGCAAGCGGATGCCCATGCGGTCGGCGCGACTGTCCAGTGTCCACGGGGTGTTGAACGCGTCGAACAGACTCTGCCCGCTAAATGCGCCATTCTGCGCCCCCAGGATCAGGTCCAGCGGCTGCGCTTGCTGGAAGTCCGGAATCCGCGTGTGTGGCATGGGCCGAGGCGTCGCCGCGCCTGAATAGCTCAGGCGCTCGCCACGACTCAGCGCTCGCCCTCGCCCATCCAGGCCACCCAGTTCCTCGCGCACTACCGTCGCCCGGCTGCCCAGTACCGCAGGCGAATTGAATCCGCCAGGGGCCGCCAGATAGGCCCGGGCACCGAGCACGGGCTGGGTGAGCGCCAGCACCTGGCCCTTGCGCAGACTGAAGAAGCGCCACGATGCCACGCCCTGGCCGTCTATTCGCGCGCCCAGGTCCGCCCCAGCCAGCGCCAGCACGCAATCCTCTTCGGCCACTACGGTAAAGCCGCCGAGGGTAATCTCCACCACCGCCGCGTCCAGGCCATTGCCGAGCATCCAATTGGCCCAGGCCATCGACAGCCAGTCCGCCGCCCCGCCCTGGGTCACACCCAGGTGCCTCACGCCGAAACGGCCGGCGTCCTGCAACAGGCACAGCGGTGTGCTGGCCTCGATCAACAAGCGGCTCATGCCTGGGTCTCCAGCGGTGTGTCGTCGCCACCCAGCGCGATGAATTCGGCATGGTCCACGGGGGCGAAACGCACCGTGTCCCCCGGCTGCATCAGGCTGTAGCCATCGCGCTCGCGATCAAACAGTTTGGTCGGGGTGCGACCGATCAGGTTCCAGCCACCGGGCGACACCACCGGATACGCCGCAGTCTGGCGCTCGGCAATGCCGACACTGCCGGCGGCCACGCGTTTGCGCGGCGTGTCGAGGCGCGGTGAAGCCAATTCTTCATCCACCAGCCCCATGAAGGCGAAACCGGGGGCGAAGCCCAAGGCAAACACTTGGTACTCGCGTTCACTGTGGCGACGGATCACCTGGGCGACCGTCAGCCCGCTGCGGCTCGCCAGCAGCTCCAGCTCCGGCCCGACACTGAGGTCGTACCACACCGGCAGCACGTGGCATTGGCCGGCGGACCGGGCATCCGGTGAAAGGTTATTCAACGCCTCATCGATCAATTCACGAGCCTGCACCGGGTTCAGGGCGAGCAAATCGTAGTGCACCATCAACGTGGTATAGGACGGCACCAGGTCAATCAGATGCTCGGCAAACACCGCTCGCAGGCGCTCGCTGGCGGCGAGCATCCAGGGCATGTTGGCCTCGGCGATCTCATCGAACAGGCGCACCATCAAGCAGTCCACCGCCACCACTTCCAAGCGTGGTCTCATGGTGCACTCTGCCGGTCCAGGGCTTCGCGGATGCGTTGCACGGCCGCCACGGAACTGGCGTTGTCGCCGTGTACGCACAAGGTGTTGGCAACAAGGTGCAAGGCGCTGCCGTCACTGGCGGTCAACGCATTGCCGCGGGCGATAGCCAGGGCCTGCCCGACAATCACCTCGGGATCGTGGTGCACGGCACCCGGTGCTTGCCGCGAAACCAGGCGACCGGCACTGTCGTAGGCGCGGTCGGCAAAGGCTTCAAACCACAGGGTCAGGCCGTACTCATCGCCCAGGGCCTGGGCGGCGCTGTTGTCCCGGGTCGCCATGAGCATCAGCGGCAGTTGCCGATCATAGGCCGCAACAGCCTGGATCACCGCGCGCAGTTGCGCCGGGTTGGCCATCATGTCGTTGTACATCGCGCCGTGGGGCTTGACGTAGCTGACCCGTCCGCCTTGCGCCCGGCAGATGCCGTCGAGGGCACCGATCTGGTAATGCAGCAGGTCCTGCAATTCCTGGGCGCCGTAGGCCATGGAACGGCGGCCGAAGCCCGCCAGGTCCTGATAGGCCGGGTGCGCGCCGATTCGCACGCCATGGCTCAGGGCCAGGCTGACGGTCTTGCGCATGATGCTCGGGTCGCCGGCATGAAAGCCGCAGGCGATGTTGGCGCAATCGATGAAGGGCATCACCTCGGCGTCCAGACCCATGGTCCAACTGCCGAAGCTTTCGCCGATGTCGCAGTTCAATAGCAGGCGGTTCACGGTGAACGCTCCTGTAGGTTCTTTCTTTGTTTAACTGTGGGGCACGCGCACCACAGGTTATCAGTTACTCGGCTTCCAACTGCTTGCCTTGGGTTTCCGGCAGGCTCAGGGCCGCCAGGATCACCACGCCATAGGACACCGCGGCGAACGCTCCGATACCCACGCTCAGCGGCACCTTCTGGCTCAAAATACCAATCAACAGCGGGAACAATGCCGCCACCGCCCGGCCAATGTTGTAGCAGAAGCCTTGGCCCGAACCACGAATGCGCGTAGGGAACAGTTCGGTGAGGAACGAGCCCATGCCGCTGAACATGCCCGACGCGAAGAACCCCAAGGGAAAGCCCAGCCAGAGCATCACGTTATTGCTCACCGGCACCTGGGTATACAGCAGGACGATGGTGAAAGAGCCGACGGCGTACAGGACAAAGTTCTTTTTGCGCCCCAGGATGTCCGACAGGTACGCACTGATGACATAGCCCACGTAGGAACCGACGATCACCATCGCCAGGTAGCCGCCGGTACTCAATACGCTCAGGCCACGCTCATTTTTCAGGAACGTCGGCAGCCAGGACGTGATGGCGTAGTAACCGCCCAGGGCACCGGTGGTCAGCAGCGAGGCGCGAAAGGTGGTGAAAAGGATGCCGGGGGCAAAAATCTCGTAGAACTTCGCTGGGTTTTCCGGCGTCAGCCGGGCCTTGGTCTGGTTATAGACGTCCGGATCCTTGACCAGCCGGCGAACGAAAATAACGAACACCGCCGGCACGATGCCGAGGATGAACAGTGCGCGCCAGGCGTCCTCCGGCGGCAGCACCGAAAACAGCAGCGCATACAGGATCGCCGTCATGCCCCAGCCCAGGGCCCAACCCGACTGCACCATGCCCACCGCCTTGCCGCGATCCTTGGCGCGAATCACTTCACCCATCAACACGGCGCCGGCGGTCCATTCGCCGCCAAAACCGAAGCCCATCAATGTGCGGGCGATCAGCAGTTGTTCGTAGTTCTGGGCAAAGCCGCACAAAAAGGTGAAGAAGGCGAACCACAGCACCGTCAGTTGCAGGGTGCGCACCCGCCCGATGCGGTCCGAGAGAATGCCTGCCACCCAGCCGCCAATGGCCGAAGCGATCAAGGTACTGGTGTGAATCAGGCCTGCCTGGCCAGTGGTAATGCCCCACATCGCGATCAGGGTCGGCACCACGAAACTGAGCATCTGCGTGTCCATGCCGTCCAGGGCGTAGCCGATCTTGCAGCTCCAGAAGGTGCGACGTTCCTGCTGGTTGATGTTGCGATACCAATCGAATGGGCCGGAACGGGCCTGGGGTTGGGGGACGCCGAGCGTGTCGGGTGCACTCATGGTGGTTCTCCGCAGTTTTATTGTTGTAAGTCTCGACGACGCTGACGTGGAGACCGATGCGTCGATTCTTGAGCGCGCGGCCGATCCCGTCCAACGAATAAAACCTCGGTTGGGTCATAAGAAAAATTTGATTGGGTAACACGCAAGGCCTGGCTGAACACCGTTGTGGCCTAGCTGAACACCACTGTGGCGAGGGAGCTTGCTCCCGCTGGGCTGCGAAGCAGCCCCCAAACCAGGTGCCTCGGTGTAACTGACTGAATGCTTCCAGGCTTTTTGGGGCTGCTGCGCAGCCCAGCGGGAGCAAGCTCCCTCGCCACGGGGTTTGTGTTTGGCGATGGGCTGGGTGAGTCAGACCGTTCGAGCCACTTTACCAACCACGAACCTGTGGCGAGGGGATTTATCCCCGCTGGGCTGCGCAGCAGCCCCAAACCTGCTGGATACCATCTACCTGACACTGCGCGGTGTCTGGTTTTGGGGCCGCTTCGCGGCCCAGCGGGAGCAAGCTCCCTCGCCACAGAAGCCGGTTGCGGTTTCGATCAGTCGTGCAATCAGAGCCCGCGCAAATCCCGCTCTTCAATCGGCCGGCTCTGGCGCAGGCGCTTGCCGCCCAGCACCACCCAGTCGATCAGGCGGAACAGGCACTCCAGGCCGAACGACAGCAACAACGCACCGCTGATGCCCCAGATCATGGCCTCGGGAGTCAACAGGATCTGGTAGCTGTAGCCGTTCCAGGTTTCCTTGCGGATGTCCGGATCGGCGGCCAGCGCCACTTGCAGCAAGCGGATGTACCACGGGCCCTGCATGGCCTGGAATTGCTTGTCGAGGGCCTGCTGGCGCACGAGCAAGGTGTTCAGGCTGTCGGCGTCGCTGCGAAAGATCGGGTCTTCGCTGGCGCGGTAATGGGCCACCAGGGCTTGCATGTCGCCCTTGAAGAACTGATTGGCGGTGCCCTGGAACCCTTGCAGGCCGGTCTGCGCCTCGATCAGGTGGGCCTCGACCCGCTTGGCGTAATCGTTGATGAAGCCCGGCACCTGGACCCCAACCAACAGGCCCACCGCGAACAACACCAGCCGTAGATAACTGAGCAACATAACGTGACGTCCTTATTCGGTCCGGCCGTGGCTGACGCATTCGCCGCGTCGCCACAGGCTCCATTGGCCCGGTTCGTAGCGGGTCCAGGTTTCGTTTTCGGTCAACGGTTCGGTGGCGATCACCGTGACCACGTCGTTGGGCGTGGTTTCAGCCTGGAAATCGACTATCACATCCACATCCTTGAGCCGAGCCGGGCCGAACGGCGCGCGACGGGTGATCTGGGCCAGTTTGGTCGAGCAATAGCAGAACAGCCAGTCGCCATCGCTGAGCAAGCAATTGAACACGCCTTTGCTGCGGTATTCGGCGCAGGCCTCGATCAGCGACGGTAGCAATTGTTCCACCTCCACCGGTTCGGGGAAGGCCTGGCGCACACGGTTGAGCAGATCGCAGAAAGCCGCTTCGCTGTCGGTATCGCCCACCGGGCGGTAGAAGCTCACGCCCGGCTGGAAATCGGCGAGTTGGCCATTGTGGGCAAAACACCAGTTGCGGCCCCACAACTCACGCACGAACGGGTGCGTATTGGACAGGCAGACCTTGCCGACGTTGGCTTGGCGAATATGCCCGATCACCACTTCGCTCTTGATCGGATAGCGCTGCACCAGGTTCGCCACTTCCGATTCGCTGCTGGCGGCCGGGTCCTGGAACAGGCGCAGGCCACGGCCCTCGTAGAAGGCGATGCCCCAACCGTCCCGATGCGGCCCGGTCTTGCCGCCGCGCTGCATCAGCCCGGTGAAGCTGAACACGATGTCGGTCGGCACATTGGCGCTCATGCCCAATAACTCACACATGCTCGAACTCTCGCTTCAAGGGGCAGGCCCGGTTACAGGCGCGGTTCGATACGCGAACGCTGGGGGTTGCTCGGCACGGGCGGGCGACCGTAACGGTCATCACCGGCCACGCCAAACGGTGCCTCGTCCTCCGGCTCATCGACCGCAGCGGCGGCTTTTGCGGCGGCGGCCCGTTCCTTGCGAGCGTTGGCGGCCCGCTCGATGGGAAAGCGGATCAGCACCAAAATGAAGTAGAGACCGAAGGCGATCATGCCGTACATGAGCAGATCGGAAGCCGCCCGCCAGACGTTGTTGCCGACTTTGAACAGCACGTCCAGGGCAACAATAGCCAGGGCCGGGGCGACCTTGTCCTTCACCGGATCTACGATGGTAGGGCAAAACAGCAGCACCGCCAGCAGCAACCGCAGCGATTCGCGCAACCAGCGCCACATCCAGCGGGTCATGCGCATCCATACCAACAGGCAGCCCAGGGCGGCGAAGGCGTAGAGGCCCCAGGCGATCAGATAGTCATTCTCGGTCATGGTGTCCATGGCAAGGCAGGCAAAGAGGCGCTTATAGTAACGGCTTTTCGCTCGTCAGGCTGCCCCGGCGTCTGGCGAATGGCCTGTGTGGTTGGTTCTGTCCAGGCCATGTGTCCCTTTTCGTACAACGTTCGAGAGCCTTTCATGTCCCTATCTGCCCACGTTTCCAACGCCCCGATTGCCCGCAAGGACCCCGGTGTTGACCCATACGCCTGGCTGCAGGAACGCGACACCGACGCCGTGCTCGACTACCTCAAGGCGGAAAACAGCTACCAGGAGGCGCAACTCGCCGACCAGGCCGAACTGCGCGAAACCCTGTTCCAGGAGATCAAGGGTCGGATTCTCGAGACCGACCTGTCACTGCCCTCGCCTTGGGGCCCGTACCTGTATTACACCCGTACCACGGCCGGTGACGAATACCCGCGCCACTACCGCTGCCCGCGTCCGGCCGATGACAGCCTGAACGTGGATGAAAGCCGTGAACAACTGTTGCTGGACCCGAACGTGCTGGCCGGCGGCGGCTTCTTTTCCCTGGGCGCTTTCAGCATCAGCCCTGACCACCAGCGCCTGGCCTACAGCCTGGACACCACGGGCGATGAGATCTACACCCTGTTCGTGAAGGAATTGTCCAACGACAAGGTCAGCGAACTGTCCTTCGCCGATTGCGACGGCAGCATGACCTGGGCCAACGACAGCCTGACGCTGTTTTTCGGCGAGTTGGACGACACCCATCGCCCCCACAAACTCTGGCGCTATCGCCTGGACGGCACTGCCGCCGAAGAGGTGTTCCACGAGCCGGACGGGCGTTTCTTCCTGCATTGCTATCGTTCGAGTTCGGAAAAGCAGTTGATCCTGTCCCTGGGCAGCAAGACCACCAGCGAAGTCTGGGTACTGGACGCTGCGCAACCGCAGCGCCCCTTTACCTGCCTGGCGCCCCGCGTGGAAAACCATGAATACGACGTCGACCACGGCCTGCTCGATGGCCAATGGACCTGGTTGATCCGCAGCAACCGCGACGGAATCAACTTCGCCCTGTACCAGGCCGCCGACACAGGCGTGGCGCCGACCGAGGCCGACTGGCAGAACCTGATCCCCCACAGCGACACGGTGATGATCGACGGCCTGAGCCTGAACGCCGGGGCCATGACCTTGAGCCTGCGCGAAGGCGGCCTGCCGATCATCGAGGTTCACCCGCAAGGCTTGCCGGCCTATCGGGTGCAACTGCCGGACGCGGCCTACAGCCTGCATGTGCAAAACAGCCTGGAGTTCGTCAGCGAGCGCATTCGCCTGCGCTACGAGGCCCTGAACCGTCCGGCGCAGATCCGCCAGTTGGACCTGGCCAGCGGCGCACAGGTCGTGCTCAAGCAAACCCCGGTACTGGGCCCGTTCGACGCCGATGCCTACGTCAGCCAACGGCTGTGGGCCACGGCGCCAGACGGCACACAAGTGCCCATCAGCCTGGTGGTCAAGCGCGAAGCCCTCGGCCGGCCGGTACCACTGTACCTGTACGGCTACGGTGCCTATGGCGAAAGCCTCGACCCGTGGTTTTCCCATTCGCGGCTGAGCCTGCTTGACCGCGGCGTAGCGTTTGCCATCGCCCATGTGCGCGGCGGCGGCGAGCTGGGTGAAGCCTGGTATCGCGCCGGCAAGCAGGAACACAAGCACAACACGTTCGGCGATTTCATCGCCTGTGCCGAGCATTTGATCGCCAACGGCTTCACCACCGCCGAACAACTGGCGATCAGCGGCGGCAGCGCCGGTGGCCTGCTGATCGGCGCGGTGCTCAATCAACGCCCGGAGCTGTTCAAGGTTGCGATTGCCGAGGTGCCGTTCGTCGACGTGCTCAACACCATGCTCGACCCGGACTTGCCGCTGACCGTCACCGAGTACGATGAATGGGGCAATCCAGAGGAGCCGGACGTTTATGATCGGATCCGAGCCTACGCCCCGTACGAAAACGTCAGCGCCCAGGCGTACCCAGCGCTGCTGGTGATCGCCGGTTACAACGACAGCCGTGTGCAGTACTGGGAAGCGGCCAAGTGGGTGGCGAAATTGCGCGCCACCAAGACCGACGACCACCCCCTGCTGCTCAAGACCGAACTGGGCGCCGGCCACGGCGGAATGAGCGGGCGTTACCAGGGATTGCGTGACGTAGCGCTCGAATATGCATTTGTCTTGAAGGTTTTGGGGGTGGTCTGAGGAACTCTGTGGGATGGCCGGGTCTTAGCTCCATGCGCCGGGCATCCCGGATCAAATAACGGTGGGAGCAAGCTCGCTCCCACAGGGGATCTACCATGGATCTTTTTACACCCGGGCCAAACTGAACCTGCAACACACACAAGAAAAAGACCGTGCCAACATGTCAGAACCGACCTTACTGAACAAAGAAATCCGCGACTGGCTGATGGACTGCGGTCTGTTCGACCAGTTGCTGCCTGTGGACTTCGCCGCGGCGTCGGGCTATTTCAGCATCAGCGCCATCGCCCAGGGCGAAGCGATTTTCCACGAGGGCGATGCCGGCAGCTTCATGTGCATCATCCACACCGGCCAGGTAGCCGTGCAGAAAACCGGCCCCGACGGCCAACCCGTGACCATCGCCACGCTGCGCAGCGGCCGGGCATTCGGCGAAATGGCCGTGCTCGACGGCGAACGGCGCTCGGCCAGTTGCATCGCCGCCAGCGATTGCCAGTTGCTGAACCTGGGCAAGGACTCCCTGGAAAAAATGCTCAACGACGCCCCCAAGATCGCCGCCAAGATCATCCGCGCCCTCGCCGTCTCCCTGTCCAAGCGCCTGCGCATGGCCGATGGTCAGTTGCTGTCGCAGCAGGTCTGACAACAACACATAAACCCAGTGGGAGCGAGCTTGCTCGCGCGATGGCGGCGGATCAGCCAGCATTGAAGCCGACGGACACACCGCTATCGCGAGCAAGCTCGCTCCCACAGGTGAATGCGTCGTCTTGTCGATTTATCCTCCCGGCGACTTGGCCTTCACTGGCTTGGGCTCCATGCCCGGTATCGGCTGGTCCTTGGGCGGCTTGGGCATTTCGATGGGGGGCAGCAAGGGCGGTCCGCCGCTTCCGGGGCCAACCTTGGGCACCCCGTTGGGCGTGACCGGCGGATAGGGCATGGGAGTGGCGGTGCCAGGCGATCCGGGGATGCTGGGCGGGTTGACTGGAATCGTCGGTTGTTGAGCCTGGGCGCAACTTATTGAGAGCGCCGCCAGGGCAATGGCCGTTAGAATGATGCACTTCATCAATGGCTCCGTGGCTATTGTCTGCTTTAAGGCTAGTCGTTACCGCGCGGTTTGCCCTCCTACGAGATTTCCATGAAACGTTTCGTTCTACTCGACACCACGCCCATCCCTGATAACGGCGGTGCCCTGTGCCTATTCGAGTACGGGGAAGACTTCGTCATCAAGATCCAGGGCGGTGACGGCGGGCAGTTGATGAACACCCGCATGCACGGTTCCGAAGACGCCCTGGCAGAGATTCCTTGCCGCAAGGTCGCCGGTCGTCCCGGCTCGCGCGTGCTGATCGGCGGCCTCGGCATGGGGTTCACCCTCGCCTCGGCCCTCAAGCACCTGGGCAAGACCGCCGAAGTGGTGGTGGCCGAACTCGTGCCCGGCGTGGTGGAGTGGAACCGTGGCCCCCTGGGTGAAAAGGCCGGGCGGCCGTTGTCGGATCCACGCACAGTGATCCGCATGGAAGACGTCGCCAAGGTCCTGCAAGCCGAGCCCCAGGGGTTCGACGCGATCATGCTCGATGTCGACAATGGCCCGGAAGGCCTGACCCAGAAAGCCAACAGTTGGCTGTATTCGGCTGGAGGCCTGGCCGCCTGCGCCAAGGCCCTGCGGCCCAAGGGCGTGCTGGCGGTGTGGTCGGCCAGCGCTGACCGGCAGTTTTCCGACAAGCTGAAGAAGGCCGGCTTCAAGGCCGAAGAGGTGCAAGTGTTCGCCCATGGCAACAAAGGCACCCGCCACACCATCTGGATTGCCGAGAAGCTCAAGGGCTGAGCTAAACTCTGTCCAACCGTCATCCGTCTTGTCTACAAAGGTGAACCCATGAGTTCGTCAACGCCACCGTCCAACACCGCCAAGCTGGACCGCATCCTCGCCGATGCCCAGCGCGACCGGGAGATGGGCTACCGCGACAAAGCCCTGAAAATGTACCCCCATGTCTGTGGCCGCTGCGCCCGTGAGTTTTCCGGCAAGCGCCTGAGCGAACTGACCGTTCACCACCGCGACCACAACCACGACAACAACCCGCAGGACGGTTCCAACTGGGAACTGCTGTGCCTGTACTGCCACGACAACGAACACTCGCGCTACACCGACCAGCAATATTTCGGCGACGGCTCCCTGAGCACTCCGAAAATCGCCAAGGCGACCCACAACCCCTTCGCCGCACTGGCCGGGTTGATGAAGAAGGACGAGTAATTAGCCGTTGTGCGAGTGGGTTTATCTTGCGCTGCAAAGTGTTGCTCCACAGATCAAATCCCCTCGCCAAAAGTGGCCTGCTCGACTGTGGGGCGGCTGCCTGTGCCGCTTTCATGGTCCAGCTGACAAATCTGCAATGCCCCCGTCAGGTCGCTGACAGCTTCGCACCTTTAGCATGCCCGCTACTTCCCTCATTTGCAGGTCAAGTAAGCCAAGGTTGATGAATATCAATCTGCCAAAGCCCTCCCTGCCTATTCTGTGGTTATCGATGGCGGTGGCTCGCCCGGCCTGAAGGAGCGACACCATGAACACTCATCAACCCCCTGCGGGTGCTACGCCATTCTGGCGGGGCAAGACCGGCATTGTATTGATCATGTTGTTGGCCATCGGCCTCTTCTATCTGGCGCGAGAACACTTCAGCCACATCGCGGCGAATTGGCCGTACCTGATTCTCCTGATATGTCCCTTGATGCATATCTTCGGACACGGCCACGGCCATGGCGGTCATGGACGACATGGCCAACCACCCGTCAACCGCAGGGATCAGGAAGGCCCCTAGCCATGCCAGACGTTCCAGCGCACCTTCACCACAGTGCTCCAGCGCCCAGCGGCGACATGGCGACTGAATACACCTGCCCCATGCACCCGGAAATACGCCAACCCGGCCCCGGCACCTGCCCCAAGTGTGGCATGACGCTGGAGCCGGTGATGCCCGCGCTGGAAGAAGAGGACAATCCAGAACTCAAGGACTTCACGCGCCGCTTCTGGTGGTCACTGCCGTTGACGGTGATCGTCACGGTGCTCGCCATGGCGGGGCACGCTTTGTCGCTGTTTCACGGTGCAACGCAAAATCTCATCGAGTTTTTCCTGGCGACACCCGTGGTCCTGTGGGCAGGCTGGCCGTTTTTTGTACGGGCAGTGGCCTCTGTTCGCCAGCGTAGCCCGAACATGTGGACCCTGATTGGCCTGGGCACCGCGGCGGCCTATCTCTACAGTGTCGCCGCCACGTTTTGGCCGGGAGGATTCCCCACCACATTCGTGCAAGAGGGGCGTATCGGCGTCTACTTTGAAGCCGCCGCAGTGATCATCTCCCTTACCTTGCTGGGGCAGATGCTGGAGTTCAAGGCACGCTCGCAGACGTCGGCCGCCATCAAGTCGCTGCTGGGGCTGTCCCCCAAAACCGCGCGCCGGATCAATGCCGATGGCCAGGAACAAGACATTCCCCTGGCCCACGTCCATCAGGGTGACCACCTGCGGATCAGGCCCGGTGAAAAGGTCCCGGTCGATGGTACGGTACTCGAAGGAGAAAGCGCCGTTGACGAGTCGATGCTCACCGGCGAGCCGGTTCCGGTGATCAAACGCGCCGGGGACAACCTGATCGGCGCCACGATCAACTCCCACGGTAGCTTGGTGATGACGGCGCAGAAGGTCGGCGCCGAGACCGTCCTGGCGCAAATTGTCCAGATGGTCGCCCGGGCCCAGCGCTCGAAAGCGCCTATGCAGCGCATGGCCGACGTGATCGCTGGCTATTTCGTCATGGGCGTGATTGCCATCGCCGTACTGACCTTTTTCGGCTGGGGGCTGTTAGGCCCCGAACCTGGCTGGGTCTTCGGGCTGATCAACGCCGTCGCCGTGCTGATCATCGCCTGCCCCTGCGCGCTGGGACTCGCAACCCCCATGTCGATCATGGTGTCCACCGGCAAGGCTGCCAGCCTGGGCGTGCTTTTCCGGGACGCCAGCGCCATCGAGAACTTATGCAGGATCGACACGCTGATCGTCGATAAGACCGGCACCCTGACCGAAGGGCGCCCGGCCTTTCACAGCGTGAAAGCCACCCAGGGCTTCGACGACCGCCAGGTGCTGCTGTTGGCCGCCAGCCTCGACCAGGGCAGCGAACATCCCCTGGCCCACGCCATCGTCGATCACGCACGAGCCGAGCATCTTGAACTGATCAAGCCGGCTTCATTTGAATCCGGCAGCGGCATCGGTGTCAGTGGCCGGGTGGACGGCAAACAGATCCACTTGGGCAATACCGCCCTGATGAACGCCGCCAGCATCAGCGTCAGCCCACTGCAACAGCAGGCCGAGCAGCTACGCGCGCAAGGCATCAGCATTATCTACATGGCGGTCGACGGAGTACTGGCCGGGCTGCTGGGCGTCTCGGACCCGATCAAGCCAACCTCCAGGGAAGCGGTCAGCAGGCTCAAGGCTCACGACATCACAATCATCATGGCCACCGGCGACGGCCTCACCACGGCACGCGCCGTGGCCAGGGAGATGGGCATTGAAGAGGTCCATGGCGAAGTCAAACCCGAGGACAAGGAACGTCTGGTGGCGGACCTGCAGCGCGATGGCCGCCAGGTCGCGATGGCGGGTGACGGAATAAACGATGCGCCCGCCCTGGCTCGGGCGAACGTAGGCATTGCCATGGGTACAGGCACGGACGTGGCGATGAACAGCGCCCAGCTGACCTTGGTAAAAGGCGATTTGATGGGGATCTTGCGGGCCCGCACCCTTTCGGTGGCAACCGTTAGAAACATGCGCCAGAACCTCGGCTTTGCCTTCCTCTATAACTCGATGGGTATTCCGTTGGCGGCCGGCCTGCTGTACCCCCTGACCGGTCACCTGCTCTCGCCCATGATTGCCGCCATCGCCATGAGCGTGAGTTCGGCATCGGTGGTGTTCAATGCCTTGAGGTTGCGTAACACGCCAGCACAATAATCCGGCGCCCATAAAAAACAGGCGCCACCAGGGCGCCTGACCGTCTCAAAACCAAAGGAGAACAAACGAGACGGTAATCAGCCGCCATTCGGACAGTTATCACCCAGGAGCCTATATTCCAGGGTATTGAGCTTGCCGTTCGAGTCTTCGTAGGTCATGCGCGACGGTCCGACACCACAGCCTTTATTGGCCGGTGTAATGCTCACCACTTTTTTAACATCGAGTTTCATGCCGTATTCGTAATGAACGATTTCGGCGATGGCTTTGCCGTTTTCGACGGCGTATTGCGCCATGGCTTGTTGATTGTTCTGGATCATCTGGCCATAAACCCGGTCACCTCCGCCTTCCGCCAAGGCAAGGGAAGAAAGGGACAGGATCGAAACGGCGAGCAAGGCATCAAGGGTTTTCATGAGGAACTCCGGCAGTCATTTGTCAGGCAAACCATAACGACTGGTGCCTGTCACAACGCTGGCGGGGACGTTACCGATTGGTCAGGTTCGTGAACAGGTAACCGACCATCACCCCCCACTCACAAACTGAACACGCAGCCCCATTCCCCGTATAATCGCGCCTTTTCCCCAAAGGCACCCCGCCCGTGGCCAACAAACGCTATAGCTGCATCGGTCTGTTCAACCCCAAGTCACCGGAAAACGTCGGTTCGGTCATGCGTGCCGCCGGCTGCTACGGCGTGGCGTCGGTGTTCTACACCGGCAAGCGCTATGAGCGAGCCGCCGACTTCGTCACCGACACCAAGAAAGTCCACTACGACATTCCGCTGATCGGTATCGACGACCTGAAGAAAATCCTGCCCCTGGGCTGTGTGCCGGTGGCCGTGGAACTGGTGGAAGGCGCTCGCCCACTGCCCGAATACACTCACCCGGACCGAGCGCTGTACATTTTTGGCCCGGAAGACGGCTCGCTGGACAAGGACATTCGCGATTGGTGTGAGGATGTGGTGTACATCCCCACCACCGGCTGCATGAACCTGGCCGCCACCGTCAACGTCGTGCTGTATGACCGCATGGCCAAAGGCAACAACACCCGTTCGGGGCCGCAATTCCGCTGATCGGTGCAACATTCGATTGAACAAGGCAATCGCTCGGGCAGTCAGCTTTATACCAATCCCCATACTGGAGACAGATCATGAGCGATAACAATCCGTTCGAGCCGATTGAGACCACCCCTTTCCAATCCCATCCGCCACAAAACGTGCATGGTTGGGAACGCATTGGCTCGCTGGCCGGCGGTGTGCTGATGATGGGCAAGGGCTTGCGCCGTGGCGGTGTGCTCGGCCTGGCTCAACTGGCGATCGGCGGCATGGCGCTGGCGCGGGGGATCACCGGGCATTGCTCGGCCAAGGCCTTGTTGGAAAAGAACCGGCAGAACCTCAGCAACGCCCGCGCTCGCATCGAACAGGCCGGTGATGAGCTGAGCCGCCTGAAGGCCAATGCCGAGGCGGCAACTGGCACGGCTACGGTGACGGGGAATGATTCGTTGGATTCGCCGAAGGTTGGACTCTGATTTTTGCAGCGCCGCTGATGGCCCCTTCGCGAGCAAGCTCGCTCCCACATGTTTTGTGAACGCCGAAAACCCAATGTGGGAGAGCTTGCTCGCGATGGCGGTGTCACTGAAGTAACCGGGTATCCAGCACAGTAGAGGCCCCACCCAGAACGCTCTCACTGAGCTGCACAAACTCTTTGGTATCGACCGTTTCCAACCGCATCGCCGCCTGCAACACATCATCCAGCGAACGTTTGTTACGGGTTTTCAGGCGAATCTCGCGGTCCAGTTCCTGCAACAGCAACACCGCCTGGGCCACCGCCGCCGAGCTGATCTGTTCGCCGCGCAAGGTGGTGATGCCCTTGCTGTCGCGGGCGAGCCGGTCGTTCAAGGTCTGATAGCGCTCATCACTCAGGCCGCCGGCGCGGCGCAGCAGTTCGATGGCGTAGTACTCGGTCAGCCCTTCGCTGATCCAATCGCTGCGATCATGATCGTTGACCCGGGCGAGCGCCTGCACCAACTCCCGCAGCAATGGGCTACTGCCCCGCTCGCTGACCAGCGGCGGACGGCTGTGCAGGTAGATCGAGTCATGACCGGCCTGGGCGCCACGCCACAACGGATCGCCGGCGCCGACAATCAGCAACTTGGCCGGATGGCGCGGCACCAGTGCTTGTACCTGCGGCCAGACGAATGTCAGCAGCGTCAGCACATCCATCCGGCGCATGCCTTGGCCCTGGGGCGAGGCGACCGTCACCTCAGTTTCGCCCAGGCGGGTGCGGCGGCTACCCAGTTTGCCGGCGAGCATCCAGCCCGTAGGGCGGTCGAACAGGCGCGAGGGGTTGTCGATGCGAAAGCGTTGCTTGCCGATGCGCGGCCAGGGCGTCTCGATGCTTTTCCAGCCATTGGGCAATTCAACTTCAAGACGGGCCACCAGTTCTACGCCGTCCTGCTGGTCGAGCCTGGCCGATGGCACCAGGTCGTCGCCGCGCAGCAACGCCCACGTCGGGGTCATGCGGGTTTCGAAGGTGGCGTTCTTGCGCGCATGGCTGATGCGCACGCGGTAGCTCAGGCTGGCCTTGTCCGCTGCCGGCCGCCAGACACCTCGCGCCTCTTTGCCGGGAGTGAGTTGCCATTGGCCGTCGGCCTTGAAATCGCTGTAGCGACTGCCGTCGCCGAGGTCGAAATCCAGGCTACGCACCGCCGCCCCCCGGGCCAGGGTCAGACGCACCTCGGCCTGATCGCTCAGGGGCAACAGGTGCACGTGATAATCCAGATCGACTTTCTGCGCCGCCCACAGCGGCCCGCACATCGCCAGCAGCCCGGCGGCCAGCATCCGTTTCAATCCTGCAGCCATGGGTTCTCCCTGGGGCGCGCCGCCCGACGGCTCAGCCGGCGCGGAAAATCAGATGATCTTCCCAATCGTCTTCCGGCACGCTGCCTTCGGCCAGCATACGCCCGGACTGGGAAATGCGTTCGTGGTGCACCGCATCGCGATCACCGCAGACCAGGTGGTGCCACAACGGCAAGTCCTTGCCCTCGCTAACCAGCCGATAACCGCAGGTCGGCGGCAGCCATTTGAATTCATCGGCCTTGCCCGGCGTGAGCTGGATGCAATCGGGGACAAAGTCGCGGCGGTTGGGATAGTCGGAGCACTGGCAGGTTTTCAGGTCCAGCAGTTTGCAGGCGATGCGCGTGTAGTAAACGCTGTTGTCGTCTTCGTCTTCGAGTTTTTGCAGGCAGCACAGGCCACAGCCGTCGCACAGCGATTCCCATTCCTGCAGATCGAGCTGATCGAGGGTTTTGCGTTTCCAGAACGGTTCGACTTTGGCGGCCATGGCTCAAGCATCAACATCAGGTGGTGAAAAGGCCGACAGTCTAGTGCCCGGGCCTCTTCAGGCCAAGCATTGGCGACTGTCGGTAGGCCGGGACTTGTCAGCCCGGGCGGCGGGACGTAGGTTGTTTCATTGACTTTCCAAACCCCAGCCAGGTAAGCCCATGAGTGCCAATCCCCGCATTGCCGATTACGCGATTCACCCTCAATTCATCGAGCGCTGGTCGCCCCGTGCCTTTACCGGCGAGACCATTGCCGAAGAAACCCTGCTGGGCTTCTTCGAAGCTGCACGCTGGGCGCCGTCGGCGTACAACTCCCAGCCATGGCGCTTCCTGTATGCGCGCCGCGACACGCCGAATTGGGAGCGTTTCCTGGGCCTGCTCAATGAATTCAACCGCAGCTGGGCCCAACACGCCTCGGCACTGGTGATCATTGTTTCGAAAACCACCTTCGCCGTTCCCGGAGCCACCGAAGAAACCCCTGCACAGTCCCACACCTTCGATACGGGTGCGGCCTGGGGCCACCTGGCGCTGCAAGCCAGCCTCAGCGGCTGGCACACCCATGGCATGGCCGGTTTCGACCAGGCGTTGACCCGCAAGGAACTGAAGATCCCGGAAGGCTACGCCCTGCACGCCGCCGTGGCGATTGGCAAGCTGGGGGACAAATCGACACTGGCCGAATACCTCCAGGCCCGCGAAACCCCAAGCCCGCGCCGGCCGTTGAGCGAACTGGTGGCTGAGGGCGACTTCACCCTGTAACCCTGCCCCTTCATGTGAACAAACCATTCACATAAGAACGGCACTTCCCGTGGCGAGGGAGCTTGCTCCCGTTGGGCTGCGCAGCAGCCCTGAATCAGCCGGCTCGGACAATCTGATGCACCGCGTGCTTAGGTTTTGGGGCTGCTTCGCAGCCCAGCGGGAGCAAGCTCCCTCGCCACAGGGTTGGGTTCACACAAACCTTAAGTGAACGGCGTAACCCGGAGCGGGAAGAAAGTCAGTAACCCCGGCTGAAATCCACTTCCCCGCGTAGCGCCTCACCGGCCTGATAGGCCCGCAGGTTTTCCAGGAACAACTGCACCATCATCGGCGGCGAGGTCGGTGCCGAGCTGTGGCCGGTCAGCAGCAGGCCCCAGGCGGTCCAGAAGGGGTGGCGCTGTGGCAATGGCTCCTGACGGCAGACGTCGATCACCGCACCGGCCAGGTGCCCGTCCTTCAGGGCTTGCACCAGGTCCGCATCCACCACCGCCACGCCACGGCCGACGTTGATGAACAACCCGGTCGGCTTGAATTGCTTGAATAGCGCCGCGTCGTACACATCATGGGTATCGGGTGTGTTGGGCAGCAAATTGATCACGTAATCCGCCTCACCCACCAAGCGCGGCAGATCCTTCAGCGCCCCGACTTCGATGAACGGCGCCAACGCTCGCGCTTCACTGGCCACACCGTACAGTTGCACACCAAACGGCACGAGGAACTGCGCCACACGCTGACCGATATCACCGGTCCCGACGATCAACACCTTGCGCCCGGCCAGGCTTTGCCCCTGGCGGTTGTCCCACTTGCGCTCGACCTGGCTGACCAGCCGTGCCAGCACCTCACGCTCGTGGCCGAGCATGTAGGTCAGCACGTATTCGGCCATCACCTGGCCGAAAATGCCCACCGCACGGGTCAGGCGGTAGTTGCGCGTCAAGCCTTCGGCCAACAACGGCGTGATACCCGCCCAGGTCGATTGCAGCCAGTTGGGTCTATGGCCCTGACGCAACAGGGTGGCCAGCAGATCAGGCTGGCCGAGCCAGACCGGGCAATCGGTGGCCAGTCGCGACAATTCGGCGGAGTCGCCGCTGGTCAGGACTTCAATATCGGGTGCCGCCTGACGCAGAAGCTGGGCGTACACCGGGTGGTCGTGTTCGGCAATCAGAACGCGCATGAATCAAACCTTTCAAAAACAGTGCAGACAACCGCCGATAGAGTGTCGCTCCATCCATACGATCGTCGTCAATAAACCCTTCCAGTGTTTTTCCAGAGGCACCCAGAACAGGTGCCTCAGAGACCGTCAGACCGGGTCGTTGCGGCGCAACAACTCTTCGGGCAAATGCTCGATGTACTCATCTTCGGCCGGCGGCATTTGCAAGTGATAGCCCTGGGTGTCGAGGTTTTCCAGCACTTTGTTGATGTCCTCCCGTGACAGCGCCCGCTCGGGGCTCAGGACCAGGTCGAAGGCATGGATCGCCTTGCCAAAGGCGGCCATCAACGGCTCAGGCACGCGCTCCAAGGCATCGCTCTTGAGCACATACAGGTACATCTCGTTTTTCTTCGAGCTTCGATAGATGGAGCAGATACGTTTCAAGGCTGTTCTCCGGCAGTGGCCAGGCTGTCGAGCAGCGCCTGGCCCATCAATTCGCGGCGCCAGCCACGCAGCGAATCGGGCAATTGGTAAGGGCCCTCGGGGAAGCCGCTCTTGATCAGCGCTTCGAGGGTTTTCTTGCGCAGCATCAGCTCCGGGGCGATTTCCAGGCGCTCGGCTTCAGCCTGCCCCAGCGCCCGCAGACGCTTGACCAGGGCCGAGGCCTCGATGGGCAGTGGCTCGGCCACGGCCGGCGGCCATTGCTCGGGCGGCACGCTGGCGGCGCGCTGGATCAGGTCCAGCAGAAACTGGCCGTCCTGGCGCACGGTGCGCGGGTGCATGTCTTCGATCTTCGCCAACGCGCCAAGGTTATCCGGCTGGGTACGGGCCAGGGGCCACAGCGAATGCTCGCGAATGATGCGATTGCGCGGCAGGTCACGGGCCCGCGCCTCGCGTTCGCGCCAGGCGCACAGCTCGCGCAGCACGGCCAATTGGGCGCGGGACAGTTTCCAGGCGAGCTTGGCCTCGCGGTAGACCTCGTACGGGTCGACCTCGCGACGCAGGTTGGCCACCAGTTCGGCGCCGTCTTCCAGGACCCAACGGTATTTTTCGTCGGAAAGCTTCGGGCGCAGCAGTACGAAAACTTCTGCCAGGTGCACGGCATCCTCTGCCGCGTAGCTGATCTGCGTCTCGGACAGGGGCCGTTGCAGCCAGTCGGAACGGGTCTCGCCCTTGGGCAACTCGATACCCAGCACTTCCTGCACCAGCCGCGAATAGCCCATGGAGAAACCCAGGTTCAGGTAGGCGGCGGCCAATTGCGTATCGAACAGCGGCGCAGGCAGGCTGCCGGTCAGGCGCAGCAGCACTTCAAGGTCTTCGCTGCAGGCGTGCAACACCTTGAGCACCGCCGGGTTTTCCAGTAGTGCGGCCAAGGGTTGCCAATTGTCGATGGTCAAGGGGTCGATCAGGTAGGCACGCTTGCCGTCGCCGATCTGCAATAAACCGGCAATAGGGTAAAAAGTGTCGACCCGCATGAATTCGGTGTCGAGGGCGACGAATGGCAACTGCTGCCACTCGGCGCAAAACTGACCGAGGCTATCGTTGTCGCGAATCCAGTGAATATCGATGGCCACACGGCTCTCCCTTGAAGAATGGCGCGCAGTATATATCGCCGCCGGCGATTGCGAGCATCCATAGAGCAGCCGCCTGAGAGAAATCGCCTGCGAAAAAGCAAGAATAGTCCTACATCAAGACTTAACCGGTCTTACGCAACACATAAACACGCGTCAGGGCAAAACCGGGCAGGAAATCCTGGTACCAAAGCACGCTGAAACCGGCCTGGCGGAACTCGGCTTCCACATCTGCCTTGTCGGCCAGGCTCCGTCGCGGCGCCTGGCCGATCTTGAGGCGGCCTTCGATTTGCACCGAAACGATCACCGTGTCGCGACTGACCCGATGAAATTCGCGCAACAGCGCCAGGCGATGCTCGCTGGCGCTGACGTGGCGAAACAGTTGCAGACAGAGAATACAATCCACCGCGTTGGCCGACAGCCCGAGCGTGAACGCTGAACTCGGGAAGGTCTTGACCCGTTGGAGCAACGCGCCGCCATGGTGAGTGAGCGCATGTTCGAGCATGTCCGGCGACGGGTCCGCCGCCAGGATCACCCGGTTGGCGTGCTCGGCCAGCACCGGCCAGAATCGTCCCGCGCCACAGGCCACATCCAGCACCAACCCGGGCTCGCCCGCCACCTTCAGGGCATTGCGTACCATGTGCTCGTCGCGCCAGAACGCCAGGCGCAATCGTCGAGGCGTCGGCCCACAGCAGACCTGAGCATGCTCCTGGTCATGCTGCCTGGCGAACTCAAGCTCGACGGTGGATGGGGGTAGCCCGGACATACGAACGGCTCTTGGAAAAGATTGAATGACAGGTTAACCAACACTGCGTGAAAAAAAGGTCCAGGCCATCACTCTCGTGCCAGGACACCGTCAATCACCGCGCCGCGACAGCTGGCGAACAGGTCCAGGTCCCGGTTGTAGACCTGGCTGTTGACTTCCAGCAGCCCGAGCATCGAATGAAACAGGTTGTCCTGGCTTAAGGGCTTTTGCCGACTCAGTTGCAGGCAATGGGTGTCGACCGAGAAAGATTTCTGATAGCTGTCGGAAAACCAGGCAAGCATTGCCACGTGTTTCTGTTGCTCCGGGGCGAGCATGTAGGGCGTGCCATGGAGAAACAGGTTGTATTCGCCCAGGGACTCGCCATGATCCGACAGGTACAGCATGGCCGTGTCGACCTTGTCCTGGTTGGCCCGCAACAGATCGATCAGGGTCGAGAGCACATGATCGGTGTACACCAGCGTGTTGTCGTAGCCGTTGACGATGCTCTCGCGGCTGCAATTGTTCAGCGCGTTGCTTTCGCATACCGGGGTGAAATGCTCGTATTCCTTGGGATAGCGCTTGAAGTATTCCGGCCCGTGGCTGCCCATCTGGTGCAGTACCAGCACCGTGTCCTTGTCGAGTGTGTCGATGAAATGCTGCAAACCCTGGAGCAGGATTTCATCACGGCACTCACTGTTGGCGCACAGGGCCGGGTCCTTGAGATTGCTGACGTCCTGCAGCGTGACCCGATCACAGGTGCCCTTGCAGCCGGATTGGTTGTCCCGCCAGATCACCTCCAGCCCGGCGTGCTTGAGCACGTCCAGCAAACCCTCTTCATTCTTGGCCTTGCTGGCGTCATAGTTCTTGCGCCCCATGTTGGAAAACATACAGGGCACAGACACGGCGGTTTCCGTGCCGCAGGAATGCACATCGGTAAAGGCGATCAGGCCGGCCTCTTTGTCCAGTGTCGGTGTGGTATCGCGGTCATAGCCGAGGATGCCGAAGTTCTCGGCCCGGGCACTCTCGCCCACCACCAGTACGGTCAGGGATTTGCGGCCGTGGGTTTGCCAGGCCGGGTTGCGGCTCGCGTCCTCGCCCAGGGTGATGAACGGCTGCTTGGCCGACGCGACCTGCTCACGCAAATAGCCGAGCGACGCACCGATGTAGTTGCTCGGCACGACCATCAAACGCAACTCGTGGTGGTTGCGAAACAACGAAGACAAACCTTGGTAGTTGGCCAGGGCGACCATGCCGATTACCGCGGCCGACGCCACGCCGACCAGCAACTTACTTAATAACTCTTTGGGCCAGCGACGATAGCTGATCGGGGTCTTGAATAACAACCAGCAAGGCAACACCCCCAATAACCCGAGGTAGATAAACAACTTCAGCGACAACAGATCACGAACTTCCGTGGCATTGGTTTCAGCAAAGTTGCGCAACATGCCCGCATCGATCAATACACCGTATTGGGCCATGAAATATGCCACACCAGCACTGATCAGGAACAATAGCATCAGCACGGGCTTGAGCAGCGGACGGAAGGCCACGAGCGTCAACACCAGGTTGAACGCGCAGAAAATCATCAGGCCAAACGCCACGCACATCAGCAGGCCACGAGCGTCAGCCGTGGTGATCGCCAGCAAGTGTTGCCAGAGAACGAGGTTGAAACCCACTAACAAAAAGGCACTGGCGGCCAGTGTCACCCACTCGGGGCGCACCGCTTTAATGGTCAGCATGATGGTTGACGATTTCCTGAAAGTTGCTCTTTTAAAAATAAGTGCCGCAGGAAAATGTGAAAACTTCATTTCCTACGGCAGCACAAACTTTAGGTAGCCCACCATCAATTTTTCGTGAAAAAGTTGCTATTAAATAATTATTTAAGCGGCAAGCTCGACCCAGCTTGCAGTGCTAAAGAAAAGTGATGCGTGGTGAGGGAGCTTGCTCCCGCGGGGCTGCGTAGCAGCCCCTTTTTGTGAGTGCTTCGCACTCAAGCGGGAGCAAGCTCCCTCGCCACGTTTTTTCGACTGCCCTAAGTGAGCAGTCTTTCTTTGCCAATCAGCTTGCAGCTTGAAGCTATTCTTAAGCCTGATTCAGATACCAGCGCCAGTCCTGCTCCCCGACTTCCGCCATGAATTGACGGTATTCGGCGCGCTTGACCGCCAGATAAACGCCAAGAAACTCATCGCCAAACGCTTCCCGCGCCCAGGCCGATGCCTCAAGGGCACGCAGGGTGGTGAGCCAGTCGGTGGGCAGCAACTCGGCCGCCTGGGCGTAGCCGTTGCCTTCGACAGGTTTCCCGGGATCGCACTGTTCACGTAGGCCGCGATGAATGCCGGCCAATATCGCCGCCGCAGCCAGGTAAGGGTTGGCATCGGCACCGCAGATACGATGCTCGATGTGCCTCGACAACGCCGGGCCGCCCGGCACCCTCAGGCTCACGGTGCGATTGTCCACGCCCCAGGTCGCCGCCAGCGGTGCGTAGCTGTTGCTTTGGAATCGCCGGTAGGAGTTGGCGTTCGGGCAAAACATCAACAGCGAATCGAGCAAGGTGTCGAGCATCCCACCCACCGCATGGCGCAACAGCGGCGTGCCGTCGGCGGCTTCACTGGCAAACAGATTGTGGCCATCGCGGTCCGCCAGGCTGACATGCATGTGCATGCCGGAGCCCGCCAAGTGATCGAACGGCTTGGCCATGAAGCAGGCCTGCATGCCGTGCTTGTGGGCCACGCCCTTGACCAGTCGCTTGTAGCGCACCGCTTCATCCATGGCTTGCAAGGCATCGCTGCGGTGTTCAAGGGTGATCTCCACTTGTCCCGGTGCGTATTCGGAAATGGCGGTCCGGGCCGCAATGCCTTGCAGCTTGCACGCAGCGTACAGGTCGGCCAGGAACGGCTCGATCTGCTCCAGCTCGCGCAAACCGTAGACCTGGGTGGCACGCGGTCGGCCACCGTCGGCGTCCCGCGCTGGCTGTGGCCGGCCTTGGCTGTCGCGTTGCGCGTCCAGCAGATAAAACTCCAGCTCCGCCGCCATCACCGGGTAATAGCCGTCGGCCTGTAAAGCCTCGATCACCTGGCTGAGCAGATAACGCGGATCGGCGATGGTCGCCGGCATGCCCTCCTGGGGATGCATGCTGACCTGCACGGCGGCCGTAGGAATCAATCGCCAGGGCATACGTTGCAAGCTGCCGCTGAGGGGGTAGGCACGGCAATCGATGTCGCCGACGTCCCACACCAGTCCGGAATTTTCCACATCATCGCCATTGACGGTGAGCCCGAGAATCGTACTGGGCAGTGGCCGGCCACTTTCGAAAACCGCCAGCAACTCGTCCCGATGCAACAACTTGCCCCGGGGCACGCCGTTGTTGTCGAGGATGAACAGCTCGAACAGTTCGATATCAGGGTTCTGCGCAAGGAACGCCTCGGCGTGTTGCACGGGAGCGAAAGAAATCTTGGCAAGGCTCATGAGAAGGCTCGTATTTCCATGTCGGACGGGCGACAAGGCACCGTCAGTCTGTGCTCGCCATTGAGCGAGCACTGCGAATGATCAACAGGTCATACGAGTATCTGGAGGACGGGCGTGACGGCAATGCCAGAGCGCCCAAAAGGCCAGCTCGGAGGGCAACGCACTGAGGGTTGGGGCCATGGCAGGCGTGAACCGGCCGACCGGATCGACCGCGGCAGATGAAGGGTATTGGAATGCCAGGGGCCAACCGTTCATGAGCGCATCACAGGAAACACATCGGACAAGCGTCCCACGCTACCCTGGGAGGTTAAACCTGGATTTGATGGAGCTTGGATCGCAGCCAACTAAACATAGGCAAACCAAACAGTCGTTGATCGACACGTCGTGTTCCCTACATTATCTGTCCCGTTCCCGACCATGAAAGCGCCTGCCTGGCATTCTCTTGGCACGATCGTTCCGTTAGGATCATCGGCCTGGTTTGCGCAAAATCCGCGCAAGGAGCACAGCGAGAGACAGAACGGATGCTGAACAGTAACTCCCTCAGAAAGCTCGACATGCAAGACCTCATGGTGTTTAGCGCCGTGTACGAGCAAAGCAGTGTCACCGGCGTGTCCGAGGCATTGTGCGTCAGTCAGTCAACCGTCAGTTATTGCCTCAAGAAACTGCGAACCTGTTTCGAAGACGAGCTATTCATCAACACCCGCACCGGCATGCGCCCCACCTATAAGGCCGAGGGCATGTACGAGCATGTGCGCGCCATTTTGCAAAGCATCAACCTGTGCCATGCCGGTACACCCACCTTCGATCCGACCCGGCAAGCCATTACCTTCAATATTTGCGCACCGGAATATTTCGAACAGTTGATCCTGCCGCAACTGCTGCAAGGCTTCGATTACGCCAATCTGCCGGTGGCGGTGAACGTGCACAAGCTCGAAGCCGACATCCCCGCCGAAGAGTTGCGCGACGGCAGCCTGGACCTGGTGATCTGCTTCGGCCCGAACTTCCACAGCAACCATGCCGATTTCAAATCCCGGCAGTTGCTGGAGGAGGACCTGGTTTGTGTCGTGGATAAACGGGCGACGCCACTTGAACCGCAACTGAGCCTTCAGTCTTTCGTACGGCGCCGACACGTGTTTCCGACGCCCTGGTCGTCAGCGACCAACATGGTGGACGGCTGGCTGTCGCAGCAGGCACAACAACGCCAGATTGCCGCCCGCGCCAACAGCTACAGTGCCGCACTGAAGATGATCACCGGCACCGACTTCATCCTGACCCTGCCCCGCCGTATCCAGAAATTGCTGGCCAACGAGGCAATCTTCAATCATCACGAAGCGCCCCAGGGCCTGCCGGGGTTCACCCTGAACATGCAGTGGAGCCTGGCCGTCGATCAGGACAGTGCCAACGCCTGGCTGCGCGAACAGATCATCAAGGCCTGCTCCGCCCGCGACACCTGAACGTCATTGACCGATCAAGGCCTTGGCATACGGGCCTCGATCGATGTCGAGGATTTCCACGCACAGTTGTACGCTAACGTCGGCCGGCCATGGCCCCAGTTCCTGGATCACGGCCAGCAGGCTATCGGCCAGTTGCTTCTTGATTTCCGTCGAGCGACCGCTTAGCAAGGCCAGCTTCACATGCACGAAACCTCGCTCGCCCAGCCCCGTGCCCACCCGGAACGTCTCGAGCTTCACGGCCCGGCTCTTGATGTCCAGCTCGGCCGCGAATTGACCAGAAGCCACCAGCGCATTGTTCAGGCGCAGCAATGCAACATCGGCCTTCAGCTCGGGCAGGTTGGCGGTGTACTCCATGTGCAGGTGAGGCATGTGTTCGACTCCGATTCGAAAATATGACAAGGGGATTTCAGCCGTCACAACCTTACCCCGACTTTAAACGTTGGGGCAGTTTTTGTTTCGCTGCGGGCCGGTGTCAGGGTTGTACCGAGCGCCCACGCTCGCCCATGAAGGCCTCCAACCGTGACCGCAACCAGCGCTCGGCCGGGTCACTGTCGACATGGCTCAGCCAGACCATGGACAAATCCAGGGTCGGGGTCTTGAAAGGAAAGGGTTCGTTGAACAATTGCCCCGAAGCCGCCATGGCGGCGGCGGTATAGTCCGGCAAGCTGGCGATCAGGTCAGTGCCGGCCAGCAATGCCGGCAATGCGCTGTATTGCGGCACCGACAGCACGACCTGGCGTGTGCGTCCGATCTCGGCCAGCCATTCATCGACAAACCCGGCGACGTTCGCGGTATGGGACACCAGCACATGAGGTCGCGCGCAATACTCGTCCAGGGTCAGCGGCGTGTCCGACGCATCGGCGCGCAACACGCGGGGCTGGATGTGTCGCAACAATTTGCGCTTGGCGTTGGCCGGCAGGCCGCGAGTCTGGCTGATGCCCACGGTGATATCGCCCGATGCCAGCAAATCGGGGATGCGCCAGTAATCGACGTGCTGGACCACGAACACGATTTTCGGCGCCTCTTGCCGCAGGCTGCTCAACAGGGGCGGCAAGAGACCGAACTCGACGTCGTCCGACAGGCCGATGCGAAACGTCATGGTGCTGCTGGTGGGGTCGAAATCGTGGGTCAGGCTCAAGGCCACCGACAGCGAATCGAGCGCCGGAGACAGATGCCGAATGATTTCTTCAGCCCGGGCCGTCGGCTCCATGCGGTGACCGACGCGAATGAACAACGGGTCGTTGAACATTTTGCGCAAACGATTGAGGGCCGAGCTGATGGTCGGTTGGCCCAGGAACAGTTTTTCCGCCACCCGTGTCACGTTACGCTCAAGCATCAGCGTTTCGAAAACCACCATCAGGTTGATGTCGGCCTTGCGCAATTCGTTGCGGTTCATCCACTGCCCTCCATCCCTTGATTGGCTGCAGTGTAGAAACGCCAGGGGTTGTGCGTCTATGCGCAAAAAGGTTAAGCGCCTGCGCAATACCGTCGAAGAAATTGGGAGCGGCACCCTGCTTTTGTGGCGAGGGAGCTTGCTCCCGCTGGGCTGCGAAGCGGCCCCAAGATTTTGCGGTTGCTGCGCAACCGAGCGGGAGCAAGCTCCCTCGCCACAATGAAAAAAGCCCTACCTCACGATCAGCGATTTCAGCCCCAGCGCCATGACTCGCTCATCACCTCCCAGCCCCAGCGCCTTGGGGCTGATGGCATCGGGTAAATGAAAATGCACGCGCAACGACCCATCCGTGCCCATCGTTTCACGAATAGCCGGTGTCAGGGGCAGTTCAAGGGTGTTGTCTTGCAGGCGCGTGAACTGCGTCGAAAACGCCGCCACACCGTTGATCGAGACGTCCACTCGCTGGCGCGTATGCAGGGGGCGCTGCACGAACGCCGCCGCGTCTATCGAGAGGACGCGCGCTTCTGGCGCAATGCGCAAGACAATCTCAGCCTCGGTCCCTTCCGACCAGGTGCCCCAATCCTCGACGCGTCCCCAGCCACTGGCCAACATCGGGTTGATTCGGCTGAACACCTGGCGCTCGCCGATCTTCACCTGCACGTCCAGCGTCTCGTCGGCAAACGATGGGCATTGGGCACATGACTTCCAACCCGGCGCCAGCACCACGAGGCCATCGATACGGGTCAACAGGTCGGTCTGGCGATTGACGGTCTTCGCCGCCTGGAGCGCGGCGCCAGGGTCGAGGATGTACAGCGAATCCGCTGCATACTCGCCGCTGGCAAGCATCTGCGCGGCGCGTCGCTGGGCTTGTTCGATCTCCCGGGTGCCCATGCGCCCCAGGTACACGCCATCGGTTTCCAATCCATGCTTCAGGGCGTATTGGCTAGTCAGCAGCCAGTTGTCCGGCTGGTTCTGCGGCAGCAGCGTCCGGACTTTCGAATAGTGGCTGGCCGCACTGGCCCAGAATGGATCATTCATGGAGGTGGACCAACTGGAGGCGGCCGGCATCATCCGGCTCTGGCGCAGGCCTGCCCATCCAGCGCGGGTATCCAGGACTTGCACCAGCAGGGCGATGGCCAACAGACACGCCGCCGCCCGTGGTTTGTTGCCGCGGATCACCAGGAAAATGACGGCAAATACGATGGCGTAGAACACCGGCCAGAACATCCGGCCAGACGCGCGAAAGACATTCGCCAGCTTCTCCAGGCTTCCGGGCAGCCAGTAATGCACATCCAGCACGCCGATACCGAGGGTGTTGGTCAGCGAAAACAGCGTCAACCCGAACAGCGCCCACAGCAACAACCCTCTGTGGCGCACGGCACTCACCAGACCGGTATTGCCTTGCAGCAGTGCCGCAGCGGCACAGATCGCCAGGATCAGGACTCCCAGTCCCAGGTAATTGAACCCTTCATAGTCCCCGGGCCCCTCGGGCAGGTCCCGCACGATGTAGGACCAGCCACTGGGGTCGACCAGCGACAGTACATTCAAGCGGTACAGGCCATAACCACCCGATACGGTCCCGCCACCCACACTGAAATAACCGGCCTGCCAGCAACAGAACGCAACCAGCAAAAACAAACCGCTCAGCTCGATCAAGGCATCGCGTCGGGACAAGCGACCCTTGATGGCCTGGTTGGCGAGGTCGGCCAGCCAGATCAACGCCACCATGGCCAACAGGTAGGCATGCACCAACGCTGTCGCGGCCAACAACACGCCCCAGTCCAGCCGTCGCTTCTGCAAACCAGGACGCAGCGCCAGGTACAAGGCCGCCAGAATCAGGAAATGCCCGGACAACGACAGATGCCCGCCCATGCGCAGAAACATCGGCGGCGAAAACACAAACAACCCGGCGCCCAACAGCCTGATCCACAGTGACGGCGTCAGCAGGCCGAGCAGTTTCCAGGCGAACCAGGCTTGCAGGATGAAACAGGCCAGCAACCACAGGCCAAAATACTGGAACGTCTCGGGCAGCCAGCCGCTGAAGGGCTTGAACAGGAACGCCAGCAACGGATTGGAATCGGAAAAAATGATGCCGTTGCCCAACTCCAAACCATAGGAAGGGTTCATGCCCAACGGAAAGGTCCAGGGTGAACTGCGGAAAAACGCCCAGCCCAAGTAATGGGTTGTCGTATCGCCCTCCCCCAGCCAGGCGATGTTCGTGGGGTCCAATACCCGTGGCCCGATCACCAGCAGGAATGCCAGCGCGCCCAACAGGATGGGCAACAAGCAGCCCCAGTAACGCTCACCACGAACGGTCATCGATACGTCCAGAAATTATGCAGGATGAAGGTGAACACCGGGATGATCAGCGCCACGGCTGCGATGCCCGCCAGGTAATCCAGGCCGACGCGCTGGGCGCCCCAGGCCACCAGCATCGCCAGCCCGAACCCGCCGATCGATACCACCACGAAACGACCAAGGGTACGGCCATGCAAGCGACTGGAAAAGCTCCATAGGGTGTTGACCAGGTACGACACCACGGTCGCCACGACAAAGGCGAAACCATTGGCCAGTGGCGGGTTTGCCAGGATCAGGTGCACAAACAGCACGGCAGCCACCACATGGACTACGGTGACAACCAAGCCCGTCATGGCAAAGCGCAAGGCACGGCGCAGCAACGGCGAGTGCGTCCAGGTCACAGCTTCTGCGCCAGGCAGAACACCGTCAGGCCGACCATACGATTGGCGCCCATGAACGGACGCTCCAGGCTGCACAGTGACCTCAACACGCCATTGACCAGCGGATGATGACGCGCAAGCTGCGACTTGGCCGGGGCGCCGGACGCCTTGCGCTGCAACAGGCGCAGGGCGGCGGCAATGGGAAATACCAGGCCGAAGTAATACGCACCTTGCTGGACCTGCAAACCCGCCTGCGCCACGACACTTTCCAGCTGTTTGAGGGTGTAGCGGCGCTTATGCTCGAGAAAATCATCATGCCCGCTCCAGAGAAACTGGAACGCCGGCACGGTGATCAGGAAACGGCTGCCCGACGGCACTTTGTCGACGTAGGCCTTGAGCAGCCCCACGTCATCATCCACATGCTCCAACACGTCCATCAGCAACACCAGGTCAGCGTCCAGCGTGTCGATGGCACGGCGATAGCGGACCGGTTTACCGGCGGTACTGGCGTCGGAGTCGGCCGGATAACTGATGTCCACGCACCAGGCCTGGGCCGTTGCGGTATGGGTCAGCAGGTGATGGGAAAAAAAGCCCGACCCGGCCCCCACGTCCAGCAGCGTACTGGCCGAGGTGCCCTTGAGCATGTGCAGCATGGCGCGCGCTTTCGACCGGTAGTACCAATGCTGCTCGATATCGGGACCGAGGATATCGGTTTCCTTGAGGTCCATGGTCAGTCCTTGGCGTCATAGAGGCGCCGCACCAGGAAAATCGGTCGGCGCTTGGATTCGATGTAGGTGCGGCCCAGGTACTCACCCAGTACGCCGATGCCGATCAGTTGCAACCCACCCAGGAACGTGACTGCCACCATCAGCGAAGCATAGCCCGGCAGGTCCACCCCCGAAATAAGGGTTCGCAGTACGATGAAGATGGCGAACGCAAAAGACACCAGCGAGACGCAAAGCCCCAGGTACGTCCAGATACGCAGCGGTTCGGTGCTGAAGCTGGTGATGCCTTCAAGAGCAAAATTCCACAGGCGCCAGCCATTGAACTTGCTTTCACCGGCGGCCCGTTCAGGCCTGACGTAATCCACGTAGGTGGTGCGGAATCCTACCCAGGCAAACAGCCCTTTCATGAAGCGGCGAGATTCAGGCAGGGTTTGCAGGGCATCGACCACGCAGCGATCCATCAAGCGAAAATCGCCGACATTCTCCGGCAGCTTGTGGTCGGCGATTTTATTGTGCAGCCGGTAGAACCCGTTGGCGGAAACCTGCTTGGCCCAGGAGTCGGAGTCGCGGTTGATCCGATGGCCTAGCACCACTTCGGCACCGTTGCGCCAGTGGGCAATCATTTCCAGGATGACTTCGGGAGGGTCTTGCAAATCGACATCGATCGGCACCACCGCCTGGCCACGAGCGGCTTGCAGGCCGGCACTCAACGCCGCCTCCTTGCCGAAGTTGCGACTCAGGTCGACGACTCGGATGCGCGGATCGGTCTTCTGCCGTTCCAGCAGCAGCACCAATGTGTCGTCCACGCTGCCGTCGTTGACGAACACCAGCTCCAGGCTCACCAGCGACTCATGGGCAAAGACCTGGTCGATCCTGGCCATGAACACATCGATGGACTGGACTTCGTTGTAGACCGGAATGACAAGCGAAAGCGCTAGACGACCTTGCAGATCCGTTCCTGGATATTCAGTCACTTGATAGCTCTTTTTCTTATAGTGTTTTCAGTCCCATCGGCTTGCGGCCCTAGGCGTCGAAACGTATTAAGCAGGACCGAGCAGGGCAACGCAAGGATCAAACCGGAACTTCATCTGACTGATTGTTCGCAACATGACTTTTTCCCTGCATAAAGTCGAACCCTCTTTCCAGGCTCATGCCCAGCAATATTTAATAACCAATGGAAACGAATTTCCCGTAGCCAAAACCCGCCACTTGGCTAGGCTGGCAGCCACATGTCCAACGCATGTCTTGACTGAATGAATCGCAGGGAGCGAACCGATGTATTTTGAAATCTATCGACAGACCCGAGGCACCCCGAGCACTGGAAAAGGCCAATGGCGCTGGCGCTTGAGAGCCGGCAACCACGAAACGATCGCCAGCGGCGAATCCTATGTGAACAAGAGTGACTGCCTTCACGTCATCGGGCTGATCAAGAATGTCCAGGGCGAAACGCCTGTGAAGGAGATCTGAGCCGAATCATTGTGGCGAGGGAGCTGGCTCCCGCTGGGCTGCGAAGCGGCCCTATGATTTTGCGGTTGCTGCGCAACCGAGCGGGAGCAAGCTCCCTCGCCACGGGTTCAATCGCCTCAAGTGAGCTGTTTGCAGCCTGAGCTTTTTTTGCTGTAACGAAGGTTTTCAGGCAGGTAGGGTATGCGGACAAAAGGAGGCTGGTGCAATGACTCGATCAAACCATAATCGCGACTGGCTGGTGCGGGCGCCCGAATCGAGGAAAATGGAACGCATCGAGGCCTATTTCAGCGGGCATGGCTACACCACCCATCGCCACGACACCTACGCCATCGGAATCACACTTTCCGGCGTGCAGAGCTTCAACTATCGCCACAGCAAGCGCCACAGCCAGCCTGGCGGCACCATCGTCCTGCATCCGGACGAGGCGCACGATGGCGAAGCCGGGACGAACGAGGGTTTTCGCTACCGGATGTTCTACATAGAACCGTCGGTGATCCAGCAAGTGCTGGGGGGCAAGCCATTGCCCTTCATCGAAGGAGGATTGTCCAACGACCCTCGCCTCAACATCGCGACCCGTCGACTATTGAACGGCCTGGATCATCCCCTCGATCCGCTGGAGGAAGAGGACGCCATCTACGATGTGGCCCAGGCACTCGACATCGCAGCCGGCAGCCGACGTGGGCGGCTGATCGACTACCCCGCGGCAGAGCGTGCCCGCCTGTTCATCCATGATGCCCTCCAGCAGACGATCACACTGGACGACCTGGTGCAGGCCAGCGGCCGGGATCGATGGAGCCTGTCCCGGGATTTCCGGGCACTGTATGGCACCAGTCCCTATCGCTACATCACCCAGCGCCGCTTGAACGAAGCCCGGCGCCTGGTATTCCATGGCATGCCGCTGAGCGAAGTAGCCCTGGCCTGTGGTTTTTTCGATCAGAGCCACATGACCCGACTGCACACCCAGGCCTTCGGTATTTCACCGGCACGCTGGCTGAAAATGCTGCGCTGAAGGCACAGGCTGGGCACGACAAAAAGCTGCACGATCATCCAATACGACACCCAGGCCCCGACAGTAAGGTACAGCTCACCACCCACCTGAGGAGCATGCCTCGATGACCCACTACGCCCCCATCAACTTCGCTCAGAAATACGCACTGTTCCACGAACAATGGGCACCGAAAGTCGTGGCCGAAATGAATGACTACCAATTCAAGATCGCCCGGCTCGAAGGCGAATTCATCTGGCACACCCACGCCGACACCGATGAAACCTTCATCGTGCTGGAGGGCCAGTTGCGTATCGATTTTCGCGACGGTGCGGTGACCATAGGGCCAGGCGAAATGTACGTGGTCAAAAAAGGTGTCGAGCACAAGCCCAGCGCCGCGCACGAAGTGAAACTGCTGCTGATCGAACCACGTGGTGTCCTCAATACCGGCGAACAGACCAATGAGCGAACGGCAGTCAATGATGTGTGGATCTGACTGAGCCAGGCTCAATCGTATTCAGCTTCCTGGTGATCGCCCAACAACCGCCGCTGACGAGGTGTCGCGGCGACCAAGACCACAGGATTGAACTGCCAATGCAGATAAGGTGAGAACTTCTGCGCGACCATCCGCCGACCATAGTGCACCTGAAGCATGTAACGCGTGCGGTCGGCGGTCCGGTTATCGCTACCGGCGTGCCATAACTCACTGCGCAGTATCAGCACATCGCCCGCCCGGCACAGCACGGGCTGCGCGGGGCGCCCTTGCCACTGCGTTTCGCCCTTCACGGGTGCCCGGCCGGCTTTGTGGCTGCCCGGAATGACCTGGGTCGGGCTCAAGTCGGCGTCGATGTCATCCAGGTAAAACTGCGCGGTAAAAACCTGCATCGGCAGTTCAAAGGCAGGGTCGGCCAACAGCCCTGGCGGCAATTGCATCGCCAGATAATCCAGGTGCAACGGTGCCCCGGTAAAACCGGGATGGCAGCGCCAGGCCGTTTGGCCGATGACATGGCAATCATCGCCCAGGGCTGCCTCGGCCAGCTCGATCACCCCGGCCACATCCAGGAACGGTAGCCAGAACGGATCGCGATTGAACACACATTTGTAATGATCGATGACACCGCTGTAGTCCCAATGCTGGGGCTTCAATTGGTCGATGGCATGGCGCAGGTCGGCGATCTGTCGGGCATCCAACACGCCGGGCATCAGGACAAAACCGTCCTGATGCAGCGCACGGAGCTGATCGTCAGTGGACACGACACCCTCCTGCTTCAGGTGCGGAAGCGGCCGATCAGTTCTGCCAGGTTTCTCGACAGGCTGGAAAGCTGTTGGCTGGCATGCATGCTCTGGGCAGAGTTCGCTGCCGCTTCGTTGGACAAGTCGCGGATATCGGAGATGTTGCGGGCGATCTCTTCGGTGACGCTGCTTTGCTCCTCGCAAGCACTTGCGATTTGCGCGGCCATGTCATTGATCTGCTGGATCGAACCGCCGGTACCGCTAAGCACCTGATCGACACCCGCGGCACGTTCGACGCTATCGCGGGCCTTGGTGCTGCCCACGTGCATGGCTTGTACAGCCTTGGCGACACCGCTCTGCAACCGCTCGATGCGAACCTGAATGTCCTTGGTCGAATCCTGTGTGCGCGCCGCAAGCGCCCTCACTTCATCGGCCACCACGGCAAAACCGCGGCCCTGCTCACCGGCCCGCGCGGCTTCGATGGCAGCGTTCAGCGCCAACAGGTTGGTCTGTTCGGCAATGCCACGGATCACCTCAAGCACGGCGCCAATACTGGAGGTTTCCTGGGCCAATGCCTCGATCGTGCCCGAAGCGCTCTCCACTTCCTGGGCCAACTGACGGATCGATTCGATGGTACTGCTGACCACCTCGGCACCGTCACGAGACTGGCTGCTCGCCTGTTGCGCGGCGCCCGAGGCGTTCGCCGCGTTATGCGCGACTTCATGCACCGCTGCGCTCATCTGGGTCGCAGCGGTGCTGACCTGATCGAGCGCCGCATGTTCGCTGCTGATCAACCGGTCATTCGTCGCGGCCATATCGGCCATGGCGCGGGCGGCGGAATCTACTTCACCTGTCACCCGTCCAACCTCGGCGATCAACGGCTGCAACTTGTCGAGAAAGCGGTTGAAGGCGCTGCCGAGCTGGCCCAACTCATCGGCCGAGCGTACCTCCAGACGCCCTTTCAGATCGCCGCCGCCCTCGGCAATCTGCTCGACGCGGTGCAGCAGTCGACGCATAGGGCTCAGCACCACAAGTGGCAGAACGACAAGCACCAGGATGCAACCAAGCAAGCCGACCAGCAGAATCACGCCTTGATGCACGCCGACCGTCTCACCGTTTTCAATCGCTGCGTCGCCTTCGCGATGCGACGCCGCATCCTCTAGCTCACCCAGCTTGTCGATAGAGTCGCGCATGGTTTCGAACAGGCGCTCACTGTCACCAAAACTCAGGGCACTGGCGCCCTGCGGATCGCCTACAGACAGTTCGAGGACCCGCCGCGACACCTGCATCCATTTCCCGAAGCTGTCATTGAACTGACTGACCAACGCCTGCGCCTCGGCACCGGGCTGCATCGCGGCATATTTCTGCACGCGGTCATAAGCCTGCTTCGCATTCTCGCCATGACTGGTGCTCAGCGCTTTCAAATGCTCGTTTGCATGACCATCCAGCAGGCTGCGCTCGGCGACGAAAGCCTGATAAAGATCACGGTCGGCGTTGAGCAGCAGGCTGATCGCCGGCAGATAACGCTTGGTCAATTGCGTACTGGATTCAGTCACCTGACCGATACCGCGCATGCCCGCCCACCCCATCAGCACCAGCAACACAGCCAGGAATGCGATCGGAAGGGTGATTTTCCAGCGAAAGCCCAGATCGGCAAAAAACCGCAGCATGGGGTGTCACTCCTTTCATGGGGATTAACCTACCTATCGGCAGCCATGCCTTGAGCTATAGACCATTAGTCCAATTGTTACAAAGCTTTGGGTCTGGCAGACACCGGGGTTATGCAGGTCGCTGAGGGGGGGTGGCGGGATAAAAAAAGGCGGGGGGAGGCAATAGCTGCGGGAGTTTTCTGACACTTCCCGCCCACATAATTTAGGGAGTTTTCTGACTCATCATCTGATTGATGATTTTTCCAGAAGAGCTCTATAGTCCAAGCGTCGTTCGTAAGAGCGGCTTGGGTTTGTCGACGATCGGGTTTCCTCGGGATTTCGTACAGAGTCTAGCGCTTGGCGGACGCAATACCTCCCGCGTCTCACTCGATCCAATGGTCTCGGCCCGCGAATGCCTGGGCTGCCAATACTCTATTGGCAAACAAAGCCGGCACCCAGATCGCTATGGGCTGTACAACTTTCGTCGCTCACCCGAACGGATGGGATTGGCTGAGCCGCATCGAGCGGTTGAAAATGGTGGGGGGGTCTCGGACTGGATGCGACCCAACCTTGCGAAGGCTTTCAGTGCCCGGAACGCCCGTTGATACGCGGGTCGCGGAGTGGGTTTGACGGGGTTGCCAGCGGCGCAGCCCGTATAGCCAAACGATACACACGTATAGACAATAGCTACACGCTGATATAGTGTTAACCACGAAGCCGACTCAACGGCATCGAATCTAAATCGATAGATCTTTCCAACGACTGATCACATTAAGCGAAGCACCGAGGCACCTCCAAGGCGGGAATCAACATGACCGTAAATATTGAAAAAATCGAAAGATCCAAGCCCGTCCCCATCAACATGAGGGCGGATGAAAAAAAACGGAACCTGATCGATTTGGCAGCTGCCATGTCTGGTCGTGATCGAACCAGCTTTATCTTGGAAGCTGCTTGTCAGAAAGCAGAGGAAGTCATCCTTGATAAGCGGCTGTTCCTTCTCGATGACGTTGCATTTGACGCATTTGAACAGGCCTTGGAAGCCAATCCAATTCAAGGTAACAAATGTCTGCTTCAACTTCTCGAAAGGCCCAAACCGTGGAGCTGAGGGCTCCAGAAAAGCTGAACGACGACCACATCCTGGACGAGTTCGATTCAGGCGTAGCGTCGATCAACGATTATCTTCAAAAAACGGCGCGTAAAGCCCAAGCCGCCAAGCAAGCCGTTGTGTACGTTGTCTGTCGCAAGAACACGTTGGTCGTCATGGGCTATTACACACTGTCGAGTGGATCGATTGCTCGGGAGAATGTCGTTCCGAAAAGCCGTCAGCGCAATTCCCCAAGTGTGCACCCAGTGACCTTGTTGGGACGCATGGGCGTCACTGAGGCAGCACAAGGCCGGGGCTTCGCTATCGGCTTGCTTCAAGATGCGGTTGAACGAGCAATTATCGCGTCTGAAACCATCGGTTCTACTGCAATGATTGTCCATCCGCTTGACCAGCGTCTGTCGGACTTTTATGCCAAGCACGCAGGATTTATACCGTGCTCAGGGCTTTCACCTATTACGCTGATGTTGCCACTCCGATAGCTTTTTGACGGACCACGCCCCATCCCAAGGTCCACAGTATATCGACGGCTTAGCATGTTCATCCGCACCGCATCAGAGTGCCGGGGATCGGCGCTTTTGCGAATTGCTCACGCTGTCCAAGCGAAACAGGGTCTGTCCCCGTTTTCCCGATGGGTTCCAGTCATGCCCCGGACCAAACGCCAGAAACGAAAAAGCCCCTGAAATGTTCAACCATTTCAGGGGCTTAGTCGTATTCAATAATGGCGGAGAGATAGGGATTTGAACCCTAGGTACTGTCGCCAGTACAACGGATTTCGAATCCGTCCCGTTCGGCCACTCCGGCATCTCTCCAGTGGCGCGCATCATACCAGCACATTCGCCGGAAGCGAACCCCCGAGCGAAATTTTTTCCGTGCTATCAGATGCTTGCGTCGATTACAGCGGCACACCCAGACGCTGGGCGACTTCTTCGTAGGCTTCGATGACGTCACCGAGGCCCTGGCGGAAGCGGTCCTTGTCCATCTTCTTCTTGGTGTCCTTGTCCCAGAGGCGGCAGCCGTCCGGGCTGAACTCGTCGCCCAGGACGATGGAGCCGTCGCTGAACACGCCGAATTCAAGCTTGAAGTCCACCAGCAGCAGGCCGGCGTCGTCGAACAGCTTGGTCAGTACTTCGTTGACCTTGAGGGACAATTCCTTCATGCGGGCCAGTTGCTCGGCGGTGCCCCAACCGAATGCCACGACGTGGGATTCGTTGATGAACGGGTCGCCCTTGGCGTCGTCCTTCAGGAACAGCTCGAAGGTGTAGGGGTTGAGTTTCATGCCCTCTTCCACGCCCAGGCGCTTGACCAGGCTGCCGGCGGCGTAGTTACGCACGACGCATTCGACCGGGATCATGTCCAGCTTCTTGACCAGGCATTCGTTGTCGCCCAGCAGCTTGTCGAACTGGGTCGGCACGCCGGCGGCTTCGAGCTTCTGCATGATGAAGGCGTTGAACTTGTTGTTCACCATGCCCTTGCGGTCCAGCTGTTCGATGCGCTTGCCGTCGAACGCCGAGGTGTCGTTGCGAAACAGCAGGATCAAGCGGTCAGCGTCGTCGGTCTTGTAAACCGACTTGGCTTTGCCGCGGTAGAGTTCTTCACGTTTTTCCATGATGGGCTCCGCTTGCTAAGTAGTGGGCTAGGCGATATGTCGCCAGTCGAGCCCTGAATCTTGATCGGCCAGTTGCAGCCAGTCCGGGTCGCACCCGAGGGTGTCGACAAAACATTGCCGGGCCAGCTGCGGCAGGTTGTTCTTGCTGCTCAGATGGGCCAGGACCAGGTGTTGCAGGCCTTGCCAGCCCAACTCGGCCACCAGGAACGCTGCCTGGTGGTTGTTCAAATGCCCGTGTTCCCCGCCTACCCGTTGCTTGAGGAAGTACGGGTAGTAACCACGCGCCAACATGTCGCGGCAATGGTTGGACTCGATCATCAACGCATCGAGGTCCCGATAACTGTCCATCACCCTGTCGCAATACGACCCCAGGTCGGTCAACAGCCCGAAGCGCCGCTCGCCGTCGCTGAACACATATTGCGTCGGTTCCCGGGCATCGTGCGCCACGCTGACCACGCTGATATCCAGGCAACCGATGCGCAGTTGCTCGCCACCGGCCACGAAGCCGGCCGGCTCGATGGGCTTGCGCAGGCCTGCCAGTGTCCCACGGCTCAGGTACACCGGCAGATTGTAGCGCCGAGACAGCAAACCCACGCCATGCACGTGGTCGGCATGTTCGTGGGTCACGAGTATCGCGCTCAGTTGCGCCGGGTGCACCCCCAGGCGCAACAGGCGCTTCTCGGTTTCCCGCAGGGAGAAACCACAATCGACCAACACATACGTGCCGGCGCTGGCTACCAGCGTGCCGTTCCCTTGGCTACCGCTGCCGAGAACGGAAAAACGCATCGGATCAGCCCAGGTTGTCCTGAATCACGCCCAACACCTTGCGGGCCACATCAGCCGGCGCCACGGTATTGATGTTCTTCTCGACGGTGACCTGGACGTTGTCGCCGACCTTGCTCAGGCGAACCTGATAACGCTCGGCGCGCGCCTCGATTTCTTCCTTGTCCGGCTTGCTGCCGAATAGGCCACTGAAGAAGCCAGGCTTCTCGTCTTTCCTCTCGGCCTTTTCAGCGAGGTTGATGTAGTACAGGCCCAGGCTGCGGTTGATGTCTTCAACGCGCCACTCGCCCTGCTCCAGCGCGCGGCCAACGCTCGACCAGGCACGGTCCAGGTCGGAGCCGACGTTGAGCACCGGGTTGCCGCTGCCGTCTTCGCTCAGGCTGACGCGGCTCGGCGCATCGAACTCCTTGGACGCCAGCATCGAGACCGAACCGCCCTGCTCCGCGTTACGACTCATGCTGGCGAGCATGTCGTCCACCAGCGCAGCGTCGAGGCCGGTATTGACCGAACGGTTGGTGAAGGCCACGTCGGCGGTGCTGCCGGCAGGTCGCTCGGCGCTGACCACATAGACCTCACTGGTGTTGCGCTGCACGCCCGGCTCGATACGCACCCGCACGCGGGTTTCGCTGTCGGCCGCGACACCGGCGGCGCTCATGCGCTTGGCCATGGCAGCAGACAGTTCATCGGAGCGCTGCCAGGTGGTGGTGAATTCGCCAGTTTGTGGGCGCTGTTCGTCCAGGCGGAAACCGTTGTCCTGGAAAAACTGGATCGCCACTGGCCAGACTTCGGCCGGTGGATGCTGGCCCATGACCCAGCTGGAGTCGCCGCTCTTCTGCAGGGTGTAGTCGCTGGCATCGGCCACGGCCGACAGCGGCTGTGGACGTGGGACGATGTATTCGCCCTTGACGCTGTCGTCAGCGACGTTGCGCGGGATCGGCAGCAGCGGATCAAGGCGCTTGGCGACGCTGACGTCTTGCGGCAGTTGCATCGGTGCAGTCTGTTGCGCCTGCAGGTAATCGCTACCACGGTCGCGGAAGTAACCTTCCGGTCCCCAGATCCATCCGCAGCCGCTGGTGCTGGAGATAATCAAGGCAAGTGCGGAAAGTCCGGCCATTCGCTTCATGCGTTGTACTTCCTCAATTAAACCAGGACGCCGGACCGGCGCATGGCCTGCCGCAGCGGTTCGTGACAGGGGGTGCTCAGCCAGGTCAGTGGCAGGCGGATGCCTTCGTGCATCAGGCCCATTTCAACCAAGGCCCACTTCACCGGAATCGGGTTGGCCTCGATGAACAGGTCCTTGTGCAACGGCATCAGTTTTGCGTTGATTGCCCGCGCAGTCTCGGCGTCGCCCTTGAGCGCGGCCTCGCACAGGTCGGCCATTTCGCGCGGAGCAACGTTGGCGGTGACGGAGATGTTGCCCTTGCCGCCCAGCAGGATCAGCTCGACCGCTGTCGGATCATCACCGGACAGCACGATGAAGTCCTTGCTCACGCCATCGAGGATGGCCTTGGCGCGCTTCATGTCGCCGGTGGCTTCCTTGATGCCGATGATGTTCGGCACGGTGGACAGGCGGATCACGGTCTCGGCCTGCATGTCGCAGGAGGTGCGGCCGGGAACGTTATAGAGGATCTGCGGGATATCGACGGCTTCGGCAATGTGCTTGAAGTGCTGGTACAAGCCTTCCTGGGTCGGCTTGTTGTAGTACGGAACGACCAGCAGGCAAGCGTCGGCACCGGCTTCCTTGGCGTTGCGGGTCAGCTCGACGGCCTCGCGGGTCGAGTTGGCGCCGGTGCCGGCGATGACGGGGATGCGACCGTTGACCTGCTTGACCACGGCACGGATGACTTCGATGTGCTCATTGACGTCGAGGGTTGCCGACTCGCCGGTGGTACCGACAGCGACAATGGCATGGGTGCCGTTCTCAAGGTGGAAGTCCACGAGTTTGCTGAGGCTGGCCCAGTCAAGATGCCCTTGTGCATCCATGGGTGTGACCAGTGCCACCATACTGCCCGCAATCATGAAACCGCTCCTGCCGGAAAAAGAGAGCGGTAATGGTACTGGCGCCAAGATGCTTGTACAAGCGAACTACCATTCCCCTTGGCGATGGTTTTCGCTACCCTTCAGGCTTTGATCGGTACCGACAAGCTCATATGCCGGTTTCCAGCCTCCGTTTTCGTCGCCGCAAGCCCCGATCCCGGGTTTGTCCCGGTGCGTTCCAGCTGTCGTGGAATGCAGCGCAACCCCGGGCACAAGGCTTGAGCCGTTCGTTTTTCCGGGCCTGGCGCTGTATCGAGCGGCAAAAGTACCGACCGCTCATCGCTTTAGGAATGCTGCATGTCCACCCCCACAGTCCGCGAACAATTCCTTGTTATCAGTGCCCTTGGCGCCAACCCCATGGAGCTGACTAACGTCCTGTGCCGCGCCAGCCATGAAAATCGCTGCGCCGTCGTGACCTCACGTCTGACCCGTCACGGCGAATGCAGTGCGCTCGTGCTCGAGATCTCCGGCAGCTGGGACGCCCTGGCTCGCCTGGAAGGCAGCCTGCCGGTGCTGGCCAAGAAGCATGCCTTCACCGTCAACGTGGTGCGTAGCGCCGCGCTGGAGAACCGTCCCCAGGCCCTGCCCTACGTGGCCTATGTGAGCTCGGCCTACCGTCCGGACATCATCAACGAGCTGTGCCAGTTCTTCATGGACCATCACGTCGAGCTGGAAAACCTGACCTGCGACACCTACCAGGCCCCGCAGACCGGCGGCACCATGCTCAATGCCACGTTCACCGTGACCCTGCCGGCCGGCACCCAGATCAGTTGGCTGCGCGATCAGTTCCTGGATTTCGCCGATGCGATGAACCTCGATGCCCTGATCGAACCGTGGCGCCCACAAAACCCAATGTAAGGAAGCGTTCATGGCCGTTGCAGTCGACCAGCCGGTTACCGATTTCCAGGCACCCGCCACCAGCGGGCAGACCATCAGCCTCGCCGCCCTCAAGGGCAAACAGGTGGTGATCTACTTCTACCCAAAGGACAGCACCCCGGGCTGCACCACCGAAGGCCAGGGTTTTCGGGACCAGTATGCGCAGTTCCAGGCCGCCAACACCGAAGTGTTCGGCGTCTCCCGGGACAGCCTCAAGTCCCACGAGAATTTCAAGTGCAAGCAGGAGTTCCCGTTCGAGCTGATCAGCGACAAGGACGAGGCCGTCTGCCAGTTGTTCGATGTGATCAAGCTGAAAAAACTCTATGGCAAGGAATACCTGGGCGTTGATCGCAGCACCTTCCTGATCGACAAGAACGGCGTGCTGCGCCAGGAATGGCGTGGCGTGAAGGTGCCGGGGCATGTGGATGCGGTGTTGGCGGCGGCTCAGGCCCTCGACAAGGGCTGAAATTCTCGCTGCCTGTACTGGCGCCATCGCGAGCAAGCTCGCTCCCACATGGGATCTGTGATGTTCAATAGAACCCTGTGGGAGCGAGCTTGCTCGCGATGAGGCCATCAGCCCCAACCGATGGATCAGCTACAACAACGGCGCGACAACCGGCTCCTTGCTCGGCCACGCATCCAGCACCGCCTTGAACAGGGTCGCCAGGGGGATCGCGAAGAACACACCCCAGAACCCCCACAGCCCGCCAAACAACAGCACCGCACAGATGATCGCCACCGGGTGCAGGTTCACCGCCTCGGAGAACAGCAGCGGGACCAGCACGTTGCCGTCCAGCGTCTGGATAATCCCGTAGACCGCCATCAGGTAGATGAACTGATCGCTCCAGCCCCACTGGAACAGCGCAATCAAGGCCACCGGCACGGTCACCACCACGGTGCCAACGTAAGGCACCACCACTGAAATGCCCACCAGCAGCGCCAGCAGGGCGGCGTAATTGAGCCCCATGGTCACGAAACCGATATAGGTCACGCCGCCGCAGATGAAAATCTCGATGACTTTTCCGCGAATGTAATTGGCGATCTGCCGATTCATCTCCTGAGCCACTCGGGTAATCAGCGCCCGCTCACGCGGCAGGTAGCCTCGGACCCAACGACCGATCATTTCCCGGTCCTTGAGGAAGAAGAACACCAGGATCGGCACCAGCACCAGGTAGATCATGATGTTGACCAGAAGCGGCAGGCTGGACAGCGAAAACGTCAGCGCCCATTGGCCGAACTTGCCGATCTGGCCGCGCACGACTTCAATGGCTTGCAACACCTGCTCGTCGGACACCAGATGCGGATAACGCTCGGGCAACAGCAACAGCACGGACTGCCATTTGGCAAGCATCCCCGGCAACTCGTTGAAGAGCGTCACCAACTGGTGCCAGAGCAGCGGCACGATCACGATTATGAACACCAACAACAAGCCCATGAACAGGGCGAACACCAAGCCCACCGCCACCGCACCCGGCAACCGCAAGCGCTCCAAAGTCGTGACCAAACCTTGCATCAGGTACGCCAGCACCATCCCCGCCAGCACCGGCGCGAGCATGCCGCCCAGGGTGAGCACGGCGGCAAAGGCCAGGAACAGCAGCACCGCCAGGACCACAGCTTCTTCATCGGAGAAGTAGCGCTGGATCCAGTCGCGTAACACTTTGAACATTAAAAATCCTTAAGAGACGCTGTGGGTTTTCAGGCCTTTTTCAGCCAGTAACGGTAGACGCCGTTATCGTCTTCTTCACGCAGCAGCGTATGACCGGCCAATCGGGCGAAGGTGCGAAAATCACGTTGCGAGCCCGCATCCGTGGCGATCACCTTGAGCACACTGCCGCTGGCCAGGCGATTGAGTTCCAGCTTGGCCTTGAGCAACGGCAACGGACAGTTCAGGCCGCTGGCGTCCAGTTCGGCATCGTGGGCTACAGCATCGGTCATGGGTTCACTCCGCGGCAGATCGTTGAGCGGCCTAGAATATCTGGTCCCGGGCCCGGTGTCCGGCTACAGTAAGGTCTTTGTCGACTAAGGCTTCGTGCATGACATTTCTGCGCCCCACCCTGCTGACGCTCGCTTGCCTGCTTGCCTCACCGGGCTTCGCCGACGACCTGCCGTCACTTGGCGATGCCAGTTCTGCCATCGTCTCGCCAGAACAGGAGCACCAACTGGGCCGCGCCTGGCTGGCCCTGCTGCGCAGCCAGGTTTCACAGCTCAACGATCCACAGCTCAAGGACTACGTCGAATCCAGCGTCTATAAACTGGTGGAAACCAGCCAGGTCAACGACCGACGCCTGGAGTTCATCCTGATCAACAGCCCGCAGCTCAACGCCTTCGCCGCACCTGGAGGAATCGTCGGGGTCAACGGCGGCCTGTTCCTCAATGCGCAGACCGAAGGCGAATACGCCTCGGTCATGGCCCACGAACTGGCGCACTTGTCACAACGCCACTTCGCCCGCGGCGTCGAAGCCCAGCAGCGCATGCAAGTGCCAATGATGGCCGCACTGCTGGCCGGCATCGTGATTGCCGCCGCCGGTGGCGGTGACGCCGGGATCGCGGCCATCGCCGGGACCCAGGCCGCGGCCATCCAGGAACAACGGCGTTTCTCGCGCCAGAACGAACAGGAAGCCGACCGCATCGGTATCCAGAACCTTGAAAAGGCCGGCTACGACCCGCGGTCCATGCCGACCATGTTCGAGCGCCTGATGCGCCAGTACCGGTTCGACGCCAGGCCCCCGGAATTCCTGCTGACTCACCCGGTGACCGAATCCCGGATCGCCGACACCCGCAACCGCGCCGAACAGGCCAAGCCGGGCGGTATCGAGGACAGTGTGCGCTATCAACTGATTCGCGCACGGGTCCAGTTGATCTATGAAGAAACCCCGGGCCTGGGCGCCAAGCGCTTCCGGGCGCAGCTGGATGAGAACCCGAAGAACGACGTGGCGCGCTATGGCCTGGCGATCGCGCAGATCAAGGGTGGCCAGTTGAATGAAGCACGGGAGAACCTCAAGCCGTTGCTGGCCAAATCGCCCAACGAGATCATCTACAACCTCGCCCAGGTGGACCTGGACATCACCAGCAACAAACTGGCCGACGCTCAATCCCGCGTCGACCGGATGCTGGGCCAATACCCGGGCAACTATCCGCTCAACCAGGTGCGCGTCGACCTGCTGCTCAAGCAGAACCGCCCCGCCGACGCCGAGAAGGCCCTGGAAAACTTGCTCAAGACCCGTCCGGACGATCCGGATGTCTGGTACATGGTGGCCGAGACCCGCGGGCTGTCGGGCAATATCATCGGCCTGCATCAGGCTCGTGCCGAGTACTTCGCACTGGTGGGCGACTACCGTCAGGCCATTCAGCAGTTGGACTTCGCCAAACGGCGCGCCGGCACCAATTTCCCCCTGTCGTCACGCATCGACGCCCGGCAGCGGGAACTCATGGAGCAGGAACGCATGGTCAAGGACATGATGGGCTGAGCATTTGCCAGACAATAAAAAACCGCCTCTATCGAGGCGGTTTTTTTGAGCCGCTAACCGGTCATTCGGCCAGCTTGAAGGTGATGAAGCTCGCACGCCCCTGGCGCAGGACCCGCATCGAGACCGAACGATTCTTCGGCAACGCCTTGGCGATGTCGGTGAACTCCTTGGCGGAACCGATGGCCTGGTTGTTCAGGTGCGTAATGATATCGCCCGGCTGAAGACCGATCAGGGCGGCAGGACCATCCTGCACCTCCTTGATCACCACACCGCCCTGAAGCTCCAGGGTGCGCTTCTGCTCTTCGGTCAGCTCGGCCACAGCCACGCCCAGACGGTTGCTGCTGCGCTCGACGCCAGACTTGGGCAGCGAATCCAACTCCTTGCCTTCTTCAGGAATGGCGCCGACGGTCAATTCGACGTTCTTGCGCTTGCCTTCACGAATCACTTCCAGATTGGCCTTGGCACCGGCCTTGAGGGCACCTACCAAGTGCGGCAGGTCGGCGGACATGACGATCGGCTGACCATTCATGCTCAGGATCACGTCACCCACTTGCAGGCCGCCCTTGGCAGCCGGGCCACCTTCCTGGATCTGCGCCACCAGCGCACCGGCCGGTTTTTCCAGCCCGAACGACTCGGCCAGATCCTTGTTCACTTCCTGAATGACCACGCCCAACCAGCCGCGGCTCACCTTGCCTTCGCTTTTCAGTTGATTGGACACGTCCATGGCAACGTCGATCGGAATCGCGAAGGACACGCCCATGAAACCACCCGAACGGGTATAGATCTGGGAGTTGATGCCGACGACTTCACCCGCGAGGTTGAACAGCGGGCCACCGGAGTTACCCGGATTGATCGGCACGTCGGTCTGGATGAACGGCACGTAGTTTTCGTTCGGCAGGCTGCGACCGATGGCGCTGACAATACCCTGGGTCACGGTGTGGTCGAAGCCGAACGGCGAACCAATGGCCACGACCCATTGGCCGGCTTTCAGGTCCTGGGATTTGCCCAGCTTGAGCACGGGCAGATCCTTGCCTTCGATTTTCAACAGCGCCACGTCGGAACGCGGGTCGGTGCCGATCAGCTTGGCCTTGAGCTCACTGCGATCGGCCAGGCGTACCAGGATTTCGTCGGCATCGGCGATCACATGGTTGTTGGTCAGGATGTAGCCATCAGACGAAATAATGAAACCCGACCCCAGGGATTGCGCTTCGCGCTGGCGACCACCGCCAGGCGAACGGGGTTGTTGCGGCATGCCGCGTTCGAAGAACTCACGCAGCATCGGCGGCAAACCTTCCAGGTCTGGCATTTGCTGGTCCGACACGCGGCGATCCGGCAGCTTCTGGGTCGTGCTGATGTTCACTACGGCGGGCGACGCCTGCTCGACCAATTGCGTAAAGTCGGGCAACTCGACCGCCACGGCAGGAACGGCCTGGCCGAGCACAAGCACGGTGGCAAGGATAGAGAGATAGGTTTTCAAGCGTGGTATCGACATACGGCTCCCGTTACGACGAGCATGGTTAAGCGATATGGAGCAAGGAATACCAGGAAAAGATACGCCGGTATTTTTGTTCCGGAAACAGACAAGGCCAGGGCCGAGCGGCTCTGACCTATAGAAAAAAAGCTGGGTTTTTGCAAATGAAAATACTGACAGGAAGTTTCGGCATTTCGATCAAGCCCTGGCATCATCAGCCTCTCGCACAATCGAACCACCCATCCAGCCAGCAGGCTATTGAGTTGCCGTGACGTCGGAGCGCATGGAAAGCGCAATCCGTTCCGCCGTACCGATAGGAATCTCGCCGACCACCGTGACCATCATCTCGCCCTGGGGCGTCGTGAGCCTGCGGGAGACGGCAGCCGTCGGGCCGAGCTGAGTACGGGTGTCAGTGGCGTTGGCACCGTTCAACGGCTCCAGGAACACCGAGAAGCGCGCCAGGCCATCGTCGTACATCAAGCTGTTGACCTGGACCTGAGTGTCCGGGTCCTTGCGCACGGCACTGCTGGACAGCTCGAACCCAGGCGGAAGCCAGTCCGAGTGCCAGGCGGCTTTCACCGCGACGACCTTGGCGGAATCCTGCGTGACAGCCTTGCATTCGGCGCTGGCTTGCAGATCACCGTCTGTCGGCGCGGCGACATTCAAGCGGGTGAACTGGAAACGTTCGAGCAACTGGCCCTTGTCATTGAGCAACAGGGACTTGAGCGGCAAGCCGGTCTCTTTATCCAGGTGCAGCTCAAAACCATAGCGATGCTGGTCCTTTGGCGTCATCGCCACAATGACCGCTTGACGCCCGGCCACGCGCGACTTGCCAATGACGGCCAGGTCATACCAATTCTTGAGTTTTTGCGGATCGAGCGCACGTGAGGTGCCGTCAGGCGTATTGCCCAGCCCCGCGATCAAGGAGCCACTGACGCATTGAGTATGCCCATCAATGCGCAGGACTTCCTGTGCCGAGCCGTCGAGCTGGAGTAACCGCTCGCGGACTTTGCCATCCTGGACGCGATGCCAGATGTTATGGGTAGAAAAACTACCGTTGCGCTCGTAAACGAAAGTGCCCTGGAAGCTCTGCTGCTGCTCGGCTTGACTCAGGCGATTCAACCAATCCTGAGCCTCATCGGCATGGGCTGGAATCGCACACCAGCCACCAAGCAGAAGCGTGAATAGAGGTATGGCGCGCAATGGTTTTCCTTATTAACGATTTTCCATGCTGGCTGCACGGGCGTAAGGCAGTGCGCTTTCAGTACCTTTCAGGGCAGCTTGCTGAGCATGCTGACGCAGGTAGTTGGGCAGACGCTGATCATGCCAGCCAGGTTGGCCTTGCAGAACACCATTGACCATTGGGCCTGCGGTTTCCGAGCCTTCGCTGTAACCGGCCAGTACCGCTGGGCCCTTGACCTGTGGAGCGGCCAGGCCAGGCTGGTTGGATTGCTGCGCCATCTGCACGCCGGCAATCTCATCCTGGTTGTACAGGCGCACACCGGCCAGTACGGCCACGGTGACCGAAGCGGCTACTGCCAGGCGACCCAGGCTGCGCCATGGTCCGCGAGAGGCTTTAGCCGGTACGGCTTCGTCAGCCAATGCAGCGGAAACGGCCGCAGCGATGTCCAGGCGTGGAAGCAACAAATCCTTGTGCATCACGGCCCGGGCGATCTGGTAACGAGCCCAGGTCTCACGGGTTTCAACATCGTCGAAGGCATTCAATACCCGACGCAATTCCAGTTCGTCCGCTTCGTTATCCATCACTGCGGACAGCGATTCCTGCAGGGCTTCACGACTCATGGCGTTCCTCTCTTGGCTGTCGCCGCTGTCTCTAGTTTTCCTGCAACAAAGGTTGCAGGGCTTTATCAATGGCCTCCCGGGCGCGGAAGATCCGGGAGCGCACGGTGCCTACAGGACATTGCATGACGCTCGCAATGTCTTCGTAACTCAGACCGTCGAACTCGCGTAAAGTTAAAGCCGTACGCAAATCTTCGGGCAATTGCTGGATGGTTCGATGGACGGTGCCTTCGATCTCATCCCGCAGCAACGCACGTTCTGGTGACTCGAGATCCTTGAGGCCATGATCGCCATCATAGAACTCGGCATCCTCAGAACTTACATCGCTATCCGGCGGCCGGCGGCCGCGTGAAACCAGATAGTTTTTCGCCGTGTTGATGGCGATGCGGTAAAGCCACGTATAAAACGCGCTGTCCCCGCGAAAATTACCAAGTGCGCGGTAGGCCTTGATGAAGGCTTCCTGAGCGACATCCTGCGCTTCATGGGTGTCGTGCACGAAACGCACGATCAACCCGAGAATTTTGTGCTGGTATTTAAGCACTAGCAGATCGAAAGCTCGCTTGTCGCCGCGTTGGACGCGCTCGACCAGCTGCTGATCCTCTTCCTGGGTTAGCATGAACACTCCTCGATAAGCTCGAAGGAGGCTTGCATTACTAATTGACCGGGCTTGCAAACATAGACTCGGGCTTTTCGCAAAAGTTCTCCCCCTTCCAAGCAAGTTTCCGGCGCGCTCTGATCTCGGCACGCACGAAAAACGCAGCAGGAGATTCCCCGGCTGCGCGAATAATCTGTCACCGGGCCTGACGGCAGAGACTCCAATCGAAATCTTGCACCAACCCGACGCTGCTCCCTTTTGCAGACAACCGTCTATTGAACGTAGGCGCTTGGCAAAAGTTCCCGCTATCTATAGCGCTGTACACTGAATATCAGGCAACCGTGACGAGATAAACAGCGTTCTGTCCTCGAAACGGCGGCCTTATCGACGTTGTACCCAAACCGGCAATCCGACGAAGCGTGTCGCTTTTCCGTCACGCTGGTTTCACATTGCCATGAATGCCCGGCTATTGTGCCGATCCCCCCCTCTATATACTAGTGGGCTGCGTGGCTGCCTGACCCGTTGAAGCGGTGTCTTGCGCCAACCCCGACCCGGGTCGCCTTGAGCGGAAACCATTCGAATGAGCCAACAGTTTCAACACGATGTTCTGGTAATCGGCAGCGGAGCCGCCGGATTGAGCCTTGCGCTGACTTTGCCTGCGCATTTGCGCATTGCAGTACTGAGCAAGGGCGACCTGGCCAACGGTTCGACCTTCTGGGCCCAGGGCGGCGTCGCAGCCGTACTGGACGATACCGACACCATTGAGTCCCATGTCGACGACACCCTCAACGCCGGCGGTGGCCTTTGCAATCCACAGGCGGTGCGTTTCACCGTGGAACACAGCAGGGAAGCCATCCAGTGGCTGATCGACCAAGGCGTACCGTTTACCCGTGACGAACAATCGGGCACCGAAGACGGCGGTTTCGAGTTCCACTTGACGCGCGAAGGCGGTCACAGCCATCGACGCATCATCCATGCGGCCGACGCCACCGGTGCAGCGATCTTCAAGACCCTGCTCGCCCAGGCGCGACTGCGGCCGAACATCGAGTTGCTGGAACAGCGCGTCGCGGTCGACCTGATCACCGAAAAACGCCTGGGCCTGGACGGCGATCGCTGCCTCGGTGCCTACGTGCTCAATCGCGGCACCGGTGAAGTCGATACCTACGGTGCGCGCTTCGTCATCCTGGCGTCCGGCGGCGCAGCGAAAGTCTACCTTTATACCAGCAACCCCGACGGCGCCTGCGGCGATGGCATTGCCATGGCCTGGCGTTCGGGTTGCCGGGTGGCGAACCTGGAGTTCAACCAGTTTCACCCCACCTGCCTCTATCACCCGCTGGCCAAGAGTTTCCTGATCACCGAAGCCCTGCGTGGCGAAGGGGCCCACCTGAAACTGCCCAACGGCGAACGCTTCATGCAACGCTTCGATCCGCGCGCCGAACTGGCGCCGCGCGACATCGTCGCCCGGGCCATCGACCACGAAATGAAGCGCCTGGGTATCGATTGCGTTTACCTGGACATCAGCCACAAGCCCGAAGCGTTCATCAAGAGCCACTTCCCGACGGTGTACGAACGCTGCCTGGAGTTCTCCATCGACATCACCAAGCAGCCGATTCCGGTGGTGCCGGCAGCGCATTACACCTGCGGTGGCGTGATGGTCGACCAACAGGGCCGCACCGACGTGCCTGGCCTGTACGCCATTGGCGAAACCAGCTTCACCGGCCTGCATGGCGCCAACCGCATGGCCAGCAACTCGCTGCTGGAATGCTTCGTCTACGCCCGCTCGGCGGCGGCAGACATCCTGGCGCAATTGCCGCAGATTGCCGTTCCAACCGCCCTGCCCTCGTGGGACGCCAGCCAGGTCACCGATTCGGATGAAGACGTGATCATCGCGCACAACTGGGACGAACTACGGCGATTCATGTGGGACTACGTGGGCATCGTGCGCACCAACAAGCGCCTGCAACGAGCACAACATCGAGTGCGCTTGCTGCTGGATGAAATCGACGAGTTCTACAGCAACTATAAAGTCAGTCGCGACCTGATCGAACTGCGCAACCTGGCCCAGGTGGCCGAACTGATGATTCGCTCGGCCATGGAACGCAAGGAAAGCCGGGGGCTGCATTACACCCTCGACTACCCGAACCTGCTGCCCGAGGCACTGGACACTATCCTGGTGCCGCCCACCTACGCCGACTGAACCTGAGCTGCACCCGCAGGCGCCGATGAACATCCGGCGCCAGCGCGTCGCGCGGCACACACACCGACCGGACCCGCCGTTCACCCTGCACGCGAAAACGCAGCACGACGATCATCGGCAGCGCCAGGCTATCGGGGCGCAGTTGCACAGCCCGCCACCCATCGGCCCGGCTCCAGAGTTGCCAGCCAGCGGCATTACGACGCAACCCGCAGAAAGCCCGGCGATGGGTCAGCACGACATATCGGGGGATCACCCAGGCACCATGGGCCAGGCACAATACAATGCCAAGCGCTGCGAACCAGGATGGGACGGACAACAGGCACAACGAACCCAGGGCGAACACCTGGGCCAGCAGATAAGCCGCCAGCAGTTGCCCGGAGGCCTGCCAGCGGCATTCGAAGCGATTACTTGGGCTGGACACGGTCCAGAATCATCCGGACCATGCGCTGCAACTCAGGGTCTTCGGATTCACTGCGCTCCATGAACCAGCCGAACATGTCCTGATCCTCACATTCGAGCAGGCGGACATAGCACGCGCGGTCCACTTCATTGAGATGGGGATAGACCTCTTTGACGAATGGCACCAGCAACACGTCCAGCTCAAGCATGCCGCGGCGGCTGTGCCAGTAGAGGCGATTCAGTTCAACATCTTCGACCATGGAGCGCTCCTCAAATAGAGCGCAAGTATACAGGCCCCGCCGCAGTGGAACAGACAGCTTTGGTCGGGCACCACCGATCCTTTGTGAACTACCCATTTCAAGGGCGCCCCCTTATGATGTCTACCAGACCTTTTATCCTGCGATGACCCATGGCTGATTCCGCTTTTTTCTGCACCCTGTCCCACGAAGGCGTCCTCGCGGTCCGCGGCGTGGATGCCAGCAAATTCCTGCAAGGCCAATTGACCTGCAACCTCGACTACTTGAGCGACAGACGAGCCAGCCTCGGCGCCCGCTGCACCCAGAAAGGCCGGATGCAATCGAGTTTCCGCATTCTGCTTGAAGGTGACGGTGTATTGATGGCCATGGCCACCGAGTTGCTCGAACCGCAACTGGCCGACTTGAAAAAATATGCCGTGTTCTCCAAGTCCAAGCTCACCGATGAAAGCGCGGCCTGGGTTCGCTTCGGCCTGGAAAACGCCGACAAGGCGCTGACCGACCTGGGCCTCGAACTGCCGAGCGACACCGACAGCGTGGCTCGCCATGAAGCCTTGATCGCCATCCGCGTATCTCCCGGTCGCGCCGAATTGTGGGCCCCTGCCGAACAGGCACAGACGCTGCGAACCCGCCTGGGCGCAGAACTGGCCGAAGCGGACCTGAACCCCTGGCTGCTGGGCCAGATCCGCGCAGGAATCGGCCAGGTCATGCCGGCCACCCGCGAACTGTTCATCCCACAGATGCTCAACCTGCAAGCCGTCGGCGGCGTGAGTTTCAAGAAAGGCTGCTACACCGGCCAGGAAATCGTCGCCCGCATGCAATACCTGGGCAAGCTCAAGCGACGCCTGTATCGCCTGCAACTGGACGCCAGCGAACTACCGGAGCCCGGCACAGCGCTGTTCTCCCCCACGCATGGCAGTTCCATCGGCGAAGTGGTGATTGCCGCCCGCGGCGAAGGAAATATTGAACTGCTGGCAGTATTGCAGGCCGAAGCAGCAGAAGATGACAATCTGCACCTCGGTGCCTTGGAAGGCCCACGCCTTCAACTGTTGGACCTGCCTTACGAACTGGATCGCGACCGCGAAATCCAGCGCTGATCGCAGCATTTGCCGCAATACCCTAGAGAACCGAAATGAGCGATTTGGCGGATAAGGTCCAACGGGATTTGGTGCAAGCCATCGATAACGATGACTTGGTTCTGCCGACATTACCGGAAGTGGCCCTGCAGATTCGCCGGGCCGCCGAAGACCCGGAAATCAGCGTCAGCAACCTGAGCAAAGTGATCGGCCGCGATACGGCCCTCTCGGCACGCCTGATAAAGGTGGTCAACAGCCCACTGCTGCGCGCCACCCAGGAAGTCACCGACCTGCACACGGCCATCACTCGATTGGGCGTCAACTACAGCAGCAACCTGGCCATCGGCCTGGTCATGGAGCAAATTTTCCACGCCCGCTCCGAGGTGGTGGAACTGAAGATGCGCGAGGTCTGGCGCAAGAGCCTGGAGATCGCCGGCGTCAGCTATGCGCTGTGTCGCGGTTACACCCAACTCAAGCCCGACCAGGCCGCGTTGGGTGGGCTGGTGCACCAGATCGGCGTGTTGCCGATCCTGACGTATGCGCAAGACAACAATGAATTGCTGTCGGACCCGGTCAGCCTCAACCACGTCATCGAAACGATTCACCCGGTACTGGGGGACAAACTACTTAGCGTCTGGGAGTTTCCGGAGCGGTTGGTGAAGCTGCCGGGGCTGTATCTGGATTTCACCCGGGATTCCAAGCAAATCGATTATGTCGACCTGGTGCAGGTCGCGGCGCTGTATTGCTACAAGGACACCGATCACCCGCTCAGCCGAATTGATGTGTTTTCAGTCCCGGCTTTCAAGAAACTGGGGATCGACCCGGACAACAAGGCCCGCTGCGTGGATATCGAAGAAGCGCGGTCGATGTTTTATTAAGCCCAGCCTGACAAGCAGGAAATCTGGGCCAGATGCTGACCTGTGGTGAGGGGATTTATCCCCGTTGGGCTGCGAAGCGGCCCCCAACGACCGAACAGACACACCGCAGTGATAGCAAATCCTGGGGCGCTGCGCGCCCGACGGGGATAAATCCCCTCGCCACAACAGTGTTCGGCCTTGGCTCAATCTGAACCTGGGATAAAACTCACCCGCACCTTCAACCCCCGCTCAAGCCCATCATGCAAGGTAATCTGCGCCAAGTGGGCACGGCAGATTTCACCCACGATCGCCAACCCCAGGCCGGAGCCGGCCACTTGCTGGTTGCGTCGATAGAAGCGCTCGAACACCCGATCCCGCTCGTGCAGCGGAATGCCGGGGCCATCGTCCTCGACCTCCAGCACGGCCGGCGCAGAAACCCGCAAGATTACATTGCCGCCCGACGGGGTATGGGCCAGGGCGTTGTCCACCAGGTTGCTCAACAACTCGTTCAACAAGGTCGGCTCGCCCCGCAACCACACAGGCTCGTCGGCTTCCAGGGCCAGCGCCACCCCTCGGGCATGGGCCAGCGGGGCCATGGCCATGCCCAACTCACGAGCCAACTGACTGAGATCAAGCAGTTGCGCGCCGCCCTCGGCAATGGCCCGGGCGCCGTTTTCCACACGCGCCAAGGACAGCAATTGGTTAGCCAGGTGGGTTAACCGGTCAGTACCTTGGGCCGCAGTTTCCAGGGTCTCACGCCAGGTCGCCGGTTCGCTGGCTCGCAAGCCCAGCTCAAGGCGGGCCTTGAGTGCAGCCAGGGGCGTACGCAATTCATGGGCGGCATCGGCAATGAATTGCGCCTGGCGTTCGAATTGCCCGCGCAGACGCTCGGTGAAATGGTTGAGGGCGCGCACCAACGGCCAGAGTTCATGCTGCACTTCCACCAGGGGCAATGGCCGCAGGTCATCCGACTGGCGCTCTTCCACCGCCGTGCGCAAGCGTTCCAACGGGCGCAATGCCGCGCTGACTGCAAACCACACCAACAGCAGCGCGCCCACGGCCAGCATGCCCAGGCGCAACAGCGTGTCGGCCATCAGCCCGCGGGCCATGCTGACCCGCGCCTCTTCAGTCTCCGCTACACGAATTTCCGCCATGCCGTTCATGTTCGGCTCGCTCACGGCCTTGAGCAGGCTCACCACCCGCACGTTCTGGCCCTGATAGCGAGCGTTGTAAAAGCGCGCCAGGGCTGGGTAATCGTCCGTGCGCGGCGTGCCGGGCGGCGGACCGGGGAGGTTTTCATAGCCGGAAATCAGCTTCTTGTCGATGTCATTGACCTGGTAATAAATGCGTCCGGCGCTGTCGTAGGCGAAAGTATCCAGGGCCACGTAGGGCACATCCGCACTGAGGCTGCCGTCACGCGCCGAAAGGCCCGCAGCGATGGTCCGTGCCGAAGCCAGCAGGGTCCGATCGTAGGCGGTGTCGGCAGCCTCACGACCGTTCCAATAGGCGCTCAAGCCGCTGGCGAGCATCAATACCACCAGCAGCAGCGCGAGGTTGCGAAGCAGCCGCCAGCGCAGGCTGTCGGGCTTATGCATTGCGATTTTCCAGCAGGTAGCCCAGGCCGCGGAACGTCACGATCGCCACCGCATGACCATCGAGTTTCTTGCGTAGGCGATGAACGTAGATTTCGATGGCGTCGGGGCTGGCCTCTTCGTCCAGGCCGAACACCTGGGCCGCCAGTTGCTCCTTGCTCATCACCCGCCCCGGCCGGGCGATCAACGCCTCCAGCACGGCTTGCTCACGGGAGGTCAGCGTCAACAGTTCTTCGTCGAGGGTAAACCGGCGGGTGTCCAGGTCATAGACCAGCCCGCCACAGCGCTGCTGGCGCTCGCCGCCCAGTACGCTGCGGCGCAACAGTGCCTTGACCCGGGCCTCCAGCTCAGTGAGCTCGAATGGCTTGGCCAGGTAATCGTCGGCACCGAGGTTCAGGCCATGGACGCGGTCCTTGACGTCGCTGCGAGCGGTCAGCATCAGTACCGGCAAGGTCTTGCCACGGGCCCGCAGACGCGCCAACACCTCGAAGCCGTCCATGCGCGGCAGCCCGACATCCAGGACCGCCACGGCGTATTCCTCGCTGCTCAAGGCCAGGTCGGCCGCGACGCCGTCGTGCAGCACGTCCACGGTCAAACCGGCACTCTTGAGCGCTTGGGCAACGCTTTCGGCGAGCTGCAGATGGTCTTCGACGAGCAGAACACGCATGGGTTTTTCCTCGATTCAGGGATGGCCGACGCCATTCTTTGGCGCGGAGTTTACAGCCGCATCCGCCACTGTGAAGCCAAAAAACACGCTGAAAGCTTTTGAAAGGTTAGCGAAAGGTTGGGCCGTTAGAGTCCCTTTACGGATAGTTTCGACTGACCGTCGCGGCGCCCGATCGCGAATGAAAAATGCCACGAAGCATTTTCGTCCTGAATAAGAAGAATAAAAGCGGAGTATTCACCATGCTGTCCATGCAGCTACAGGCCCCAGCGCCTGCTCGCCCTTCTCGCTTCAACCAGACCGCCTTGGGCGGTGTCGCCCTGCATTCAATCCCGGTAATGACCTGCGCGCCCCGTCAGCGATGACTTGGGCGGGATCTGTCAACGACACATTTTCACCACGCATAACAACAATCCTGTGGAGACAACAATGAACCTTTCACTGCGTAAAGTAGCCCTGGCCGCCGGATGCCTGATGTTCGCCGGGCAGTTGCTCGCCGCTGATCCATCCAAGGAGCCCAAGCGCCCCGAATGCATCGCCCCGGCGGCACCGGGAGGCGGCTTCGACCTGACGTGCAAACTGGCGCAAAGCGCGCTGGTGAACCAGAAACTGCTGACCAAACCCATGCGTGTGACCTACATGCCCGGCGGTGTCGGCGCGGTGGCGTACAACGCAGTGGTCGCCCAACGCCCGGCCGACGCCGGCACGCTGGTGGCCTGGTCCAGCGGTTCGCTGTTGAACCTGGCGCAAGGCAAGTTCGGTCGTTTCGATGAAAACGCCGTGCGCTGGCTGGCGGCCGTTGGCACCAGCTACGGCGCCATCGCGGTAAAGAGCGATTCGCCCTACAAGAACCTCGATGATCTGGTACAGGCCCTGAAGAAAGATCCAGGTTCCGTGGTGATCGGTTCCGGCGGCACCGTCGGCAGCCAGGACTGGATGCAAACCGCCCTGATCGCCAAGGCTGCCGGCATCGACCCGCGCAAACTGCGCTACGTGGCACTCGAAGGCGGTGGTGAAATCGCCACAGCCCTGCTCGGCGGCCATATTCAGGTCGGCAGTACGGACATTTCCGACTCCATGCCGCACATCCAGAGTGGTGACATGCGTCTGTTGGCGGTGTTCTCCGATAAACGCCTGGACGAGCCGGAAATGAAAGATATCCCGACCGCTCGCGAACAAGGCTACGACATCCTCTGGCCAGTGGTCCGTGGCTTCTACCTCGGGCCAAAGGTCAGCGACGAAGACTACGCCTGGTGGAAAGACGCGTTCGACAAACTGCTGGCTTCCGAAGAATTCGCCAAGTTGCGCGACCAGCGCGAGCTGTTCCCGTTCGCCATGACCGGCCCGGAACTGGATGCCTATGTGAAGAAACAAGTGGCTGATTACAAGGTGCTGGCCAAAGAGTTCGGCCTGATCCAGTAACCGTCTCTGTTCTCGCGGCGGCGCCGGCACTGTCGGCGCCGCCCAGGAGTTAGTCATGCTCACCATCCAACGTATTTTTGCCGCGGTGCTGCTACTGGCCTGTATCGGCCTGGCACTGATGGCCTGGCCCTATCAAGCGGCCTTTTCCTACGAACCGGTCGGCCCGCGCGCCTTCCCCTTGCTGATGCTCGGGCTGATGGGGCTGGCATTGCTGTACATGCTGTTTCGCCCGACGCCCATCGTGCATAGCGACGAAGACCCGCACCTGGACCGCGAAACCTTGCAGAAAATCGGTATCTGCGTGGTGCTGCTGCTGGTCTTCGCCGGCACCTTCGAACCCTTGGGCTTCATTCTTGCCAGCATCCTGATCGGCGTGCCGATGGCGCGCCTTTACGGCGGTCGCTGGGTGCCCAGCGTGGTGATCATCAGCCTGATGGCCATCGGTCTTTACCTGTTGTTCGACAAGCTGATGGACGTGCCGCTGCCCCTGGGCCTGCTCGACGTCCTGGAGAATTGATATGGATACCCTGAATTATCTCGGCCAGGGTTTTGGCGTTGCACTGACCCCCTACAACCTCGTCACAGCACTGACCGGCACCCTGATCGGCACCGTGGTCGGCCTGCTGCCGGGCCTGGGCCCGATCAACGGCGTGGCGCTGCTGATCCCGATTGCCTTTGCCCTGGGGCTGCCGCCGGAATCGGCGCTGATCCTGCTGGCCGCGGTGTACCTGGGTTGCGAATACGGCGGACGTATCAGCTCGATCCTGCTCAACATCCCGGGTGAAGCTTCCACCGTGATGACCACCCTCGATGGCTATCCAATGGCCCGCCAAGGCCTGGCCGGCGTGGCGTTGTCGCTGTCGGCGTGGAGTTCGTTCATCGGCGCGTTCATCGCCACCTGCGGCATGGTGTTGTTCGCACCGTTGCTGGCCAAATGGGCGATTGCCTTCGGGCCGGCGGAATATTTCGTCCTGATGGTGTTCGCCATTGTCTGCCTCGGCGGCATGGCCGGCGACCGACCGCTCAAGACCTTCATCGCGGCGCTGATCGGCCTGTTCCTGTCCAGTGTCGGGATCGACGCCAACAGCGGCGTGTACCGTTTCACCGGGGACAACATCCACTTGACCGACGGCATCCAGTTCGTCGTGCTGGTGCTGGGCCTGTTCTCCATCAGCGAAATCCTGTTGCTGCTGGAAAAAACCCATCGCGGCCAGGAGGCGGTGAAAGCTACCGGGCGAATGATGTTCAACTTCAAGGAAGCCGCGTCGGTCTTCACTGTGAACCTGCGCTGCGGCGTGCTCGGTTTCATCATGGGCGTGCTGCCGGGTGCTGGTGCGACCCTGGCCAGTGCCGTGGCCTATATGACGGAAAAACGCATTGCCGGCGCCGGTGGCACGTTCGGCCAGGGCGACAAGCGCGGCCTCGCCGCCCCGGAAACAGCCATCGGTGGCGCGGCCTGCGGTGCGCTGGTGCCAATGCTGACCCTCGGTGTTCCCGGCTCGGGCACCACCGCGGTGATGATCGGCGCGCTGTCGCTGTACAACATCACGCCCGGTCCACTGCTGTTCCAGCAACAGCCGGACATCGTCTGGGGCCTGATCGCGTCGTTGTTCGTCGCCAACATCATGCTGGTGATCCTCAACATCCCGATGATCCGCATCTTCACCCGGATCCTGGCGGTGCCGAACTGGGCACTGGTGCCGGTCATCGCGATCATCACCGGGATCGGCGTCTATGCGGTGCATGCCACCACGTTCGACCTGTTCCTGATGATCGGTATCGGCATCTTCGGCTATATCCTGCGCAAGCTGGACTTCCCGCTGTCGCCAGTGCTGCTGGGCTTCATCCTCGGTGGCCTGATGGAGCAGAACCTGCGGCGTGCGCTGTCGATTTCCAACGGTGCACTGGAGATCCTCTGGTCGAGCCCGATCACGTTCGGCTGCTGGATCCTGACAGCGATCATGCTGTTCATGCCATTGCTGCGAATCTGGCGTCGCCGCGCCGCTCAACGTCGCGCCCTGGCCAATGTCTGAGGCGATATTCAGACAATGGTGGGGAACACCGCTGGTCGGCCTGGCCGGCGGTTACCTGGCCAGCCTGATCGGCTGGCCTTTGCCCTGGATGGTCGGCTCGTTGCTGGCGATCATACTGGTGCGCTGTCTTACGCCGTGGCAACTGATGGAAATCCCCGGCGGCCGTAAGTGCGGCCAATGGGTGGTGGGCATCGGTATCGGCCTGCACTTCACTCCTGTGGTGATGGAGCAGGTGCTGAGCCACTTCGGCCTGATCTTCTTCGGTGCGCTGATCACCAGCGTGTCCAGCGTGGTGAGTGTCTGGCTCATGCGTCGCACTGGCGAGGAGCGCGCCACCGCGTTTTTCTCGAGCATGCCGGGCGGTTCCGGCGAAATGGTCAACCTCGGCGCCCGCAACGGCGCGGACCTTAGTCGTGTTGCAGCAGGCCAGAGCCTGCGGGTGCTGGTGGTAGTGTTGTGCGTGCCGGCAGCCTTCAAGTACCTGTTGGGCGAAGGCTCGCCGGTGCAACACGCCACGACGGTGGACTGGCTGTGGCTGGCGATCCTGTTCCCGGCGGGCGCCCTGCTCGCCTGGGTCTGGGAGCGATTGCGCCAACCCAACCCCTGGTTGTTCGGACCCTTGCTGGTAAGTGCGGCGGTGAGCGTCGGTTGGGACCTGCACATCGGCCTGCCCAACGGCGCCAGCCAGGTCGGCCAGTGGTTGATCGGCAGCGGATTGGGTTGTCATTTCAACCGGCAGTTCTTTCGTCGGGCGCCGTCGTTCATGGGGCGTACCCTGATCGGCACGGTGTTGACGATGCTGATCGCCACGCTTGCAGCCCTAGGCTTGAGCACCTTGACCCATCTGGATCTGCGTTCACTGACACTCGGTATGATGCCCGGCGGCATCGCGGAAATGAGCCTGACGGCGGAAACATTGCAACTGTCAGTGCCATTGGTGACAGCGTTGCAGGTGATGCGATTGCTGTTTGTGTTGTTTCTGGCGGAGCCGTTGTTCAGGTATTGGATGCGCAAGCCGGGTTCGGACTTATAGACCAAGTTGCCTTCATCGCGAGCAAGCTCACTCCCACAGGGACTTTGGTCGAGCTCCAATTTCGGCTTCACACAATGTGGCGAGGGAGCTTGCTCCCGCTGGCCTGCGAAGCAGGCCTCTGCATTTTTTCAGCCGGACCGCATGATCCGATTTTGCGACTGCTGCGCAGCCGAGCGGGAGCAAGCTCCCTCGCCACGGGTTGTGGGTGGTTTGGGCTCGCGATGGGGCCCTGACTGCCGACCACTTAAAGCGGCGGCAACCGCCAATCAATAGGCGCCTCGCCATGTTGCTCGAGGAACTTGTTGGCCCGACTGAAATGCCCGCACCCCAGAAAACCCCGATAAGCCGACAACGGTGACGGGTGAACCGAGGTCAGCACCAAGTGCTTGGTAGCGTCGATCAGTTTCTGCTTGCTCTGGGCATGGGCGCCCCATAACAGGAAGACCAGGTTCTGCTGGTGTTCGCTGACCACTTCGATGACCCGGTCGGTGAAATGCTGCCAGCCCTTGCCTGCGTGGGCGTTGGCGTTGGCACGCTCCACGGTCATGGTAGTGTTGAGCAGCAACACGCCTTGGTCGGCCCAGCTTTGCAGATAGCCGTGGTTGGGAATATCGATGTTCAGATCGCGCTTCAACTCCTTGTAGATGTTCACCAGCGACGGCGGCGCCGGCACACCCGGTTGCACCGAGAAACACAAGCCATGGGCCTGGCCCGGGCCGTGATACGGATCCTGGCCGAGGATCACCACCTTGACCTTGTCCAGCGGTGTGGAATTGAGGGCATTGAAAATCAGCGGTGCCGGTGGATAAATTTCCTTGCCGGCGGCGTACTCCCGACGTAGGAATTCGCGCAACTCCGCCATGTAGGGCTGGTCGAACTCGGCACGCAGTGCCTGCTTCCAGCTCGGTTCGAGTTTGATACGGTCGTCGGCAGTCATGGTTGCATCCGGTAAAAACAATGGGCGCACCCTAGGAAAGCCTACATGGCTTGTCAATTGATCTGACGCAGAACCAGCACTTTCCCACGCAGCGGTCATACTGATTATTCAAATTTCTGATCGAGGTCACGATGAATCTGCACTTCGAAGAGCTCACCGGCATCGACGGTGCCCGTATCGGCATCGCCACCCTGGACGCCGAAAAATCCTTGAATGCCTTGTCCCTTCCGATGATCAACGCCTTGCGTGATCGTCTCGATGCCTGGGCCCGGGAGCCGCAGGTCGTTTGTGTGCTGTTGCGCGGCAATGGCGCCAAGGCCTTCTGCGCCGGCGGTGAAGTGCGCAGCTTGGTGGAAGCCTGCCGCGCCCATCCCGGCGAAGTGCCGCCGTTGGCGGCCCAATTCTTCGCGGCGGAATACCGCTTGGACTTCAACCTGCACACCTATCCAAAACCCCTGCTGTGCTGGGGCCACGGTTATGTACTGGGCGGCGGCATGGGCCTGCTGCAAGGCGCCAGTACCCGCATCGTCACGCCAAGCAGTCGCCTGGCCATGCCGGAAATCAGCATCGGCCTGTACCCGGATGTCGGCGCCAGTTGGTTCTTGTCGCGCCTGCCCGGCAAGCTCGGGCTGTTTCTCGGCCTGACCGGCGCCCACATGAATGCCCGGGACGCCATCGACCTGGACCTGGCCGACCGCTTTTTGCTGGATGAACAACAGGACGACCTGATCGAAGGCCTGCTGCAACTCAACTGGCAGGAACAGACCGCGGTGCAGCTCAACAGCCTGCTCAAGGCCCTGCAACAGGAAGCGGTCGGCCAAATGCCCGAAGCCCAATGGCTACCACGTCGGCAGAAAATCGATGAATGGCTGGATGTCAGCGATGTGCGCTGCGCCTGGAAAGCGCTCAGTTTGTTGGTGGACCACCCGGACCCGTTGATCGCCCGCGCGGCCAAGACCATGAGCGAAGGCTCCCCGCTGACCGCTCATCTGGTCTGGGAACAGATCGCCCGTGCCCGGCATTTGTCCTTGGCCGGCGTGTTCCGGATGGAATACACCTTGAGCCTCAACTGCTGTCGCCATCCGGAATTCAGCGAAGGCGTGCGCGCGCGGCTGATCGACAAGGACCACAAGCCCCGTTGGCACTGGCCGGACATCAACCATGTGCCCGAGGCGGCGGTCGAGGCGCACTTTCACAAGGCGTGGGAAGGTCGGCATCCGTTGGCGGACTTGTCCAACGAGTAACGAGTCAGCAACTCCCACAAGAGCTATCCCATCGGGTTTATTGCAGGCACAAAAAAGCGGCGCTTTATGCGCCGCTTTCTGTTGCCCTGGGATCAGCGGTGACTGCCCCGTCCATCGTGATCGCCGCGTCCCCGATGATCACGTCCGCCTCGACCGCGTCGGTCGTCATTCCAGCCGCCCCGGTCATGGCCGTCCCAGCCACCCCGATTCGGATAAGACCGGTACGCCGCTCGCGGTGGCGAGTAGTAGCGTGGGCCTTGCTGGTAGTAACGCGGTGCCGAGTAATGGCGCGGCGCCGGTTGGTAGTAACGCGGTGCCGAGTAATAGCGCGGCGCCGGTTGGTAATACCGCGGGGCGTAATAGCCACGCGGAGCCGAATAATAACTCCCGCCACCGTAATAGACCGGTGCCGGTGAGGTATAGACCTCGGAACGGTAGTAGCTCGAGTCTCCGTCGTAGTAAGGCACGCAGGCCGAAAGAGTCAAACCGAGAAACGCAATGAGGAGCAGTCGTCGATACATGGCGGCCTCCTGGACCGCGAATGAGCCGCATCAGCGACGCTGATGGGCGGCAGCCAACTTTGTGTGACTGACGCATATTCAGACAGCAAAATCGGAATCTGGTGCGACCTGGCAACAACTAGAAACATGTCGCTCGTCGCCCTCTTCCGGTGCGCGACGGCACCACAAGCAAGCACAAATCCGCCCCCAAGCATTCTCTCCCCAACACCTGCCCTCTCTAACCCGGGCCTTTGCCCGAATTGGCACGGCTCTCGCTTTAACAAACCCCGTGCAGGAGTCATCACAGGTTCGCGGCACCACAATTTGCAATGGCTGACTAGGGTTCCGGCTCGCCTCTGGCGAGTGACTGGTCCGAGAGTTGGCGACCTCCAGTTGAGGTTACACGGCGGGACAAAAGCCCGGGAGACAAGCCACCGTTCGCGGTGCCGCGTTGCTCCTGTCCGCCCTTGATCAACTGGAGAACCACCATGTTCAAGCTTCGTCTGTCCGCCCTGCTCCTCGCCGTCCTCTCGGCCCTCGTGAGCTTCTCATCCGCCGCTGCTCAAAAAGACCACTTCAGCGTCTGCTGGACCATTTATGCCGGTTGGATGCCCTGGGAATACGCCGGTAGCCAAGGCATCGTCGACAAATGGGCGAAAAAATACGGCATCAAGATCGATGTCGTGCAGCTCAACGATTACGTCGAATCCATCAACCAGTACACCGCCGGTCAGTTCGACGGCTGCACCATGACCAATATGGACGCCCTGACCATTCCCGCCGCCGGTGGCGTGGACAGCACCGCGCTGATCATCAGCGACTTCTCCAATGGCAACGACGGCATCGTCCTCAAGGGCGAAGGCAAGAAAGTCACCGATCTCAAGGGCATGGACGTCAACCTGGTGGAACTGTCGGTGTCCCATTACCTGCTGGCCCGCGCCCTGGATTCGGTTGGTCTCGCCGAGAAAGACCTGAAAGTCGTCAATACCTCCGACGCCGACATCTCTGCCGCCTTCAACACCGACCAGGTCAAGGCCGTCACCACCTGGAACCCGATGCTCTCGGACATCAAGGCCCAGCCCGGCGTGAGCGAAGTGTTCAATTCCAGCCAGGTCCCTGGCGAGATCATGGACATGATGGTGGTCAACACCCAGACCCTGCAGGACAACCCGGCCCTGGGCAAAGCGTTGACCGGCGCCTGGTTTGAAGTGGTGGCGCTGATGAACGCGAAAAACGCCGCGAGCAAGACCGCGTTGGAGCACATGGCCAAGGCCTCGGGCACCGACCTGGCCGGCTTCCAGGCGCAACTGGACACCACCAAGCTGTTCGCCACACCCAAAGAAGCCCTGGGTTTCGCCACCAGCGAACAACTGCCCGCCACCATGGGCAAAGTCGCCAACTTCTCGTTCCAGCACAGCTTGCTGGGCGAAGGTGCCAAGGACGCCAACGCAGTCGGCATGGCGTTCGCCAATGGCGTAACCCGCGGCGACAAGGCCAACCTCAAGCTGCGCTTTGACCCGACCTACGTACAGCTGGCCGCCGACGCCAAGCTGTAAACCGGAGGACCTGGCATGCGCCTGATCAACCGCTACCCGGATCGTCCCAGCCGCTTGTTGCTGGTGATCCTGCCCTTCGCGCTGGTGTTGCTCGCCTACTTCATGGGCTCGGCCGAACGGTTGACGGACAACCCCAACGACAAACTGCTACCCAGCGCCGTGCAAATGGCCGATGCGGTCAAGCGCCTGGCCTTCACCGCTGACGCCCGCAGCGGCGAATACCTGCTCTGGCAGGACACCGCGTCGAGCCTGCGTCGGTTGGCCATCGGCCTGGGCATCAGTGCCCTGGCCGGACTGTGCCTGGGCATCGCCGCCGGCACGTTGCCGCTGTTGGGCGCGCCGTTATCGCCGCTGCTCACCGTGGTGTCGATGGTGCCGCCGCTGGCCATCCTGCCAATCCTGTTCATCGTCTTTGGCCTGGGGGAATTGTCGAAAGTCATGCTGATCGTGATTGGCATCACACCGTGCCTGGCTCGCGACCTGGAACAGCGCGCCCGGGAAATTCCGCCCGAACTGCTGATCAAGGCCCAGACCCTCGGCGCTTCGACCTGGACGCTGATGCTGCGGGTGGTGCTGCCGCAATTGCTGCCGCGCTTGCTGATTTCCCTGCGGCTGATGCTAGGTTCGGCCTGGCTGTTTCTGATCGCCGCCGAAGCCATCGCCTCCACCGATGGGCTGGGCTATCGGATTTTCCTGGTGCGGCGTTACCTGGCGATGGACGTGATCTTGCCGTACGTGGTGTGGATCACCCTGCTCGCCTGGCTGATGGACTGGGGCCTCAAGCGCCTGACCCGGCAAGCGTTCCCCTGGTATGAGGGGGCGAAGGCATGAGCTTTATTACGGTGAACAACGTCTGGCAACAGTATGCCGATCAGGTGGTACTGGAGCGTTTGAACCTGAGGGTCGCCGAAGGTGAGTTCTGCACCCTGGTGGGTGCCTCGGGTTGCGGCAAGTCGACCTTCCTGCGGTTGCTGCTGGGCCAGGAGCGCGCCAGCCGCGGGCAGATTCTCCTGGACGGCGAGCCCTTGGCCGGCGAGCCGGATGCCAGCCGGGGCGTGGTGTTCCAACGCTATTCGGTGTTCCCGCACCTGACCGTGCTGGACAACGTGGCCCTGGGCCTGGAGTTGCCGCGCTCAGCACTTTTGGGGCGGCTGTTCGGCAGCGCCAAGCGCCAGGCCCGCGAAGAAGCTGCGCAACTACTGGACAAAGTCGGCCTCGGCCATGCGCTGGATAAATACCCGGCGCAACTGTCCGGGGGTATGCAGCAGCGGCTGGCGATCGCCCAGGCACTGATCATGAAGCCGCGGGTCCTGCTGCTGGACGAGCCCTTCGGCGCCCTCGACCCGGGCATTCGCAAAGACATGCATGCCCTGCTGCTGGAGCTGTGGCGCGAAACCCGGCTGACGGTGTTCATGGTCACCCACGACCTGTCCGAAGGTTTCAGCCTCGGCACACGCCTGTTGGTGTTCGACAAGGTCCGCGTCGATCCCCACGCCCCCGGCGCCTATGGCGCACGCATCACCTACGACATCCCATTGAACAGCGACCGCCGCACCGCCCGTGCCGCCGTCGACGCCCTGCCCGCCGAACTGGCCGGCACGTTGCGTATTGCTTGAACGGAGTTTTTTCATGACCGACTCGACCCACTTGTTTACGCCCTTCGCCGAAGAATTGCTGCCCGGTGGCGGCCACCGCTCCTTCGTGCTCAAGCGCGGCCAACTGCTGCGCCTGACCGACCTGCGTGGCGGGGCCAACGTGAGCCTCACGCTACTCAATGCCAACGAGAAAACCGAACGCCTGAACCTGCCCGACAGCCTCAAATGCCAACACACCGCCAAGCTCACCGCCGGCCACTGCCTTTACTCGGACATGGGCCGGGTGCTGGCCGCCATCACCGCCGACACCTGCGGCTGGAGCGACAGCCTGGGCGGCGTGCTCTGCGCCGAGGAAGTCGCGCAAAAATACGGTCAGGGCCGCTACCAGGAACTGCGCAACGGCTTCTTTCGCAACGGCACCGACAACCTGTTGGTGGAACTGGGCAAATGGGGACTGGGCCTGTCCGACCTGCTGATGACCCTCAACCTGTTCAGCCGGGTCGATGTCGATGAGGCCGGAAACTTTCACTTCGTCGAGGGCAATTCCCTGACCGGCGACTACATCGAGTTGTACGCGCCGATGGACACCCTGGTGGTGCTGACCGCGCTGCAACACCCGATGGACCCGAACCCGCAATACGCCCCGCAACCGCTCAAGCTCAGCTGGATGAATGCCGATGCCAGCGTCGCCGAGCACTGCCGCCTTTCGCGTCCGGAAAACCAGCGCGGCTTTATCAACACCGACCGCCTGTTCGCCTGAGGATCGCTGCCATGTCACTCGCCATCGCCACCGCACACAAGCAACCCGATACCGCCGTCTACCGTGCCACGATTCCCGCCGGGGAACCCTGGCTGGTGGAGGTCAAGAAGGGCCAGACCTTGCGCATCCTCGACCTGGAAGGCAACCAAGCGGTCGACACGCTGTTCTACAGCCTGGCCAACCCCAAGGAACGCTACGACGTGCAGCGCACCCTGCGTCGACAAAACAGCGTTTACCTGAGCACCGGCAGCGTGCTGTATTCCAACCTCGGCCACCCGATGCTGACCATCGTCGAAGACACCTGCGGGCGCCACGACACCCTCGGCGGCGCCTGCGCCCAGGAAAGCAACACCGTGCGCTACGCCCTGGAAAAACGCTACATGCACAGCTGCCGTGACAACTACCTGCGGGCCTGTGCCCACGACGGTCGCCTGGGCAAGGGCGATATCGGGCCGAACATCAACTTTTTCATGAACGTGCCGGTCACCGCCGATGGCGGCCTGACCTTCGAAGACGGGATCTCGGCGCCAGGCAAATACGTCGACCTGCGGGCCGAGATGGACGTGATCGTGTTGATCTCCAACTGCCCGCAACTGAACAACCCGTGCAACGCCTACAACCCCACGCCTGCGGAGCTTTTGATATGGAACTGAAACTCACCCGCCTGCGCCGCTGGCTGTTCGCGTTGTGCCAGAGCCGGTCGGGGCAGTGCATCAAATAACTTCATGAACCCCGCAGGGGATGAGGTGTTTGGAAGTTTCGCCGCCAGGGACGACCCCGGCGGCCATCGAAAACTGCGGGACGGCCCGCATCCCAATTCAGGCAGACCTGTATGCCTGAGGGGTAATGCCATGTTCGAAAAAATCCTGATTGCCAACCGTGGCGCCATCGCCTGCCGCATCCTGCGGACCCTGGGCGAACTGAAGGTCCAAGGTGTCGCGGTGTATTCCCAAGCCGATGCCGCCAGCCTGCATATTTTGCAGGCCGACGAAGCCCACAGCCTGGGCGAAGGCGCGGCGGCCAATACGTATCTGGCGGTGGACAAGCTCCTCGCGATCACCAAAAACAGTGGCGCGACGGCGATTCATCCCGGCTACGGCTTTCTCTCGGAAAACGCAGCCTTCGCCGAAGCCTGCGAAGCGGCCGGGATCGCCTTCATTGGTCCGACACCAGAGCAACTACGCGTGTTCGGCCTCAAGCACACCGCCCGCGACCTGGCTCGGCAACACGGCGTGCCGCTGCTCGAAGGCACCGAACTGCTCGACAGCCTCGACGCCGCGCTACTGGCCGGCACTCAGATCGGTTATCCGGTGATGCTCAAAAGTACCGCCGGCGGCGGCGGCATCGGCATGCGCGTGTGTCGCAGCGCCGCTGAGCTGAGCGAATCCTTCGAAGCTGTGAAGCGCCTGGGCCAGAACAACTTCAGCGATGCCGGAGTGTTCATCGAGAAGTACATCGAACGCGCACGGCATCTGGAAGTGCAGGTGTTCGGCGATGGCCAGGGGCAGGTGATCGCCCTGGGGGTGCGCGACTGCTCGGTGCAACGGCGCAACCAGAAAGTCCTCGAGGAAACCCCGGCACCGAACCTGCCCGAGGGCATGGCCGACGAACTCTGCGCAGCGGCGATCCAACTGGCCCAAGCCGTGAACTACCGCAGCGCCGGCACTGTGGAGTTCGTGTTCGACAGCGACGCAGGGCGCTTCTATTTCCTGGAAGTGAACACCCGCCTGCAAGTGGAGCATGGCGTCACCGAGCAGGTCTGGGGCGTGGACCTGGTGCGCTGGATGGTGCAATTGGCGGCCGGTGATTTACCGCCACTGAACGAGCTGGGCCAAGGTTTGAAAGCCGAGGGCCACGCGATCCAGGCGCGCCTGTATGCCGAGGACCCAGGCCGGGATTTCCAGCCAAGCCCAGGGCTGCTGACCGCCGTGAAATTTCCCCAGGCCGACGGCAAAGCACTGCGCATCGACACCTGGGTCGAGGCCGGTTGCCAGATCCCGCCCTACTTCGACCCGATGATCGCCAAGGTCATTCGCTGGGCGCCGACCCGCGAGCAGGCACGCCTGGGCTTGCATCAAGCGCTGGACGAAAGCCTGCTGTACGGCGTCGAGACCAACCGCCAATACCTGCAACAAATTCTCCTCGACACACCGTTTGCCAGCGGCCAGCCCTGGACCCGCTGCCTGGAAGCGCTGGTCTATCGTGCCCACACCGTTGAGGTGCTCAGCCCCGGCACCCAGACCAGCGTCCAGGACTATCCCGGCCGCCTCGGTTATTGGGCCGTGGGTGTACCGCCGTCAGGGCCGATGGACAGCCGTTCGTTGCGCCTGGGCAATCGCCTCTTGGGCAACGAAGAAGGTGCGGCGGCATTGGAAATCACCATGAACGGGCCGCTGCTGCGTTTTAACTGCGCCGCCCGAGTGACGGTGACCGGTGCGGTGATTGCCCTCACGCTCGACGGTGAAGCGGTGCCGATGAATACACCGTTGTCGATTGCTGCCGGCGCCACCCTCGCGATCGGCAACATCTCTGGCGCCGGGGCACGCAGTTACCTGTGCCTGCAAGGCGGCGTGCAAGTGCCGGATTACCTGGGCAGTAAAAGCACCTTCACCCTCGGCCAGTTTGGCGGCCACGGCGGACGAGCGTTGTGTACCGGCGACGTGTTGCACCTGACACCGCTGGATGAGCACACGACACTGCCGCCAACCAGCGCACCGATCCTGGAACTGCCGAGCGTGCGCCAGATCCGCGTGATCTACGGCCCCCACGGCGCGCCCGAATATTTCACCGAGCGCTACATCCAGTCCTTCTTCGACACGGCCTGGGAAGTGCACTTCAACTCCAGCCGCACCGGCGTGCGCCTGATCGGGCCGAAACCCGAGTGGGTCCGCGCCGACGGCGGCGAGGCCGGGCTGCACCCTTCCAATATCCATGACAACCCCTACGCCATCGGCGCCGTGGACTTCACCGGCGACATGCCCGTCATCCTCGGCCCCGACGGCCCGAGCCTGGGCGGTTTCGTCTGCCCGGTGACGGTGATCGAAGCGGACCTCTGGCAGTTGGGGCAACTCAAGGCAGGGGACAAGGTGCGGTTTGTGCCGGTGGACATATCGACCGCCCGCTCATTGGCGACACACATCCCTTGTGGCGAGGGAGCTTGCTCCCGCTCGAGTGCGCAGCACTCGCCAGACAATGATCCTACCGATAAAGAGTTGGGGCCGCTTCGCGACCCAGCGCGAGCAAGCTCGCTCGCCACAGGTTTTGGGTGCACACAGAAATGGGGGTCGCCTGTGGTATTGGATATCGGCCAGGACGATACCCGCCTGGTGGCAAGGCTATCTGGCGACACCCACCTGCTGCTGGAAATCGGCGCCCCCGAACTGGACCTGGTGCTGCGCTTTCGCGCCCACGCCTTGATGCAAGCGTTGGAACACAAACACCTGCCCGGCGTGATCGACCTGACGCCGGGCATTCGCTCGCTGCAAGTGCACTACCAACCCGAGCAATTACCCCTGGCCGATCTACTGTCCATCGTCGCCGGGGAATGGGACGCCGTGTGCGCCGCGCAAGACCTGCAAGTGCCGTCGCGCATCGTCCATCTGCCATTGTCCTGGGACGATCCGGCTTGCCAACTCGCCATCGAAAAATACATGACCACGGTGCGCAAGGACGCGCCCTGGTGCCCGAGCAACCTGGAGTTCATCCGGCGCATCAACGACCTGCCCAACCTCGATGAGGTGCAACGCACGGTGTTCGATGCCAGCTACCTGGTCATGGGCCTGGGGGACGTCTACCTTGGCGCACCGGTCGCCACACCGCTCGACCCACGCCATCGCCTGGTGACCACCAAATACAACCCGGCCCGCACCTGGACCGCGGAAAACTCGGTAGGCATCGGCGGCGCCTATATGTGCGTGTACGGCATGGAAGGCCCGGGCGGCTATCAGTTCGTCGGGCGCACGTTGCAGATGTGGAACCGTTATCGGGACGTCGCCGCCTTCGACGGCAAGCCGTGGCTGCTGCGGTTTTTCGACCAGATCCGCTTCTACCCGGTCAGTGCCGATGAACTGTTGCGCATCCGCCGGGACTTCCCCCTGGGCCGCTTCGACCTGAAGATCGAGCATAGCCAGCTCAATCTCGCTGAATACCAGCGTTTCCTGGCGCAGGAGGCTGACAGCATCGCTGCGTTCCGTCACCAGCAACAAGGCGCCTTCGACGCCGAGCGCGAGCGTTGGATCGCCAGTGGCCAGGCGCACTTCGACAGCGAAGAACCGGCCATCGCACCGAGCGAGGATTCGCCGCTGACTGACGGTCAACTGAGTGTCGACAGCCACATCGCCGGTAACCTCTGGCAGGTCCAGGTGGAGGTTGGCGCTCGGGTCGCCGCTGGCGATGTGCTGGTCATCCTGGAGTCGATGAAGATGGAAATCCCGGTGCTGGCACCCGTGGCCGGCATGGTACGCGAGGTGCGCGTGCAGCCCGGTTCGGCGGTGCGCGCCGGACAGCGTGTCGTGGTGCTGGAACGTGACTGAACTCAATCAAAGGATTAACCCCATGAACCTTTCGCTTCGCTTGGACGACCTGCGCAATGCCTACCGCAGCGGCGAACTGACGCCGCGTAAATTGCTGTTGGAGCTGCGGGAAAAAGCCGCGGCGCTGAACCCGGACTATCACCTGTTCATCCACCTGCTGACGGCCGAGGAACTGGAACCCTACCTGACCGCGTTGGAAGGCCGCGACCTCGAGAGCCTGCCGCTGTACGGCGTACCTTTTGCCATCAAGGACAACATCGACCTGGCTGGCATTCCCACCACTGCCGCCTGCCCTTCGTTTGCCTACGTACCGCCACGTTCGGCCACCATCGTCGAACAGTTGCTGGCACTGGGCGCGATCCCCCTGGGCAAGACCAACCTCGACCAATTCGCCACCGGGCTCAATGGCACTCGCTCGCCCTACGGCGCCTGCCGCAACAGCGTGCTGCCCGACTACCCGGCAGGCGGTTCGAGCGCCGGCTCATCGCTGGCCGTGGCCCTGGGCGTGGCGAGCTTTGCCTTGGGCACCGACACCGCCGGCTCCGGTCGGGTGCCCGCAGCGTTGAACAACCTGGTGGGATTGAAAGCCACCCTGGGGCTGATCTCCACGGCGGGCGTGGTCCCGGCCTGTCGCACGCTGGACTGCGTCACGACCTTCACGGCGACGGCCAAGGAAGCCAGCCAGCTGTTGGCGCTGACGGCCCGTCCAGACCCTCGTGACGACTACAGCCGCCACAACCCGCAGTGGAACGATGGCACCGCGTTCGGCGCGCCCCGGCGCTTTCGCTTCGGTGTGCCGCGCCAGCAAGACTTGGAGTTTTTCGGCTGTCCTGAAGGTCCGCAACTGTTTCTGGATGCCATCGAGCGACTCGAACGCCTGGGCGGCGAAGCCGTGGAACTGGACCTGTCGCCGTTCCTGGAAGCCGCACGGCTGCTTTATGAAGGCCCGTGGGTGGCCGAACGCTACAGCGTTGCCGGCCCATTGATGGAGCGCGAGCCCGACGCCGTACTGCCCGTCATCCGTGCCGTATTGGCGAAAGCGCCTACGGTGGATGGTGTACAAACCTTCCGTGCCCGCTACCGTTTGCAAACGCTCAAAGCCCAATGCGACCGGGCCATGGAGGCGCTTGATTGCGTACTCACACCGACCATCGGCCGACCGGTGCCCCTCGCCGAACTGGCCGCCGAACCGGTGCTGCGCAACTCGGAGCTGGGGTACTACACCAATTTCATGAACCTGCTGGACTACGCCGCCGTCGCCGTGCCCAGCGCATTCATGGCCAACGGCTTGCCTTGGGGCGTGACGCTGTTCGGTCGAGCGTTCACCGATCAATACCTCTTGAGCGTGGCCGATGCCTTGCAGCGTCAACAGGACAAGACCTTGCCTGTTCCCGCCCACCCGGCGCGCCACGACCGGGCACGGCTGGTCGTGTGCGGCGCACACCTGGACGGGTTGGCGTTGAACTGGCAGCTCAAGCAACGCGGCGCGCGGCTGATCGAGGCCACCCAAAGCTCGCCGGACTACCGTCTCCATGCCTTGGCCGGCGGCCCACCCCTGCGCCCCGGCATGCTTCGGGTCAGCGAGGGCGGCGTGGCGATCGAGGTGGAAGTCTGGGAGCTGCCGAGCAGCGAACTGGGTTCGTTCCTGACCGGCATCCCCGCACCGTTGGGGCTGGGCAAGGTGCAACTGGCCGATGGGCGCTGGGAAAGCGGATTCATTTGCGAGGCCTATGGTTTGGAGGGCGCGCAGGACATCAGCCATCTGGGGGGATGGCGGGCTTATCTAACTACCCTTGGGTAAACAGTGCCCTGTGGCGAGGGGATTTATCCCCGCTGGGCCGCGAAGCGGCCCCAATGCACTCTGTCTGATACACCGCGCTGTCAGGTATTGGGGCTGCTGCGCAGCCCAACGGGGATAAATCCCCTCGCCACAATTTTGCAAACCTGCAAATTCGACTGTCTTTTCCCACAAGGCCACTAAACTGACTTCATTGGGTCTGCGCCAAGGGAATCGCCATGTCGCTCCGTTCGCCGTTGTATTCCCAGCGCAAGCCGCTCCTGGCCGTGGTGGCGCTGCTGGGTACCGGATTCCTGATCATTGCCTTGCTGGGCTATTACGCAGCCCATGCCTCGGTACGCGATAACATCCTCAAGACACTGTATCTGAACCTGTTGATCGGCATACTCGTGACGCTGGCTGTCCTGGCAATCCTTTATCGGTTGATCAACAGCTACCAACAACGCATCGACGCCCAAGCCACCCTCGACAGCCTGACCGAATTGCCGAATCGCCGTGGCTTCGACCTGCTGGCCGTGCAAGCCCTCCATGAAGCCCAGCGCGAACCCAAACCCTTGACTGCGCTGCTGATGGAACTGGACGATTTCAAGCGGTTGGACACCACCCATGGTCATGTCGCCACCGATCAACTGCTGGCCGGGTTCGCCCGCGACCTGACACAAAACCTGCGGCATTCGGACATCGTGTGTCGCTGGAGCACTGAAGCCTTTGTCGTCCTGCTCAAGGACATCGATGGACAGACCGGTCTGAAGATCGCAGAGAAAATTCGTCAGCACATCGAAAAGCAGCGCTATTTCTGCAGTGGAAAACAATTGCTGGTCACCGTCAGTCTCGGCCTCACCACCTTGCAGGACGAAGACACCTTGCACAGCCTGCTGTCGCGGACCGATCATGCGCTGCAACGCGCCCGGCAGACCGGGCGCAATCGAACCTGCGTGGAAATGCCTCATTCCAGTTATGAATAAACCCGATCTTTGCCCGGCCTGCGGCGGTGCCAATGACTGCACCCTGGCCGACCCACGAACCGCCGACCGCGCCTGCTGGTGTTACGGCGTGAGCATCGACCCGGCCGTGCTTGAAGCATTGCCAGCCGAGCTGCGTGATCAATCCTGCCTGTGCCCACGCTGCGCCCAGGTCCAAGCCCAGTTGCGCGCCAAGCCTCAGCCGATCGCGTAAGATGCCTGCCCTCCGTTGCCTTGCCTGAACTGCCCATGCGCGTCGACCGTTTCCTCAGTAATCTGCCGCGATTCAATCGCCAACAAGTGCGCCTGTTGCTGGTGGAACGCCGGGTGCGGATCGACGGACAGACCGTCAGCGATCCCCATGCACAAGTCCGCGAATTCAGCCGTGTAGAAGTCGACGACGAAGTGCTGCAAGCAGGCCGGCCAGCGCGCTACTTCATGCTGCACAAGCCGCCCGGCTGTGTCAGTGCAACCCGCGACCCGCAACACCCCACGGCGCTCGACTGGTTGGACGAACCGGACAAGGACGACCTGCACATCGCCGGACGCCTGGATTTCAACACCACCGGGCTGATGCTGATCACCAATGACGGCACCTGGTCGCGGCGCCTGACCCAACCGCAGACCAAATTGCCCAAGGTCTACTACGTTGAAACCGAGCAAATCATCACGGCCGAATACGCCGACACTTTCGCCCGGGGCCTGTACTTTGCCTTCGAAGACCTCACCACCCAACCTGCAGAGCTGACGCTGCTGGGGCCCAGATCGGCGCGCTTGAGCATCGTTGAAGGGCGCTATCACCAAGTCAAGCGCATGTTTGGCCACTTCAACAACAAGGTGCTGCGCCTGCACCGCGAGCGCATGGGCCCACTGACACTGGACGCCCGTCTCGAGCCGGGCCAGTACCGCGCCTTGAGCCTTGAAGAAGTCCATCTCATCTGAACCTGCTACCGCTGGGCAGAAGTGTCGAACAATTTTCCGATAGGTACTTGCGCAACGCTCGCCCCCCTGCTTGAATCAAACCGTCGGCCGAAATGTGACCGATGAGTCACAACATACTTCCAAGAAACTTTTTGCCGGCTGGAACCCTCAGGTTCCGCCTTGTCCCGCCGGCGAACTGCCCGCCTATAACAACACCCGTCGACCTTTTTTTGGATCGACATGGGCCTTATCTTCCAGGCGTATGCCTACCTGTCACATTGCCCGTGCAATCTCATTGCGCGCATACCCGCTTGCCAGGAGTCTTATGACATGAGGCCAGAAATCGCTGTGCTGGATATACAGGGTCAGTATCGGGTTTACACGGAGTTCTATCGCGCAGACGCCGCACAAAAGACCATCATCCTGGTCAACGGCTCAATGGCCACCACCGCGTCGTTTGCACAGACCGCCAAAAACCTCTACCCGCAATTCAATGTTGTGCTGTACGACCAACCCTACGCGGGCAAGTCCAAAGCCCACAACCGGCATGAGACCATGCTGACGAAAGAGGTCGAAGGCCAGATCCTCCTGGAACTGATCGACCACTTCGCCGCCGAGCACGTGCTGTCGTTTTCCTGGGGCGGCGCCGCCACGCTGACCGCCCTGGCCCAGCGCCCACGGCGCATCGAAAAAGCGGTGATCAGCTCGTTCTCACCGGTACTCAATGCGCCGATGCGTGACTACCTGGAGCGCGGCGTGGATTACCTGAGCAGCCTGGACGGCGACCGTGTCGGACACTTGGTCAACAGCACCATCGGCAAACATTTGCCGCCGCTGTTCAAGCGTTTCAACTATCGCCACGTGAGCAGCCTGGCCGAGCATGAATACGGGCAGATGCACTTCCACATCAGCGATGTGCTTCACAGCGACCAGTTGTGCTACGTCAACGCGGCGAAGAAAATCAACGTGCCGGTGCTGTTCCTGAACGGCGAATGGGACGAATACACCGCGGCCGACGACGCCAGGCTTTTTGCCGATCATGTGCAGTACAGCAGCTTCAGCACACTGCAAGCCACCGGGCACTTCCTGGACATGGAACACAAGGCCGCCTGCCGCGACAGCCGCAACGCCCTGTTGGACTTCCTGAAACCGGCCCACCACGAAAGTCGACCACGCTACAACTACGTGCAGGACTACCATGCACTGGCTATCTGAAACCGAGTCCTCGCGAGCAAGCCCCGCCCTACGCTTCTGGCAACGGGGCTTGCCCGCGAACGACCGCTCTGGTTTAAGGCTTGCGTAGACGGGTGACCTCGCCGTACGTAAAGAAAAACTTCAAATCCTCGGCCACATCTGGTACAAAGTCAGCCGCTCTGAGCGGGTGTCGTATAATGGCATTACTCCAGCTTCCCAAGCTGATAACGAGGGTTCGATTCCCTTCACCCGCTCCAATCGAATTCTGATCCCGCGCCGTATGTTTTTTGACGATGGATTAAAAAACCGGCTCTTGGTGGCCGGTTTTTTTATGGCTGATTTGGGGAAGTGTGAGGTGATCTCCGAGCGTAGATAGATGGCTCCCCATCTCCGTCCAAAATAATACGCCCCCATTTCCACATCCTCGACGTTATCGAGAAAGCACCCTCTTGCAAGCCGAAGACGCCTTGAGCCGGCTACCGCCACGGCATCGCCGAAAAAAGGTATCTCAGCGATAGAGCATCAAACATGCTTAGCGACAAAAGCGACGACGACAAACACGGTCAGAGCGAACGCTGCACCGATGCTGAACGGCAACCACGTAACGCGGAATGTGGTCGGGGCCGGGCGCCTCATTTCTTCTGCCAAAGCCTCTACCTCTCGATGCAATTGCTCAATGCTTGCTTGATGACTTCGATGTGTGGACATGTCATTTCTCCTCCGAGGTCGCGGGGCCCTGTCTGTCCATCAACAGCATCTGATCCCTGGGTCTGGAGAATCAGCGCAATTAAAATATCGTATGGCTACCATGAAGATTTGTAGGCAAAATCCGAAAACTGCGTAGGGGGTGCGCTTACCTTACTTTTTGGCGAGTTTTCGCCTTGTCGCCCTTGTCCTTCGATGGCTACTCTCCAGACGTCGCTGCAAATCAGCGATCGGGCTTGGGAACCCGTGAGTCATGCAACCGCGCTTCACGGGAGCTAGACAATGCGTACCTCGCAGCAAAACAGATCATTTTTAAACCAGCCAAATCTCAGGCCTCGAATTTACTGCTTCTCGATCAACGGAGGCAGACCATGAACGAAAACACTGAGCTCAAAACCATCGGCTACACCCCCTTCAACTATTCCGCTGATCGAGCACTGTTCCGAGTCAACGGCGGCGTCCCTATCCAAGAGGCATTGGAACGGGCGTCGGATCTTTTGCATCTCGCCCACCGGCTTGCCGAAGACGCGGCGTTTGAGAAGAGCACCGACCGCTACGCCTGGGCTGCGCATTTTTTGTTGGAGATGAGCAAGGCAGTAATTGATGACGTTGTGAAAGTCATTACGCCTAGATCGGAAGTTGAAGTTAGAAAAAAAGCCGAGAAACAATAGATAGACCGTACGTTTGAGAATGGGAGCCGCAAGACTCCCACCTAACGACAAACCAAAAAGCCCCGGCGGTTTTTCGCAGCGGGGCTTTTTGTATCTTGGCTGCCTACTTGTGTTGCTCAGCCCCCAGGCAAATGCCCCAACGGCAACGCCCCCGGCGTCTTCACCGTATGAATCGCAAAATTGCTCCGGATGTCACTCACCCCCGGCAACTTCAGCAACCGCCCGGTGAGGAACCGGTCGTAGGCCCGCAGATCCGGCACCACCACTTGCAACAGAAAATCCGATTCGCCTGAGACCAGGAACGCCGAGATCACCTCCGGCAACGCCGTGACCGCCTGGCGAAACGCTTCGGCTTGTTCGTCGTTGTGTCGTTCGACCTTCACGCCGACAAAGATCGTCAGCCCGAGGCCCACTTCGTCGCGATCCAGAATGGCTTGATAACCACGAATCACACCGGCGTCTTCGAGCATCCGCACGCGGCGCAGGCAGGGTGACGGGGACAGGCCAATTTCTTCGGCCAGTTGCACATTGCTCAGACGACCATCGCGTTGCAGCGCGGCGAGGATTTTGCGGTCGAAGGCATCCAGTTTCATGAATTGGCATTTCCCGATTGAATAACACGAGTACATGGCAGGTTATGCCAATTTCCTGAGCTTTAGAAGCTGACTTCGCAACCACCTGCCCTGCCCTTCGGCCCTAGACTGGCACGACCGAATCGTCGATGAAGGGGGATGTGGCATGGCAGAGCTCTGGTTGTTCCTGATGGCCTTGATGGTGGTGTATGTGCTGCCTGGGCCGGACATGATCCTGCTGCTGCAAACCGGTGCCCGCCAGGGCAAGGGCGCGGCGCTGGCGACGGCGGTGGGCCTAGGGGTTGCCCGGGGATGTCATGTCGCGCTGGCCGCATTGGGGCTTTCGGCATTGTTCAAGACCGCGCCCTGGACCTTTGATGCGGTGCGCCTGGCCGGGGCGGCCTATTTGTTATGGATCGGTTTTCAATGCCTGAGGACCACGTTGTTGCCGAGTTTTGAAGGAGCCGGTGTCGAGGCCGGAAAACGGCGTTGGTACCAGGCGATTCGGCGCGGTCTGCTGACCAATCTGCTCAACCCCAAGGCATTGTTGTTTTGCTCGGTGTTGTTGCCGCAATTCATCGATCCACAGGGCGGGCCGGTGCTGGGGCAGTTTGCGGCCCTGGGTGTGATGTTGGTCAGCGTGGGTTTGTTGTTCGATAGCGCCTACGCGCTGGTAGGTGTCGCGCTTGGGCGCTGGCTTCAACGCTCGCCTTCGGCCCAGCGCGTGCAGCAGTGGTTGTTTGGGAGTCTTTTGATTGGGTTTGCAGTGCGGCTGACGTTTGTGCAGCAGGCCTAGTGCCTGTGGATAAGCTGGTCGGACGGACACCTGGAGCGAGGCGAACTGGGCTGAACCCGGGGGCTGCTACGCAGCCCAGCGGGAGCAAGCTCCCTCGCCACGTGGCATTATTCGGCGGTAACAAATACCGAATCATTCTGGCGATCGACTATCAGCGCCAACTCGGTTTTGTCCGGTTCGTCGGAACCCATGCCCAGTACGACCAAATCAATGCGGAGACCGTATGATGAACATCAAACCCATTCGCAACCAAGATGATCTGAATGCAGCCTTTGCGCGCATCGAGCAACTCTGGGGGGCTGACGTCGGTTCGGCTGAAGGCGATGAGCTGGAAATCCTTGCCTTGCTGATCGAAAAATATGAGGACGAGCACTACCCAATGCCGCCTTCCGATCCAATTGAGGCCATCAAATTCCGGATGGATCAGCAAGGCTTGACCGCGCGCGACTTGGAACCGTTCCTCGGTTCGAGCGGGCGTGTATCTGAAGTGCTGAACCGCAAACGCAAACTGAGTCTGGCGATGATTAAACGCCTTCACGATGGATTGCGAATCCCTTACGAGAGCCTTTTGGCGGACGTTGCCTAACACGTGATGGCATCGACCAATCCCACCAACATCTCAAATAGAACCGGTCCATCGTGACCGGTTTTTGAGGTCCTCGTTTTAGTCACTACCACCCTCATCACATCCCGAAATAACTCACTCCCTCTCCCCCGCAGTCCTTACCGGGCGCGGCTTCTACACTTCGAAGCAACCCACTCAGCCACCCGCCAGTGTCGTCGCTGGTGGTTATAGTGTTGATCATTAAATTTCAGTAGGTATAGTACCCACCAAGCACACCACACGGAGGTGTTGTGAAATAGCCGATTCTTGATAAGCCAAATCATTGCAGACGGTTGGTATCTGGTGCGGGTTCGGGGCAGCCACCATCACTTCAAGCACCCGACCAAGCCGGGATTGGTCACGGTTCCTCATCCGAAGAAGGACCTGCTCAAGAAAACGGCCATCAGTATTTTGCAACAGGCGCTGCTTCAGCCGCCCCGTTGCCCTGCGTTCCCGGAGGACGATGAATATGCTTTACCCGATTGCGATTTCCATGGGCGATGACAAGCACGCCTGGGGTGTTGAAGTGCCGGATATTCCCGGATGTTTTTCCGCAGGCGATGACCTGGACGAGGCCATGGCGATGGCGCGTGAGGCCATTGAGGGACACTTCGAGATTTTGGCCGAGGACGGTTCGGCGATTCCGCCAGCCAACACCGTCACCCTGCATGCAGCTAATCCAAAGTATGCCGGCTGCACTTGGGCGCTGGTGGACATCGATGTCACTAAGTACCTGGGCAAGGCGCAGAAACTCAACATCACGTTGCCCGGTTATCTGCTGAATCGCATTGATGAATATGTGTTGCACCATCCTGAAGAGAAGAGCCGGTCAGGGTTCCTCGCTTCTGCCGCTCTCAAGGTATTGCAGCAAGGGCGGTGAACGTTTGTGGGAGCGAGCTCGCTCCCACAGGGGTTTGCAATCGCCCCTCCGATGGCTGCGGGCCGTCTATTTTTTCTCAGCCCCGGACTCCTGCATCTGCACCGAAGACTTGGTGCCGTCGGTGTTGTCCTTGGTCTCGTTATCCGAGTTGTCGAAACAGCCTTGCAGAGTGAACAAGCAGCAGGCAAGGCAAAAAGTGCGGGCGAGATTCATGATGTACTCCAATGCCGAGGGCTTTCAGCAGTGACCTGCGAGAGCGGCAATGGTTGCGACTGTCATCGTGCCGAACGATGAACGTCGACGGATGTTGGGGACTGAAATGTAAGTAGAATCTTCACCGCCTCGTTGCTGTCACACCAGACAGGTGCATCCAATAAGGAAACACGGCAATGACGTTCGCAAAAATCGCTCAAAAACTGGCCCTCTGGGCGGGGAGCCCCAAGACATTCCTGGGGGCCATCGTATTGTTGGCACTGTGGGCAGCCAGCGGACCTTTCTTCGGTTTCAACGACACCTGGCAGTTGATCATCAACACCTCAACCACGATCATTACCTTCCTCATGGTGTTCCTGATTCAGAACACGCAGAACCGCGATACAGACATCTTGCACCTGAAGATCGATGAACTGTTGAGAGCGACCAAGGAGGCACAAAACGCAATGCTCGGACTCGAATCCCTGGACCTCAAGCAACTGGAGGCGCTGAGGAAACACTACCAGGCCATGGGCAACGACGAGGTCAGAAGCCTTGAAGGCCTGGAAGCGAAAAGCAAGATCGACCTGAACCAGTGCTGAGAGATGCGCGAGTGGGTGACATGCCCACTCGCGCGGTTCGGCCAAGCGTCAAGGCAGTGGGTTACCGCCCGTCACGCCAAACACTTCCCCAGTGATGTAGCTCGACTCCTGGGATGCCAGCAATACATAGAGCGGCGCGCATTCGGCCGGTTGGCCTGGACGTTTCATCGGCACCTGCGCGCCAAAGGAAGGAATCTTCTCCTGCGGTTGGCCGCCACTGGGTTGCAGCACGGTCCAAATCGGTCCCGGTGCCACGGCATTGACCCGGATGCCCTTGCTGATGACTTGTCCGGCCAACGCCTTGGTGAACGCCACGATGGCCGCTTTGGTCGTGGCGTAATCCAACAGCGTCGCGGACGGGTCGTAGGATTGGATCGATGCGGTGTTGATGATGGTCGCCCCCGCCGGCATCAGCGGCACCGCTGCCTTGCAGATCCAGAACATCGCATAGATGTTGGTTTTCATGGTGTCGTCGAATTGCGCAGTGGTGATGTCGGCAATGTCTTTTTGCGCTTCCTGCTTGCCGGCAACGTTCACCACAATATCCAGGCCGCCCAATTGCTCGTGGGCACTCTTGACCAATTGCACGCAAAAGGTTTCGTCCTTGAGGTCGCCGGGAATCGCAATCGCCTTGCGGCCTTCGGCTTCGATCAGCTCGATGACTTGCCGCGCATCCCGCTCTTCGCTGGGCAAGTAGTTGATCGCGACATCCGCGCCCTCGCGGGCATAGGCGATGGCGGCGGCACGACCGATGCCTGAGTCACCACCGGTGACCAGGGCCTTGCGCCCTTCCAGACGCCCGAAGCCCTGGTAACTGTTTTCACCATGATCGGGCTTGGGCACCATGTCCTGGTCAATGCCCGGTGGCGACTGCGGCTGGTCGGGAAAGGGTGGGCGCGGATATTGGGTCAGTGGGTTCTGCATCGCGTATTGGTTGGGCTCTCGGCGTGTGGACATCGAGGTTCTCCTTTTCGGCGGGCAAAAACAGCCGGGACGCTGACGCCCCGGTCCTGAATGCAAAAGCAGATGCGGCAGATCAACGGCTGGCTTGCAGCGCCCTGGCCATTTCAAGATGGGTCTGCAATTTAGGCAGGGTTTCATCGGCAAACGCCTTGATCTCCGGCACTTCGGTGGTCTGGGCCTGCTGCTGGATCTGCGCGATGGCCTCCTCGGTGGCCTTGACCTGGGTGGCGGCATACGCAGCCTCGAACGACTCGCCTTCCTTGACCTGCGGCATCAGGGCCTTGGCCTTGTCAGCCACCTCCTCCCGGGGAGCGACAGGCAAGTCGAGCTTCTTGGCGATCTTCGCCAAGTGTTGATTGGCCGTGGTGCGGTCGTTGATCACCATGATGGTGTAGTCCTTGACCTCCCTGGATTCGGCTTTTCCGTGGGCCATGCGACTTGTCTCGATGTCGGCCATGCCTTTGGCGGAAGCATCGTTGATGAATTCGGCAGGCGATTGGGCCCAGGCACTGTTGGCGCCCAGGCCCATCAACACGACAACACTGGTGGTGCGAAAAAAACTGGCCATACGGCTCATGATCGCGCCCTCCTCTGATGAAAGTTCTGGCGGTTTATCCACCGTTGAATCAGAACCAGCCATGAATACAGCGAAACGTGCGACCCGGCTTTCGACGGTTTCTATCGACGCTCGTGATGGTGGTTCTCCCACTTCTGCGACCCGCTTCGGACACCTTCGTTCGATCATGAGCAATGTTTGCCAGATAAATACCGCTTGAAGCGGGCATGGTCCGGCCCCCCCTATTCGTGGATGCAGGGCGCGCAGCCCCCTTCTTATATTCGAATTGGATACGGGTTGAAGGTTTGAGAAAGGTGCTCGTGCCACGACGAACGGTGGCGTGCTTTCAGATGCCGAACGCCCTGTGATTCTGGCGTTTGGCGGCATACATCGCCTCGTCGGCGTGGCGGAACAGGGCAACATCTTCAGTGCCATGGTCGGGGAAACAGGCCACGCCGATGCTCGGTTCGATGCTTAGGCAGTGCCCGTCCAGGCGCAGTGGCTGGGCCAATGCATGGCGGATTTTTTCCTGCACGCGTTGGGCATCCGCCAAGGCCTGGATGCTGTGCAGCAGCACCACGAACTCGTCCCCACCAATACGTGCCACGGTGTCGGTGTCGCGGATACAGCCCTTGAGACGATTGGCCACCGCTTGTAACAGCATGTCGCCAACCCCGTGGCCATAGGTGTCGTTGATCTGCTTGAAACGGTCCAGGTCGATGTACAGCAAGGCCATGCGCCCGGACGCCGCGCGAGCGGTCGCCAATGCACACTTGAACCGTTCACGGAGTAATTCGCGGTTGGGCACCTGGGTCAATTGATCGTACTGAGCCATGTGCTGCAACCGGGCGTGCAACTGCTTGCGCTCGATGGCGACGGTGATCTGTGCGCAGACGTATTGCAGCAGTTCCTTGTCCTGCTCGGTGTAGCGCTCGTTGTGCGGCGCACTCTTGACGATCAGCGCGCCAATCGTACCGCTCTGCGAGTTCAGCGGCACGCCCAGCCAACACGGCGCATCCGGCCGCGCTACAAGGTCATCGAACCCCGGCGGCAAGTCATTACAACCAGGCGTCAGCAGGATCGGCTGGCCGCTGCGAATCACCTCGGCGCACAAACGCCCGGTGACCGTGCCTGGCAACTCGGGCTGCCCTTCCCGATCGTCGACGTGATAGGGGAAGTTCAGCTGCGAACATTGTTCGTCATACAGCGCCACCGAGAAATTCAGCGCCGGCAGCCACTCGCCAATAATCAGGTGGATGCGCTTGAACAGCGCCAGCAGGTCTGCCGCGGCATGGGCCGCCTCGGAAATCGCATACAACGCCGCCTGTCGGGACTCGGCCTGCTTGCGCTCGGTGATGTCTCGGGCCACGGCAATGCGCAGCTGGTCCGCCGGCGACCAGCGCGCCGACCACAGGATGTGCACCACCCGCCCGTCCTTGCGCACGTAGCGGTTCTCGAAATTGAGCTTGGGCTCGCCGTCCATGATCTCCCGCGCCGCCTCAAGGGTCCGCTGGCGGTCGGCGGGATGCACCAGGTCGATCATTAGCTGGCCGATCAGTTCCTGCGGCGTGTAGCCAAAGATCTGTTCGCAGGCAGCACTGACGAACACGAAACGCCCTTGGCCGTCGACGGCACACACGGCGTCCAGCAGAAGATCGATGTAGCTGGCCAGCGGCGCGGAACTTCGAGTGTCCATGGGGCTGGAGGTCATCCGGATAATGCAGCGGTGAGCGAAGCGGGTGATCGTCAGTTCGTGACGCCGATACAACGAGCGAGAACGACTCGCCCCCTGTAGCGATGAGGATAGCGCAGGGGATCAGACTGTAGAGGATGAGCCTCGATATCGGGACGAACATTCACACAAACGATGGAGACCAACGGGACTGGCCACACTTCAAGGACGATGTAGTATGTTGTATTACAAACCACTACAACGAGATCATCATGTCCATCATGTCATTGCGCTTGCCCGATGACGTCGCCGAAACCCTGGCGGTATTGGCCAAGGCTACCGGGCGCAGCAAATCATTCCTGGCCGTCGATGCGCTACGCGAATACCTAGCCCGTGAAGCCTGGCAGATCAAGGAAATCCAAGAAGCCTTGCATGAGGCAGATGCAGGTGACTTCGCGAGTCCCGAGGATGTCAGCACGATTGCCGAAAAATGGATGAACAATGCAGGTTGAGTGGCTGCGTACTGCCCTCAAGAATCTGGACGACGAAGCCGCTTATATTGCGCTGGACAATCCAAAAGCAGCAGCGCACTTCGTCAAGGCAATCCTCATGAGCGTCGAGCAACTTGCTCAATTCCCTGCGTCCGGTCGTGAAGGCCGCCTGGCTGGCACCCGTGAATGGGTTGTCCCCGACCGCCCATACCTGATGCCCTATCGCGTTCGCCACGGACGTGTGCAAATCCTGCGACTGTTCCATACGCGACGATTGCCGCCCAACGCCTGGTAGGTGCAGCCACTCGCTTCAACGCAACCCCGTCACTCCGTAAAAAACGCCATACCGGCATACGGTGCCTGTCGACAAGCCTTCAACCGCGACGCCAGGTCGCCCACATGCACTTCAAGCTTGTGCCCGTCCGGGTCGAGAAAGTAGAACGAATCACCCTCGCTGCGGTTGTCGCGCCATGATGACACCTGGGCCGCGTTCAGCCGCGCCACCAGTTCCGGGAAATCCTCGGCAGTGATGCTGAAAGCGTAATGGGTGTAGTCCGCCGCCGGCTGGGGCCGGCGCAATGGGTCGAAAGCCAGGCACAACCACAAACCCGGCAGCGACAAATAGGCCCCGCGGTCCCACTTGGCTTCGAGACGCAGCTGTAATAGCTCGCCATAAAAACCCACGCTGCGATCCAGGTCGGTGACGGCAAGGGTCAGATGATTGAAGCCTGAGAGCATCAGCAAACCACCTTCAGAAAAGAGTGATAACCCAGTGGGCGTGGGGCGAACCCAGGGTACTTCCAAGCTCCGACATCGCCGACGGATTCCCCGTCCAAGGCCCTAGGCAAAGTCCTACGCAGAACTCTCCAGTGACACTCAAACACGCCAGAAACAGCCGATTCAAAGCCCTGCACAACAATCTGTAAAGTCTGGAAACACACCGCTATCGAAACACCCCACGGACAGCACCATTCACCAAGGAATGTAATCGCACCATGAACCAGACCGCTCAAGCACCCCATCACTTCACCCACTACCGCAAGGTGATTTCCCTGGCAGACCAGAACTGGCAGGGCACCGAGGCCGGAAAGGTCTCAGGGCTGAATGTCGAGGTCAAGACACCCAATGTGCTGGTCGACCAATACGGTCGTACCTTTCATCATTTCTGTACCACGTCCTACCTGGGCCTGGACTATCACCCCGCATTGCTGGACGGCGCCATGACGGCCCTGTGGGAAACCGGGACCCTGCGGGTCGCCAACTCAAGGAATCGCTGCAAACTGGCGATCCTGGACCAGTACGAAACCCAATTGTCGGAGCTGTTTGGCGCCAGTTGCCTCAGTGCCCTGTCGTGCAGTGCGGCAAGCGCCGGAATCCTGCCGCTGCTGGCCAGCGGTGCATTCACCAACCATTGTTCGCCGGTCATGGTGTTTGACAAACATGCCCATTACTCGATGAACCACAGCAAGGCCGCCTGTGCCGATGAAACCCAGGTCGTCACGTGCCCGCACAACGACATGGACTTCATCGAAGACCTGTGCAAACGCCAGCGCTGCGTGGCGTACGTGGCCGACAGCGCCTACAGCATGGGCGGATTGGCGGACCTGGACAGCCTGATGTATCTCAAGCAACGCTATGGCCTGTTTCTTTATCTGGATGACTCCCACGCGCTGTCTGCGGTCGGGGAGTCCGGCGCAGGCCTGGTCCGTTCGCGCGTCCCGGCCGTGGATGAACGCACCCTGATCGTTGCGTCCTTGGCCAAGTCATTCGGGGCCAGTGGCGGGATGGTCATGTTTGGTAGCGAGCGGCACAAAGCGCTGGTGCAGCGTTACGGTGGGCCGAGCAATTGGTCCCAGAGCCTGAACGCAGCGGCCATCGGCGCCGGTATGGCGTCGATACGCCTGCACCGCAGTCGAGAATTCAGCGCCCTGCAGGAACGTTTGCAAGCTAATATCCGCTTCTTCGACAGCCTCGTGCGCACTGAACAGCGTGGCAATCCCATGGCAATCCGCATGGTGCCCTGCGGTGAAGCAGCCCTGGCCAACAGCCTGGCCGTCGAACTGGCCGAACTGGGGTATTTCACTTCAGCGGTCTTTTTTCCCGTGGTGCCGCAAGGCAAAGCCGCCATACGCATCACCCTGCGCGCCGACATGGAGCCGAACGTGATTCGCTCGTTTTGCGAAAAGATCACCGAACTGCTGCTGACCCACGGGCGTGACATCCGCCCTTGAGACAGGACGCTCGATGAAGAACCGTACAACCCTGATCGTCACTTGCACTACCGTTTTCCTGGCCCAGCTGGGCATGAGCATCTACTTGCCGGCCCTGCCCGATATCGCCCGGGACCTGGGCGCCGATGCGTCCCGGGTTTCCTGGGGCTTGTCGGTGTACCTGATCGGCATGGCGCTGCCCATGTTGCTGTGGGGCAGCCTGAGCCAACGGCTGGGGCGCAAGCCGGTCTTGCTGGCGGCCTTGGGGTTGTACGGCTTGGGCAACCTGGCCCTGCCGCTGGGCACAACCGTGGAGGCGTTCCTGACGCTCAGGTTGATCCAGGGCATCGGTGCCAGCGGTATCTCGGTGATGGCGCGGGTACTGATTCGGGACAGTTTCAGCGGCGACCTGTTGGCCAAGGCACTGTCATGGATATCGATCGCCTTTGTGATTGCCCTCGGTATCGGCCAGTACCTGGGCTCGCTGATCCAGGCCGTTTTCGGCTGGGAGGCGATTTTCCTAGGCTTGGGCGCCGTCAGCCTGGCCATGGCAGCGGCGGTGTCCCGGGCCAGGTTCCCGATGCTGGTGCAAACCGGCAACGGGCAATCGGCGTGGGGCATCTACGGGCACATCCTGCGACAACCCGCGTTCCTGCTGCCGGCCTTGGCCGGTGGGCTGGGTTACGGCGTGATCGTCGCCTTCAACACCGCCGCGCCACTGATCCTGCAGGAGAGCTTCCACTGGTCACCCATTGAATACGGCCTGCTGGGCTGGCCGGTCAGTGCGGCGTACTTGCTTGGGGCGCTGGTGGTGAATGCTTTTGTATTGCGTACCGGTCAACGGCGAATGATGGGCTGGGGCATTGCCCTGGTGCTGGGCGGGAGTATGAGCATGCTGGCAGGCAGCCTCACCTTGAGCAGTATTGCGCTGCTCTTCTGGCTGCCGTATTGCTTCGCGGTGTTTGGCCAGTCGTTGATCTACCCCATCAGCCTGTCCCTGGCCAACGAAGGCTCACCGGTGGCCGGCGCCTATGCCATGGCGTTGAGTGGGTTCCTGCACCAACTGATGGCCTCGGTGATCGGTGCCATGGCCAGCCTGTTGTTGAGCCAACAGGCCTGGCCGCTGGCGGCGTTATGCGCACTGTTGGGGGCGGCGGCGATGCTCTGTGTGAAGTTCGTGCCACCCCGGGTCGCTTAGGCTTTGTACGAAAAGTGCCTGCGCGACGATCATGCTGCGTTGAAAACAGGCTCGGAATGCTCATTGACAACCAGTCAACTCCGCTTCCTCGCCTGTTTTCGCCTTGCCTGATCGCCGCTCGGCGACTTTTCATACAAAGCCTAGAACGCGCTGCGGAAAATCTCTTCGATCTGCCGCTGGTCCGCCGCCCGTGGGTTGGTCAGGCCGCAGGCGTCTTTCAAGGCGTTGGCGGCCAGCACCGGTACGTCGTTGAGGCGTACGCCCAGGTCACGCAAACCGGCCGGAATGTCCACGTCAAGGGCCAGTTTGCGGATCGCCGCAATGGCGTCCCGGGCTCCCTCTTCCGGGCTGAAACCGCGTGTATCGGCGCCCATGGCATGGGCCACGTCGGTCAGCCGAACGGCGCATACCGAAGCATTGAAGCTCTGCACATGAGGCAACAGCACCGCGTTGCATACACCATGAGGCAGGTCGTAGAAGCCACCCAACTGGTGCGCCATCGCGTGCACGAAACCCAGCGATGCATTGTTGAACGCCATCCCCGCGAGAAACTGCGCGTAGGCCATGTTCTCCCGCGCGGTCAGGTCATTGCCGTCACGCACGGCCAGGCGCAGGTTGTTGCTGATCAGGGTGATGGCCTTCAGGGCGCAGGCATCGGTGATGGGGGTAGCGGCGGTGGAGACATAAGCCTCGATCGCGTGGGTCAGTGCATCCATGCCGGTGGCGGCCGTCAGGCCCTTGGGCATCGCCACCATCAGCGCCGGGTCGTTCACCGACATCAATGGGGTGACATTGCGATCGACAATCGCCATTTTCACGTGGCGTGTCTCGTCGGTGATGATGCAAAAACGGGTCATTTCGCTGGCGGTGCCCGCCGTGGTGTTGATGGCGATCAGCGGCAGCTGCGGCTTGCTCGAACGGTCGACGCCTTCATAGTCACGAATCTGCCCGCCGTTGGTCGCACACAGGGCAATGCCCTTGGCGCAGTCGTGGGGCGAACCGCCACCCAGCGACACGACGAAATCACACTGGCTCTCCTTCAGCAGCCCCAGCCCGAGCTCGACGTTGGCGATGCTTGGGTTGGGCTTGGCGCCGTCGAAAATGACCGAGTCGACGTCCTGTATCGCCAACAATTCGGCCACCTTGGTGGCGACGCCGGCCTTGGCCAGCCCCACGTCGGTGACGATCAGGGCTTTGCGAAAGCCGTAGTTGCGGATAGCGGTCATCGCTTCATCGAGGCAGCCCAGCCCCATGATGTTCACGGCGGGAATGAAAAAAGTGCTGCTCATGGGGTCACGCTCCTGGTTGAGGCCGGATCGGCAGGGCTTACAGAATGACCGACTAGTCATGACGCATCTTGATCTGGCTCAAGACTGGGTCGTGATAAAGTCGCGCCCTGCCTTTGCCACGTTTTGAGATGATCCTTGCGATGACCGATTTCCAGGAATACGACACCCGGCTCGAAGACTGGGAGGCCTTGCGCGCCGACACCGCCTTCAGCGGCCTGTTGGTGGGCAATGGGGCCAGCCGCGCAGTGTGGGATGATTTCGGCTATGACTCGCTGTTCGAAAATGCCCGCACCGTCGAGGAGAAACCCCTGAGCCCGTCGGAGCTGAGCGTGTTCGATGCGATGCAGACGCGCAGTTTCGAGCAGGTACTCGCTGCGCTTAAAACCACCAGTCGGGTCAACAAGGCCCTGGCCGTCAGCTCCGCCGCGCCGCGCAATCGCTATTACGCGATCAAGGAAGCACTGATCAACACTGTGCATGCGGTGCACATCCCATGGCGCCTGGTGCAACCCTCGACCCTGGCGACGCTCAACCAGGAGCTGAGCCGCTACCGCACGGTGTTCACCACCAACTACGACCTGCTCAACCATTGGGCGATCCAGCAGGCGCCCGAGAGCATCAGCGACCTGTTCTTCGGCGATGATCACAATTTCGACCTGAGCCAGGCGACCACCGACAAACCACGCCTGTTGTACCTGCACGGCGGCCTGCACCTGGTGCGCAACCAGGACGGCACGGCGCGCAAGCTCACCTCCACCGAAGGCACCTTGCTGGGCAGTTTCGCCATCAACAACACGATCAAGACCCTCGACGACGTGCCGTTGTTCGTCAACGAAGGCCCAAGCCAGGACAAGCTCAAGACCATCCGCAGCAGCGATTACCTGTCGTTCTGCTACGACCAGTTGCTGCAGCACGGCGACAACCTGTGCCTGTTCGGCCATGCCCTGGGCGAGCAGGACAAGCACATCGTGCAAGCCCTGCGCCTGGCCGCACCGAAGACCGTGGCGATTTCGATCTATCCCCGTAGCCAGGCGTTCATCCAGCATCAGAAGCGGCATTACGCCAAGGTGTTCCAGGGGCTGGAGGTGCAATTGCGCTTCTTCGATGCAAAGAGCCACCCGCTGGGCGATCCGAAGCTGTCGGTGCCGGTGGAGGTTTAACCAGAGCTGGCATGACCTGGAAACCCGACTTCAGTGAATGGTGGCGAGGGAGCTCGCTGCCACAGGGATGAATTCAAAGCGCCGCCACGGTCTTGTCCTTGATCACCGTCGTCGGTCCGTTGGCCTTGACGCTGGCAATGCCTTTGTCCCGGGCCGCATCCGATGAATAAGCTTCACTGCTGCCAATCACTTCATGGTTGGCCGCTTTGAGGTTGAAGTACGGATGGCCGTCCTTGGTGTTCTTGAGTTCATAGCGCTCGGCCAACGGACTGTTTTTCTGCACCGAAGCAATGCCACCATCGACACCGCTGCGGGTGGTGTACAGCTCACTGGTCAGAATCGTTTCGGCGTTGGCCGCTTTGAGTACAAACCGAAACTGGCCGCTGCTGCTTTTGCTGATTTCGTACCATCCGGACATGATTTTTCTCCTGGCAATGAAGACATGCCCCGAGAGTAAAGACCCGCCGCGCTTGCCCTGCCAGTCCGCTGTGCAGCGTTATTACAATGTGATGGCCGTGCCCAGCAGCGTCAGGAAACCCGCCAGCCAGCTCGGGTGCGCAGGCCAGGCCGGTGCAGTGGCGAGGTTGCCCTGGACATGGCCTTGGGACACGGGAATGTCGATATAGGTCCCGCCCGCCAGTCGGACTTCCGGAGCACACGCCGGATAGGCGCTGCATTCACGCCCTTCGAGAATGCCCGCCGCCGCCAGCAATTGCGCACCGTGGCACACCGCGGCAATCGGCTTGCCCGCCAGATCGAAATCGCGCACCAGTTGCAGGACGGTTTCATTCAGGCGCAGGTATTCCGGCGCTCGTCCCCCCGGCACCAACAGCGCGTCGTAGTCGGCGGCCTGGACGTTGGCGAAGTCATGGTTGAGGGCAAACAAGTGCCCCGGTTTTTCACTGTAGGTCTGGTCGCCTTCGAAATCGTGGATCGCCGTGCGCACCGTCTGCCCGGCGGTTTTGTCCGGGCACACGGCGTGCACGGTGTGGCCAATCATCTGCAGGGCCTGGAACGGCACCATGACTTCATAATCTTCGACGTAATCGCCGACCAGCATGAGGATTTTCTTGGCGGCCATGGGAAGGGCTCCTTTGGGGGGCTGCGTGGGTGGTTAACGCATTAAAGGTAGCCCGCTACGTCAATAGATGAGGGATAAGCGCCGATTACCTGACGGGATGCACCTCGCTCCCACAGGATGTCAGTGATGTCAGGCGAGGTATCCATCCGCTCGCAGCAGCGTTTCGAGGCAATGCTCGGTAACGTGGTAGAAAGCCTTGAGCTCCTGGATCTTGGCCAGCAGCTCGGTGGGGTCCGCCGGTTCGGCGCGTTTGACCGCGAGGATCATCTTGTTCTTGTTGGTGTGCTCAAGGGAGATGAACTCGAAGACCTTGGTCTCGTAGCCGCACGCTTCCAGGAACAGCGCCCGCAAGCTGTCGGTGACCATTTCCGCCTGCTGGCCAAGGTGCAGGCCATATTGCAGCATTGGCTTGAGCAAGGCCGGGCTCTGGATCTGCAGGCGGATCTGCTTGTGGCAGCACGGCGAGCACATGATGATCGAGGCGCCCGAGCGAATGCCCATGTGGATCGCGTAGTCGGTGGCGATGTCGCAGGCATGCAAGGCGATCATCACGTCCACCGCGCTCGGCGCCACGCTGCGCACGTCGCCGTGCTGGAAGCTCAGGCCCGGGTGTTCCAGGCGCGCGGCGGCTTCGTTGCACAGCTTGACCATGTCTTCGCGCAGCTCGACACCGGTCACCACGCCTTCGGCCTGCAAGGTGTTGCGCAGGTAATCGTGGATGGCGAACGTCAGGTAGCCTTTGCCCGAGCCGAAATCCGAGACCCGCACCGGTTTGTCCAGGGCCAGCGGCGAAGACGTCAGTGCATGGCTGAAGACCTCGATGAACTTGTTGATCTGCTTCCACTTGCGCGACATCGCCGGAATCAGCTCGTGCTTGTGGTTGGTCACGCCCAGGTCGGCCAAAAATGGTCGGTTCAGGTCGAGGAAGCGATTTTTCTCACGGTTGTGCTCGGCAGATGGCACTTCCCGCAGTTGCTGGGGCTTGCTCTTGAACAACGAGCTCTTGCCCTTCTTGCTGTACTCCAGCTGCGCCTCGTCGGTGACCGCCAGCAAATGTGCGTTCTTGAACGATGCCGGCAACAGCCCGGCAATGGTTTCCACCCCTTCGGCTACAGGGAAATTCTTGGTGATATCGCGGGTCTTGTAGCGGTAGACGAAGGACAGGCACGGCTGGTCCTTGACCGTCAGTTGCTTGATGATCAGCCGTTGGAGGTCCGCTTCGTCCCCTACGTACTTGGCCAGCACCAGTTTGATGAACGCATTCTGTTCGAGACTGGTTTTCAGCAACTCGATGAACTGGGCGTGGTGATCCGGCGCGTGATGGGCGGGGGTTGCAGTGGCGGACATGAACAAACGGCCTCGGGGCGGGCGAATCGGAGAATGGCGGGTATTTTAGGGGGGATGGGGTGCGAGGGCACGGAGAATTTCCCGGACGGTGCGAATTCGGCTAATGCCCCCTCCGCGATGACCAACGTTGTTGCAAGCAGCGGGGTTCATGTGGCGAGGGAGCTTGCTCCCGCTCGGCTGCGAAGCAGTCGCCTGGAAAAGTTGATGTCCGACAGAGAACCGATGGGGACCGCTTCGCGGTCCAACGGGAGCAAGCTCCCTCGCCACACAAGCGCTCTTGCCATGACCGAAGTTTTAGCCCAGCACCACCAACCTATTCGGCAGTTCATTGCGCTCCTGGGTCACCGGCACGTGCTCCTTGAGCAATTCGCCGCAAGCTTCGATGCAGGTCACGAAACCCTGCAACGTCTGCCCCTGGCGAACCTGCTGGGTGAACGCTGCGACGATGGCATCCCAGCATGTGTTGTCCAGGCGCTTGGAAATGCCTTCGTCCACCAGGATTTCCACGTACCGCTCAGCCTCGCAGACAAAGATCAGCATCCCTGTGCTGCCCACGGTGTGGTGCAGGTTCTGCTCGAGGAATTGCCGGCGCGCCAGGTTGGAGGCCCGCCAGTGACGCACGGAACGGGGGATCAGATGCGTGGTGATCCTGGGGATGCGAAACACCAGGCACAACACAATGAAACTGACCCACTGCACCAGCAACAGGCTGTGCATCGTCAGCCAGCCGGAAAGGTAATGGACCACGCCGGGCACCACCAGGGCCAGCAGGCTGGCCCATAACAGCGGGATATAGGCGTAGTCGTCGGCGCGGGCGGCCAGCACCGTGACCAGTTCAGCGTCGGTATGCCGCTCGACCCGGGCGATGGCCTCGGCGACCTTGCGTTGTTCGTGTTCAGTCAGTAATGCCATGGTTAGAAATGCCTGCTCATTATTATTGTCACCAGCCGCCCGACGAACCGCCGCCCCCGAAACTGCCACCGCCACCACTGAAGCCCCCGCCGCCCCCGCCGCCGAAGCCTCCACCGGATCCGCCCGAACGGCTGGAGCCACCACTCCCGGTCGGCAGGATACCGAGCATCTGGCAGACCAATATCGTCAAAATAAACAGTATCACCAGGAAGATGAACAGCCCGGGATGGCGCTCGACAAAATCGCCCTGCTCCTGCTGCCCGTCCGCACTGTACGCCGGCGCCGGCTCGTCCAGCGGGCTGCCGCCCAGCACCACCAGCATCGCCGCGACGCCGTCGCTGATGCCTTTGTTGAAGTTGCCGGTCTTGAAAGCCGGGGTGATCACCTGGTTGATGATCACCGAACTCTGCGCGTCGGTCAGGCGATCCTCCAGGCCGTAGCCCACCTCGATGCGCAGTTTACGGTCATCCCGGGCGACGATCAGCAGTGCGCCGTTGTTTTTATCCTTCTGCCCGATGCCCCAGTGGCGCCCCAGTTGATAACCGAAGTCTTCGATGCTGCTGCCTTGCAAGTCCGCCAGCGTGACCACCACCACCTGTTCGCCGGTGGCCTGTTCATGGGCCTTGAGCTGCGCTTCCAGTTGCGCGCTCACCGACGGTTCGAGCATCTGGGCGGCGTCCACCACCCGCCCGGTCAATGCCGGAAACTTCAGCTCGGCCTGGGCCGTGATGGCAAACACCCAGAGCAACAGCACAAAGGCGCAGCTGCGAGCGGCTAGCTTCATGCCGTAAGCAAAAGCAGTGCGCAGGACCTGTGCTTGCGGCTTGTAGCTTGGAGCCTGTAGCTGCTCCATCAAAACTTCACTTCCGGCGCTTTCTCGGCATTGGGGCTGGTGGCCTCGAAGGTTTCGCGGATCGGCAGGTCGCTGTACATCACGCTGTGCCACAGGCGCCCCGGGAATGTGCGGATTTCGGTGTTGTACTTCTGCACGGCCAGGATGAAGTCGCGGCGGGCCACGGCGATGCGGTTCTCGGTGCCTTCGAGCTGCGATTGCAACGCCAGGAAATTCTGGTTGGCCTTGAGGTCCGGGTAACGCTCGGACACCACCATCAGCCGGCTCAACGCGCCGGTCAACTGGTCCTGGGCCTGCTGGAACTGCTTGAGTTTTTCCGGGTTGTCCAGGGTGCTGGCGTCGACCTGGATCGACGTGGCCTTGGCCCGCGCTTCAATCACCGCAGTCAGGGTTTCCTGCTCGTGCTGGGCGTAGCCCTTGACGGTTTCCACCAGGTTGGGAATCAGGTCGGCGCGGCGCTGGTACTGGTTCTGCACCTGGCCCCAAGCGGCCTTGGCCTGTTCGTCCAGGGTCGGGATGTTATTGATGCCGCAACCGGCCAGTAACGTGGTGAGCAGCATCAGGGCCAGCATCGGCAAGCTGCGAAGGTGGTTCAGTCGTGGATTCATCGGGTGGAGCTCTCCCTTGCATGACATTGGAAAAACACGGCCACCTATCTCACCGGCACCTGGGGCATAATCTGCCGCCGCACTGGATTGAAACGGGTCGATGGGCTAAAAGATGCGCAGTGCGAAACTAAGTTCAGCCCAATGGGTTCGAAAGTGTGCTGCATTTAACTGAACAACAATAGCCGCTCCTTATATTTTGGCCGACCGGCGTGGCCTGATCACCGCCCTTTTAGGCTTGCGAGAAAATTATTCATGAAGAAGCTGTGTTTGCTGGGCCTGTTTGTCAGTCTGGCCAGTCAATCCGTATTAGCCGACAACCTGCCAGCCCCCATAGAGAACAAGGATGCGTTCATCAGCAACCTGATGAAGCAGATGACCCTCGAAGAGAAGATCGGCCAATTGCGCCTGATCAGCATCGGCCCGGAAATGCCCCGGGAGATGATTCGCAAGGAAATCGCCGCCGGCAACATCGGCGGTACGTTCAACTCCATTACGCGCGATGAAAACCGTCCGATGCAGGACGCGGCCATGCGCAGCCGGTTGAAGATCCCGATGTTCTTCGCCTATGACGTGATCCACGGCCACCGCACGATTTTCCCGATCCCCCTGGCCCTGGCCTCGAGCTGGGACATGGACGCGATCTACCACTCCGGCCGCATCGCCGCCCAGGAAGCTGCAGCGGACAGCCTGGACATCACCTTCGCGCCGATGGTCGATATTTCCCGTGACCCACGCTGGGGCCGCACCTCCGAAGGTTTCGGCGAGGACACCTACCTGGTGTCGCGCATCGCCGGGGTGATGGTCAAGGCTTTCCAGGGCAACGGCGCCAACGCAGCCGACAGCATCATGGCCAGCGTCAAGCACTTCGCCCTGTACGGCGCGGTGGAAGGCGGCCGGGACTACAACACCGTGGACATGAGCCCGCTGAAAATGTACCAGGACTACCTGCCACCCTACCGCGCCGCCATCGACGCGGGTGCCGGTGGGGTGATGGTCGCGCTGAACTCCATCAACGGCGTGCCGGCGACCGCCAACACCTGGCTGATGAACGACCTGCTGCGCAAGGAGTGGGGTTTCAAGGGCCTGGCGGTCAGTGACCACGGCGCCATTTTCGAACTGATCAAGCACGGCGTCGCCAAGGACGGTCGCGAAGCGGCAAAACTGGCGATCAAGGCCGGCATCGACATGAGCATGAACGATTCGCTCTATGGCAAGGAACTGCCAGGGTTGCTCAAGGCCGGTGAAATCGAGCAGAGCGACATCGACAACGCCGTACGGGAAGTGCTCGCGGCCAAATACGACATGGGCCTGTTCAAGGACCCGTACCTGCGCATCGGCAAGGCCGAGGACGACCCGGCCGACACCTACGCCGAAAGCCGCATGCACCGCGCCGACGCCCGTGACGTGGCGCGCCGCAGCCTGGTCCTGCTGGAAAACCGCAACCAGACCCTGCCCCTGAAGAAGACCGCGAAGATCGCCCTGGTCGGTCCGTTGGCCAAGGCACCGATCGATATGATGGGCAGTTGGGCCGCCGCCGGGCGTCCTGCGCAATCGGTCACCCTGTTCGATGGCATGACCCGCGCCCTGGGCGCTGACTCGAAGCTGATCTACGCCCGTGGCGCCAACATCACCGGCGACAAGAAGGTGCTCGACTACCTGAACTTCCTCAACTTCGATGCCCCGGAAGTGGTAGACGACCCGCGTCCGGCCCAGGTGCTGATCGACGAAGCGGTAAAAGCCGCCAAGGATGCCGATGTGGTGGTGGCCGCCGTAGGCGAGTCCCGTGGCATGTCCCATGAATCGTCGAGCCGTACCGAGCTGAACATTCCTGCCAGCCAACGCGAGCTGATCAAGGCCCTGAAGGCCACCGGCAAGCCGCTGGTGCTGGTGCTGATGAATGGCCGTCCGCTGTCGTTGCTGGAAGAAAAGCAGCAGGCCGATGCGATCCTGGAAACCTGGTTCAGCGGCACCGAAGGCGGTAACGCCATCGCGGACGTGCTGTTCGGTGACTACAACCCATCGGGCAAACTGCCCATCACCTTCCCACGCTCGGTGGGGCAGATTCCGACCTACTACAACCACTTGAGCATCGGTCGGCCATTCACGCCGGGCAAGCCGGGCAACTACACCTCGCAGTATTTCGATGACACCACCGGCCCGCTCTATCCGTTCGGCTACGGCTTGAGCTACACCGAGTTCAGCCTGTCGGACATGGCCCTGTCGTCGACCACGCTGAACAAGACCGGCAAGCTCGATGCCAGCGTGACATTGGAAAACACCGGCAAGCGTGACGGCGAAACGGTGGTGCAGCTGTACATCCAGGACGTGACCGGCTCGATCATTCGCCCGGTGAAGGAACTGAAGAACTTCCGCAAGGTGATGCTCAAGGCCGGCGAGAAGAAAGTCATCCACTTCACCATCACCGAGGACGACCTGAAATTCTTCAACGCCCAACTCAAGTACGCGGCTGAACCGGGCAAGTTCAACGTACAGATCGGCCTGGATTCCCAGGACGTGAAGCAGCAGAGTTTTGAGTTGCTCTGACCTTCAGAACAGGAGCGAGCTTGCTCGTGATGGCGTCAGATCAGCCGCATCGACATTGGCTGACACTCCGCTATCGCGAGCAAGCTCGCTCCCACAGTTGTATCTGGGGGTTCGGGCTAGCCGCGTCGATCCAAAAGGTTCACCACCACCCGATCCACCAAGCCCCACACCCGCTGCTTGAAGCGCTTCCACAGCGGCCGACGCTGCCAGGCGTCGAGGCTGACTTGCAGGCTCTGGGCGAAGTCCCGCTCGAAACTGGCGGCCACTGCACTGCTGAGCCTGGAGTCCAAGGCTTCGAGGTTGGCTTCCAGGTTGAAGCGCAGGTTCCAGTGATCGAAGTTGCAGGAGCCGATGCTGACCCAGTCGTCCACCAGCACCATCTTCAGGTGCAGGAAACACGGCTGGTATTCAAAAATCTGCACGCCGGCCTTGAGCAATCGCGGGTAGTAACGGTGCCCGGCGTAGCGCACGGACGGGTGATCGGTGCGCGGGCCGGTCAGCAGCAGGCGCACGTCAATGCCGCGGGCGGCGGCCTTGCGCAAGGAGCGGCGCACGTTCCAGGTCGGCAGGAAATACGGCGTCGCCATCCAGATGCGCTTCTGGCCGCTGTTCAATGCCCGCGACAGCGACTGCAGGATGTCGCGATGCTGGCGGGCGTCGGCATACGCCACCCGCCCCATGCCCTCGCCCACCGGCGGTACGCGCGGCAGGCGCGGCAAGCCGAAGTTGGACGCCGGTTTCCACGCTCGCCGATGGCGGTTGGCGAGCCACTGGCGGTCGAACAGCAACTGCCAGTCGAGCACCAGCGGGCCGACGATTTCCACCATCACTTCGTGCCACTCACTGCGGTCGTCGAGGGGGTTCCAGAATTCATCGGTCACCCCGGTACCACCGACCACGGCCAGGCGTTGGTCCACCAACAGCAGCTTGCGGTGATCCCGGTAAAGGTTGCGCACCCAGCGGCGCCAGCTCAGGCGATTGTAGAAACGCAACTCCACCCCAGCCTCGGTCAGACGCTTGCGCAGGGCCAGGGTGAACGCCAGGCTGCCATAGTCATCGAACAGGCACCGCACGCGAACGCCACGCTCGGCGGCCTGCACCAGCGCCTGAACCATCGCCTCGGCGCAAGCGCCCGCTTCCACCAGATAGAGCTCCAGCTCGACCTGTTCCTGGGCTCGAGCGATTTCCACCAGCATGCGCGGGAAGAACTGCGGGCCATCGATCAACAGCTCGAAGCGATTGCCTTCACGCCAGGGAAAAACCGCGCCGCTCATGTCAGCGCGCCGTGAAAATCAGCACCGCATTCACCGGCACCGAGAGGCTAATGGCCGACAACCCGGCCAGGTTTCGCAGCTTTTCCAGCCCCGGCGCCAGATCGAAATCCGCCGCGTTGAGCACCACCGGTTCCAGGGTCACCACTTGGAAGCGGCGCTCATCCAGGCGCGTCGCCAGCAGTTCGACGTTGTATTCGTGCTGCTTACCGTGCAGGTTCACCGTCAGCGGCAGGCGCAATTCCAACTGCGCACCGTTGGCCAGGTCCTGGATCGGCGCCAGGTCGATCTTGGCGGTGACAGTGGCGTCGGCAAATTGCTTGATCTCGAACAGCTCGGCCCGCATGCGCTCATCGCGCAGGGGAATGCCGCTGTTGATGGATTCCAGCTCCACTTCCAGGCGTGCCAAGCCCTCGGGCTGGACCTGACCGTGCAGCACCAGGAACCGCTGGACCTCGGAGACGTTGCCATTTTTACTGCTGATAAACGACAGCCGCGACGACTCGCCGTCCAGGTACCAGTCGGCCTGGGCTGGCAACGCGGCGCCGGCCAGCAGCAAGCTGACGGCAGCGTGAGGGAAAAACCGCTTGAACATACACACTCGCAGGGCACATAAACCTGTGGCGAACCTTAACCGCGCCGAGGGCGCTTGCAAACTGTCTGTTTCAACAACTTCCAGAAACACACAAGTTCCTGTGGCGAGGGGATTTATCCCCGTTGGGCCGCGCAGCGGCCCTATAGCTGACGATGAGGCCTATCAGACGGACCGCATCGCCTGTTTGGGGTTGCTGCGCAACCCAACGGGGATAAATCCCCTCGCCACAGGTTCGCGCCGTTCTCGAGTTACTCCAACCGACACCCCATCCGCGCGCCAACCCACCGCGCACTGTGGCTACGTCCCAACCCGCTGACGGTAATGCGTTTCGCTTCAGCGGTTTCGAGAAAGTCGCTGATGGGCACCGACTGCTTCACATAGCCACGGCAATAGTCCGCCGGTTGCTCCATCACATAGCGGCACGAGCAGTACTCCTTGGCGGTGTAGGCGCTGATGATGTCGGGGAAGGCCCGCAATGCCACCCGCTCCAGCCAGACCCAACCGAGCAGGACAATGAGTAGCACCGACAGCAAGGTAAGCAGGATCTTGCGCTTCATGGCTGCCCTCTCCCGACAAACGCCGCCATGGCGCGCTTGAGCAGTTCGTTATGGCGATAGCTGCCGTCGCGGTCGTCGCCGTAGCGCACGATCACCAGTTTGGCGCTGGGGATGACGTACAGCGCCTGGCCCCAATGACCCAGCGCGGCAAAGGTATCCGGCGGCGCATCGGGCCAAGGATGGATGGCCGGATCGGTGGCGCGGTTGAGCCACCAATGCCCGCCGGGTACGGCTTCGTCCTGGCCGGCCTGGAAGTGGGCGAAAGGTTCGCGATTGAAGGCGACCCACTCTGTGGGGACCAGTTGCCGTTCGCCCCAGCGACCGTCCCGTTGCATCAGCAACCCGACACGCGCCAGGTCCCGCGCCGTGAGGTAGGCATAGGACGAACCGACGAACGTGCCGCTGGCGTCGGTTTCCCAGGTGGCGTGGCGGATGCCCAGGGGCTCGAACAAGGCCGTCCAGGGATAGTCGGGGTAGCGCGCCGGGCCGACGATGGTTTTCAAGGCCGCCGCCAGCACGTTGCTGTCACCGCTGGAATAACGGAACGCCCGCCCCGGCGGGCTGGCGCTTTCATGCTGCGCAGTGAACGCCGCCATGTCACGACGCCCCCGGGTATACAGCATGGCCACCACCGAGGAGTTGAGCGGCGCGTATTCATAGTCTTCCTGCCAATCCAGGCCCGAGGCCCAGTGGAAAAGATCGGCCAGGGTCAGGCCCGGGTGCCGGCTCAGTGGCGGGTAGTACTTGGCTGCCGGATCATCCAGGGCAAAGCGCTTTTCCCTGTAGGCCACGCCAAACACCGTCGCCATCAGGCTCTTGCTGATGGACCAGGTCAGGTGCGCAGTCTTGGCAGTGGTCGGTCCGGCGTAGCGTTCGTAGACCAGCCGACCGTCCTGGATCACCAGCAGCGCGTCGGTGCGGATGCCTTCGCGGCTGGCATCGTCCCGGGGTGGGAAGGCGTATTGTTCCAGGGCTTCAATGGTCGGGCCGCTGAGGGTCGGGCCGGTTGACCACTGCTCACCGGGCCAGTCTTCGGCGTGGGCGCTCAGGGTGAGCAGCAGCGGGATCAGGAACCAGCCTTTGGACATGCTTTGGGCTCGCAGGGTTGAACCTTCAGAGCCTATGCAGACTTGATGACAATTTGAGTTTGGGTGCTCCCACCGGGCGGGTGGTCGTTTGGAGGGCTAGCCCAACGCCTTGGCCAACCGCTTGGCCCGCGCCCCTGCCGCAATCTCCATCACGCCTTTATCCCGCGTCCACATCTCGCGCCACGTCGCAGGCCCGGCGGCCAGGGCAGCGTCGAGTTCGCCATCGAGCCCTTGGAACTGAGCGAACAACCCGCCCAGCAGCACATGCCCGGCCACACTGGAAGGGTTATGCCGACTCACCTCCGCGCAGCCGGCGAGCAACGCCAGCAGGCGCAATTGCAACGCCTGGGGCCAGGCACATTCCTGCCCGACGCCATACAACCAGGCGGTCATCGCACTGAGCACATAAAGGTCTTCCAGGGTACGGAACGGTTTGACGTAGGCGTCCCAGCCATCACCGGCCAGCAATTCGCACAGCGCGCCGTCGAGCAGCACGCGGCCATGGCTGATGTCCGGCATCAGGGCAATGGCGGGCAGCTTTTCCAGGGTTACGCCGGGCTCGCCCGCATAGGCCACGGCCAGATTCAGCCGTGGCGTTTCACCGGGCGCTTCGCAGCGAGCGGCAATCAACAGCCACTCGGCGGCGTCGCCGGCGGTAACGAAATCCTTGCGTCCACTCAGGCGCAAGTCGTCGAGACGGGTGTGCATGTCCGCCGGGCGCAGGCTGCGCTGTTCGGTGGCACACAAGGCGCCGAGGCTCTGGGGCGCACTGGGCCAAAGCACCCGCAGCGCCGCCTGATACCCCACCAGGAACGCCAGCCCCGGTGTCGCCATCAACCGCGCCCCGGTTACGGCCAGCTCGAACGGCGTCACCGGTCCCAGGCGTTGCAACAACGCTGAATAACCTTCGGCGAGGTCCGGATGGGCCGGCAGGCGCTCGCCACGTTCGATCAGGGTTTGCCAGGGCATAAGAGGCTCCTCGAGGGCTGTCATATAAGCATCACCAAAGCTTCATGGCGATGACACCGGGGCTACATAGCCTGACTTTGCACAACATGGCTGCATAAAGAAAGTCGATTGGCTGCAACTGAACAGCCCGCACGGAGATTCGCTATGACCCAGATCGCCCGCATCAGCGACACCGGCAATGAACGCCGCCTGCAAGCCGAACGCCTGATCGGCGCCCAAGCCTTGCAAGAAGCACAGGCCCTGCGTTTCAACGTCTTCAGCGGCGAATTCAACGCCAAGCTCAAGGGCGCGGAAATGGGTCTGGACATGGATGACTATGATGTTCACTGCGCCCACATCGGCGTACGCGACCTGAACACCGGCCGCCTCGTGGCCACCACGCGCCTGCTCGACCACCAGGCCGCCAGCAGCCTGGGTCGGTTCTACAGCGAAGAAGAATTCAGCCTCCACGGCCTGGTCCATCTCAAGGGTCCGATCCTGGAAATCGGCCGTACCTGCGTCGACCCGGCCTACCGCAACGGTGGCACCATCGCGGTGCTCTGGGGCGAACTGGCCGAAGTCCTGAACGAAGGCGGCTACAGCTACCTGATGGGCTGCGCGAGCATTCCGATGCAGGACGGCGGTATCCAGGCCCAGGCGATCATGCAGCGCCTGCGCGAACGCTATCTGTGCACCGAACACCTGCAAGCCGTGCCGAAAAAACCGCTGCCGACCCTGGACGTGCCCTCCAACGTCATCGCCGAGATGCCGCCACTGCTCAAGGCCTATATGCGCCTGGGCGCGAAGATTTGCGGCGAACCGTGCTGGGACGAGGATTTCCAGGTGGCCGACGTGTTCATCCTGCTCAAGCGCGACGAGCTCTGCCCGCGCTACGCTCGCCACTTCAAGGCAGCGGTCTGATGAGCCGGCTGCGGGTGTACGCGCGAATCGCGCGAGTATTGCTGGTGGTGGCGCTGGGCCTGAGCATGGCCAGCGTGTTCGGCCTGTTCGAACGTGCAGGAATCGCCAACTCGATGGTCCGTCGCCAGCGCTGGTCGCGGTTCTTCATGGCACGGCTGAGCCGCGCCCTGCCCTTTTCAGTCACCGTCCACGGTCAACTGCCGCAACAGCCGATGCTGTGGGTCAGCAACCACGTGTCCTGGACCGACATCCCGTTGCTGGGCATGCTCACGCCGCTGTCGTTCCTGTCCAAGGCCGAAGTGCGCACCTGGCCGGTGGCCGGATGGCTGGCAGCCAAGGCCGGCAGCCTGTTTATCCGACGCGGTTCGGGTGACAGCCAGTTGATCCGCAAGCAAATGAGCCGCCATCTGGAACAGGCCCATCCGCTGTTGATGTTCCCGGAAGGCACCACCACCGATGGCCGCTCCTTGCGCACGTTCCACGGGCGCTTGCTGTCCGCCGCCATTGACGCCGATGTGGCGTTGCAGCCGGTGGCGATTCGTTACCTGCGCGACGGTGAACCGGATTCGCTGGCGCCGTTCATTGGCGATGATGATCTGCTGTCGCACTTGATGCGTTTGTTTGCCAACGATAGGGGTGAGGTGGAAATCCATCTGCTGGAACCGATTGCCTGCCACGGCCAGGAACGCGCGGCACTGGCATTCCAGGCGCAGCAGGCGGTGCACAAGGCGCTGTTCGGGGCGCTTCCAGAGAAACAGCAAGCGCCGATGCGACCTGCTGCGATTGCGGCCTGATCCGGATCTCTGCGCAGCCCCCTGTGGGAGCGAGCAAGCTCGCTCCCACAATTAGACCTGCGGCGTGGTTTGATTCAGCGCAAAATCCTGCAACTGCGGATAGAACAGCCGGAAATCTTCGCTCAGCGGCTCATAGAGCTCCATCAACTCCTTCATCGCCCCGGCCAGTTCCTCCGGCCGCGACAAGCGTCGGGAAATACCGCGCAGCACCTGCCCCAACACTTCGAATTCCCGATAAGACCCCAGCCAGTCATCCGCCGCCATGTACGGCGCGATCTGTGCCAGGCGCCCCGGCAGCTGCGGTTCGGTGCCGAGTACCTGGTACACCCGGGCAGTGAAATCCACCAGCGGCCCTTCGCCGTACAACGCCCAGTCCCGGGCCAGGCAGTGGTCGAAAAACACGTCCAGCACGATCCCGGCATAGCGCCGTCGCACCGTGGAAAAGCGCGACAGGGCGATGTCCACCAGGGGATGGCGGTCGGTGTACATGTCGATGCGCCGATGCAGGGCAATCGCCGCTTCGATCCGTGGGTCGTAGAGCCCTTGCAGCGGGCCTTTGACGAAGTCGCCGTAGAGGCTGCCGAGCAGTTGTTCCCGGCCAGGGCCGCCGAGGTGCAGGTGCGCGAGATAGTTCATGGCCCGCAGCTTAGCACCGCCGAGTCCATATCGTTATAACCCGATATAGCGATTTGTTCGGTTTCCAGATCAAATCCATATTTGTATATCGCGAAATAACGATTTAAGGTTCGCTCCATCGCGATATAGCGTTTTACTCATCACGAGCTGCCACCATGCCCCTTGACCTCGACGAAATAATAAAAGCCCTGGCGCACCCAGTACGGCGAGACATCCTCAACTGGCTCAAAGACCCCAAGGTCCAGTTCCCCGAGCAGTTGCACAACCACGAATTCGGCATTTGCGCCGGACAGATCGACCAGCGTTGCGGCCTGTCGCAATCCACGGTGTCTGCGCACTTGGCGGTGTTGCAACGGGCGGGGCTGATCACCAGCCAGAAGGTCGGCCAATGGCACTTCTTCAAGCGCAACGAGGAAGTGATCCAGCAGTTCCTCAAGCAAATGAGCCAAGAGCTCTGACCCGACAAGGACCCATCATGCCCCTCTCACTCCTGATCCTGGCCCTGAGCGCCTTCGCCATCGGCACCACCGAGTTCGTCATCATGGGCCTGTTGCCCGATGTGGCGGCCGACCTGAGCGTGTCGATTCCTGGCGCCGGCTGGCTGGTGACCGGCTACGCCCTGGGCGTGGCCATCGGTGCGCCGTTCATGGCCCTGGCCACCGCCCGGTTGCCGCGCAAGGCCGCCCTGGTGGTGTTGATGGGAATTTTCATCATCGGCAACTTGCTCTGCGCCATCGCCAGCGACTACAACGTGCTGATGTTTGCCCGGGTCGTCACGGCCCTGTGCCACGGCGCGTTCTTCGGTATCGGTTCGGTGGTGGCCGCCGGTCTGGTGGCACCCAACAAGCGTGCTTCGGCCGTGGCCCTGATGTTCACCGGCCTGACCCTGGCCAACGTGCTCGGCGTACCACTGGGCACCGCATTGGGCCAGGAAGCCGGCTGGCGTTCGACCTTCTGGGCAGTGACTGTCATTGGCGTAATTGCGCTGATCGGCCTGATCCGCTTTCTGCCGGCCAAGCGCGATGAAGAAAAACTCGACATGCGCTCGGAACTGGTCGCGCTCAAGGGCGCAGGCCTATGGCTGTCCCTGAGCATGACGGCGCTGTTCTCCGCCTCGGTGTTTACCCTGTTCACCTATGTCGCCCCGCTGTTGGGTGAAGTGACCGGCGTATCGCCCCGCGGCGTGACCTGGACCCTGGTGCTGATCGGCCTGGGCCTGACCCTGGGCAACATCATCGGCGGCAAGCTGGCGGACAAGAGCCTGGCGAACACGCTGATGGGCGTCTTCCTCACCATGGCCGTGGTGTCCACCGTATTGAGCTGGACCAGCGTGGCGCTGATCCCCAGCGAAATCACCCTGTTCCTCTGGGCCACCGCCTGCTTCGCCGCCGTACCGGCCCTGCAGGTCAACGTGGTGACCTTTGGCAAGGCCGCGCCGAACCTGGTTTCCACGTTGAACATCGGCGCCTTCAACATCGGCAACGCCTTGGGCGCCTGGGTCGGCGGCAGCGTCATCGACCACGGCCTGGGCCTGACCTCCGTGCCCTTGGCCGCCGGCGCGCTGGCCGTGCTGGCGCTGCTGGTCACCCTCATCACCTTCCGCCAGGGCGGCAATGCCGAGCTGGCTCCAGCAACTCACTGACTTCTAACCCCTTCCACTTTCGAGGTTTGTATTTCATGGCGACTATTTTCGACCCCATCAAACTCGGCGACATCGAGCTGAAGAACCGCATCATCATGGCTCCACTCACTCGCTGCCGCGCCGACGCGGGCCGCGTGCCCAACGCGCTGATGGCCGAGTACTACGTGCAACGCGCCTCCGCCGGCCTGATCCTCAGCGAAGCGACCTCGGTCACGCCGATGGGCGTGGGCTACCCGGACACCCCGGGCATCTGGTCCAACGACCAGGTGCGCGGCTGGTCCAACGTCACCAAGGCGATCCACGGCGCCGGCGGCAAGATCTTCCTGCAACTGTGGCACGTGGGCCGGATCTCCCACCCGTCGTACCTGAACGGCGAAACCCCGGTGGCGCCCAGCGCGATCCAGCCCAAGGGCCACGTGAGCCTGGTGCGTCCGCTGGCTGACTACCCGACCCCACGCGCACTGGAGACCGCTGAAATCGCCGACATCGTCGAGGCGTACCGCGTCGGCGCCGAGAACGCCAAGGCCGCCGGCTTCGACGGTGTGGAAATCCACGGTGCCAACGGCTACCTGCTCGACCAGTTCCTGCAGAGCAGCACCAACCAGCGCACCGACCAATACGGCGGCTCCCTGGAAAATCGTGCCCGCCTGCTGCTGGAAGTGACCGACGCGGCCATCGAAGTCTGGGGCGCCGGCCGGGTGGGCGTGCACCTGGCACCACGCGCCGATTCCCATGACATGGGTGACGAGAACCGCCTGGAAACCTTCAGCTACGTGGCCCGGGAACTGGGCAAGCGTGGCATCGCCTTTATCTGCTCCCGTGAGAAGGAAGGCGACGACAGCATCGGCCCGCAACTCAAGCAAGCTTTCGGCGGCCCGTACATCGCCAATGAACGCTTCACCAAGGACAGCGCCAATGCCTGGCTGGCCGAGGGCAAGGCCGATGCCGTTGCCTTCGGAGTGCCGTTCATTGCCAACCCGGACCTGCCGGCACGCTTGAAAGCCGATGCCCCACTGAACGAGCCTCATCCCGAAACGTTTTATGGAAAAGGTCCCGTGGGATACATCGATTACCCCGTACTTTGATCGTGTAACTGAAATAACAGAGCCCTGCCTCGAAAGAGCAGGGCTTTTTTATGCATTTAAATATTCGGTCAACTATCTAAACTTCCTAAAGCCCAGGACAATGTTCATATTAAGTCTGACGACAATGCCAAACAGCGCCGTCGATCAAACTTTAATACGCCTCATTTGAAAAGGAATTCAAGCATGACGAAGACCCTTGGGTACAGCCACCAGGACAACAATGGGTTTTACGAAAAAACACTCGCGCAGTTCAACTACGCACCGCTGGATGTTCTGTACAAGTACATTGAGTCGCTGAACACGCAAGAACACTCGGAGATCCTCGACGCCCTGATGAAACAAGCAAGGCTGAACGACGGTGCCAACCAACAGGTTCAAGCCTGGCAGCAGGAGCGCATTCGCCCAAACCGCACTCGCCTCATTGTAAAAGTCATCAACCATACCGAGCGGGCGTTTCCCGTGGGTGAAAACGATATCAACCTGGACGACGATGAACGAGATTTCTTGAGCATTCGTCCTTGGGACATCCTGGCCTTCAAGCTCGACTTCATATATTCCAGACAACTGGGCAGCCGCAGCAAGGACATGTACAAGAACTTCATGATGTTTGGCGACGACGACGCTGCCTTCCTCTTCAACTTCGGCTTGCGCGTCAATACGACATTCGGTGTGATTTCATCGACATTGACGCCTGTCCGGACAAACAGGGTGATCTCTGTCGGCGCGACACCCATCAAGTGCTCGACCCGAATCACTCACTCGGCAAATGAAGAACCCTACGGTTTCACCGTGGAGATCACGCTGACTTGAAGATGCGGCCCCGGCAGGTTCGTCTGGCGGGGTATCCAGCGGTCCTTTCGAATGGACTTTTTATGGTCTTTCACAAGTACGAAACAAATCACCTACAAAATTTGCCACCGATTGCCTATCAACCACGGTTGTGTCGGTTTATAAAAGCACCTTTGGATCTCAGGTATTGACATAAACTGACAAAACTACTCATTTTGTTTCATTTGCGCAGGCTGGGGCTCAGGCGCAGCATATCCAGCCCGATGTCTACCCAGCGCTCAGCCTCAGCGGCCAGCGCGAAACTGTCGGGCGCCAGTAGCCATTGGTAGAGGATGCCGTCGATGTAGCCGTGGATGGCAATCGCCGCCCTTTCGGGATCCAGGTCATCCGGCAACTGACCGCGCTTCATCGCATTGCTCAACGACAGCACGATACGCACGTTGCAGTCGAGACTGACCTGGCGCCGCTGCTGGCGTAAATCGCACATTTCATCGGTGAATTCGCACTTATGGAACAGAATTTCATTAATGCGTCGGGTCTTCGGGTCCAGGGCAACTTGCTGAAACAATTGCACCAACAGCTTGCGAGTACAGCCCAGCGGGTCAAGTTCCTCTTCATTCTCACTGGCGCGGGCCAGGTCATCGAGCGGCTCATGCAAGGTATCGAGCATGGCCTGGAGCAGGTCCGCCTTGTTGCTGAAATGCCAATAGATGGCGCCACGCGTCACACCGGCCAGGGTTGCGATATCGGCCAGCGTCGTGCGAGCCACGCCCCGCTCGAAGAAGGCTTTTTCGGCCGCTTCGAGAATCTGGCTGCGAGTCTCCAGGGCTTCCTCTTTGGTACGACGGACCATGGCAGTAAACACCTCAATCAGGATGCATCAACAATGCGTAAGGATCAGCTAGACGTGAGGCGGCGTTTCTCGAAACGCGTCCCCGACCTCCGAATGCCTTTGTCAGGCTTTTGTAAATACGGATGGTACGCAATTTGGCTGTTTACAAACAACCATGTACGTAAGTATATTTCTTAGCATCCTACTAATTGCTTATCTTGCTCTTTTTCCACCTTCCACCTTTCGAGTGCGCCAGTTGCGCGCCTGGACCCGAGGATTTCCATGCAATTCAAGCCAGCTGTTACTGCCCTGGTTACTGCCATCGCCCTGGCATCGCTGCTCAGCGGATGCAAAAAGGAAGAGGCTGCACCTGCTCCTCCGCCTCCTCAGGTCGGCGTCGTAACCCTCAAGACCCAGCCCTTCACCCTGACGTCGGAGCTTCCAGGGCGCACCAGCGCGTTCCGCGTCGCGGAAGTACGGCCACAGGTCAACGGCATCATTCTCAAGCGCCTGTTCAAGGAAGGTGCTGACGTCAAGGCCGGCCAGCAGCTCTACCAGATCGATCCGGCCGTGTACGAAGCGACCCTGAAAAGCGCCGAGGCCAACCTGCGGTCCACCAAGTCGATCGCCGATCGCTACAAGCAACTGGTGGACGAGCAGGCCGTCAGCCGGCAGGAATACGACACCGCCGTGGCCAACCGCCTGGAGTCGGAAGCCAATCTGCAAACTGCCCAGATCAATGTGCGCTACACCAAAGTCTACGCGCCCATCTCTGGCCGCATCGGCCGTTCCTCGGTCACCGAAGGCGCGCTGGTGAGCAATGGTCAGACCGACGCCCTGGCAACCATCCAGCAACTGGACCCGATCTACGTCGACGTGACGCAGAGTTCGGTCGAGTTGCTGCAACTGCGCCGAGAGCTGGAAAGCGGCCGTCTGCAAAAGGCCGGCGATAACGCCGCCATGGTCAAGCTGACCCTGGAAGATGGCAGCCTGTACCCACACGAGGGCAAGCTGGAATTTTCCGAAGTGTCGGTTGACCAGACCACCGGTTCGGTGACCTTGCGCGCCGTGTTTCCCAACCCGGACCACACCCTGCTGCCGGGCATGTTCGTCCACGCCCAATTGCAGGCCGGTGTGAACAGCGCAGCCATCCTGGCGCCACAGCAAGGCGTGACCCGTGACCTCAAGGGTACGCCGACCGCTTTGGTCGTTGGCGCTGACAACAAGGTCGAACTGCGTCAACTCAAGGCCAGCCGTACCGTCGGCAGCCAATGGCTGATCGAAGACGGGCTCAAGGCCGGCGATCGCGTGATCACCGAAGGGTTGCAGTTCGTACGCCCTGGCGTGGAAGTCAAAGCCACCGAAGCCACTAACATCGATACCAAGAACCCGGCCCCCGCACAGGCAGCTGATAAAGCCGCCGGCGGCAAAGGGGAGTAAACCATGTCGAAATTCTTTATCGACCGTCCGATTTTCGCCTGGGTGATTGCCCTGGTGATCATGCTGGTCGGGGCTCTATCGATCCTCAAGTTGCCGATCAACCAGTACCCGAGCATTGCGCCGCCGGCCATTGCGATCCAGGTGACCTACCCGGGCGCATCCGCGCAAACCGTGCAGGACACCGTGGTGCAGGTGATCGAGCAGCAGCTCAACGGCATCGACAACCTGCGTTATGTATCGTCGGAAAGTAACTCCGACGGCAGCATGACCATCACTGCCACTTTCGAGCAAGGCACCAACTCCGATACCGCGCAGGTCCAGGTCCAGAACAAGCTGAACCTGGCCACCCCGCTGCTGCCGCAAGAAGTGCAGCAACAGGGCATCCGCGTGACCAAGTCAGTGAGAAACTTCCTGATGGTCATCGGCGTGGTGTCGCGCGACGGCAGCATGACCCGGGAAGACCTGTCCAACTACATCGTGTCCAACATGCAGGACCCGATCTCGCGTACCGCTGGTGTCGGTGACTTCCAGGTCTTCGGCGCCCAATACGCGATGCGGATCTGGCTCGACCCGGCCAAGCTGAACAATTTCAACCTGACCCCGGTGGATGTGAGCACGGCGATTACCGCGCAGAACGTCCAGATCGCCTCCGGCCAGCTCGGCGGCCTGCCGGCCATGCCCGGCCAGCAACTGAACGCCACTATTATCGGCAAGACCCGCTTGCAGACCGCCGAGCAGTTCAAGGCAATCCTGCTCAAGGTCAACCCGGACGGCTCGCAAGTGCGTGTCGGCGACGTGGCCGATGTTGCCTTGGGCGGTGAGAACTACAGCATCAACGCCCAGTTCAATGGCGCCCCGGCTTCCGGCCTGGCAGTGCGGCTGGCGACTGGCGCCAACGCCCTCGACACGGCCAAGGCCCTGCGCAAGACCGTCGACGACCTCAAGCCGTTCTTCCCGCAAGGCCTGGAAGTGGTGTTCCCCTACGACACCACACCAGTGGTGAGCGAATCGATCAAGGGTGTGGTTGAAACCCTGGTCGAGGCGATCGTCTTGGTGTTCCTGGTAATGTTCCTGTTCCTGCAGAACTTCCGCGCCACCATCATCACCACGATGACCGTGCCGGTGGTACTGCTCGGTACCTTCGGGATCCTCGCGGCGTTCGGTTTCAGCATCAACACCCTGACCATGTTCGGCATGGTGCTGGCCATCGGCTTGCTGGTGGACGACGCCATCGTCGTGGTGGAAAACGTCGAACGGGTGATGAGCGAAGAAGGCCTGTCGCCCAAGGAAGCCACCAAGAAATCCATGGGGCAGATCCAGGGCGCCCTGGTGGGTATCGCCCTGGTACTCTCGGCGGTACTGCTGCCGATGGCGTTCTTCGGCGGCTCCACCGGTGTGATCTACAAGCAGTTCTCCATCACCATCGTCTCGGCCATGGCCCTGTCGGTACTGGTGGCACTGATTTTCACCCCGGCCCTGTGCGCCACCATGCTCAAGCCAATCCCCAAAGGTGAGCACGGCACGCCGAAACGCGGCTTCTTCGGCTGGTTCAACCGTACCTTCGACCGAGGCGTCAGAAGCTACGAACGGGGCGTGGGCAACATGCTCAAGCACAAGGCCCCGTACCTGCTGGCCTACATCATCATCGTGGTAGGCATGGTCTGGCTGTTCACCCGCATCCCGACGGCGTTCCTGCCGGAAGAAGACCAAGGCGTGCTGTTTGCCCAGGTACAGACACCGGCCGGTTCCAGCGCCGAACGTACCCAGGTGGTAGTGGACAAGATGCGTGAGTTCCTGCTGCGTCCGAGCAAGGATGGCGGCGAAGGTGATGGCGTAGCCTCGGTGTTCACCGTGACCGGCTTCAACTTCGCCGGTCGTGGCCAGAGCTCCGGCCTGGCATTCATCATGCTCAAGCCCTGGGAAGAGCGTAACGCTGATAACACCGTGTTCAAGATCGCGGGCCGCGCCCAGCAACACTTCTTCACTTTCCGCGACGCAATGGTGTTCGCCTTCGCACCGCCAGCGGTGATGGAACTGGGTAACGCCACCGGTTTCGACGTATTCCTGCAGGATCGCGCCGGTATCGGCCATGAAAAACTGATGGAAGCCCGCAACCAGTTCCTGGGCATGGCCTCCCAGAGCAAGATATTGGCCCAGGTACGTCCGAACGGCCTGAACGACGAACCGCAATACCAGTTGGAAATCGATGACGAGAAGGCCAGCGCGCTGGGCATCACGCTCTCGGAGATCAACAACACCCTGTCGATTGCACTGGGCAGTAACTATGTGAACGACTTCATCGACCGTGGCCGGGTGAAGCGGGTGTATGTCCAGGGCCAGCCGAACTCGCGCATGAGCCCCGAGGACCTGAAGAAGTGGTACGTGCGCAACAGCGCCGGGACCATGGTGCCGTTCTCTGCGTTCGCCAAGGGCGAGTGGGTCTACGGCTCGCCGAAACTGGCGCGTTACAACGGCGTGGAAGCGATGGAGATCCTCGGTACCCCGGCACCGGGTTATTCCACCGGTGAAGCCATGGCCGAAGTCGAAACCATCGCCAAGAAGCTGCCGGCCGGTGTTGGTATTTCCTGGACGGGCCTGTCCTATGAGGAACGCCTGTCGGGTTCCCAGGCACCAGCGTTGTACGCCTTGTCGCTGCTGATGGTGTTCTTGTGCCTGGCAGCGTTGTATGAAAGTTGGTCGATTCCGATCGCGGTCATGCTCGTGGTCCCCCTGGGCATCATCGGTGCCCTGATGGCGACCAGCCTGCGCGGCCTGTCCAACGACGTGTACTTCCAGGTGGGCTTGTTGACAACCATTGGCTTGGCGGCGAAAAACGCCATCCTGATCGTCGAGTTCGCCAAGGAACTTCACGAGCAGGGCCGCACGCTGATGGAAGCCGCCATCGAAGCCTGTAGGATGCGTCTGAGACCGATCATCATGACGTCCCTGGCGTTCGTCCTCGGCGTGGTCCCACTGGCGATTTCCACTGGTGCAGGTTCGGGCAGCCAGCACGCCATCGGTACCGGTGTGATCGGCGGTATGTTGACCGCCACCGTCCTGGCGATCTTCTGGGTGCCATTGTTCTTCGTGACCGTGTCGTCGATAGGCCGTCGAAAAAATACCGACGAGCACGACACTCCTGAAACTTCCAAAGAGGCTGGCCAATGAGCAAGTCGCTACTCTCCCTGACCATCGCCGCCGTCGTGCTCAGCGGTTGCTCGCTGATCCCCGACTATCAGCGGCCCGAAGCACCGGTCACGGCGCAATACCCGCAAGGGCCGGCCTACGAGGCGGCCAATGCACCCGGCCAGGCCGCCGCCGAGCAAGGCTGGAAACAGTTTTTCCATGACCCGGCGTTGCAACAGCTGATCCAGGTCGCCTTGGAAAACAACCGCGACCTGCGCGTCGCGGCGCTGAACATCGATGCCTATGCCGCGCAATACCGCATCCAGCGCGCAGACCTGTTCCCGGCGGTCTCGGCCACCGGTGCCGGCAGCCGCCAGCGCCTGCCGGCCCGGGCTTCGCAAACCGGCGAAGCGGCGATCAGCAGCTCCTATTCGGCCACCTTGGGCATCAGCGCTTATGAACTGGACTTGTTCGGTCGGGTTCGCAGCCTGAGCGAGCAAGCGCTGCAAAGCTACTTCGCCACCGAAGAAGCCCGTCGCAGCACCCAGATCAGTCTGGTGGCCAACGTCGCCAATGCCTACCTGACCTGGCAAGCCGACAAGGAACTGCTCAAGCTGACCCAGGACACCCTCGGGGCCTATGAGCAAAGCTTCAAGCTGACCTCGCGCAGCGCCGAAGTCGGCGTGGCCTCGGCCCTGGACCTGAGCCAGGCGCGCACCGCCGTGGAAAACGCCCGCGTGCAACTGGCCCGCTACACTCGCCAGGTCGCACAGGACGAAAACAGCCTGACCCTGCTGCTCGGCACTGGCCTGCCGGCCAACCTGAACTCGCAACCGCTGAGCGATGATCTGCTCAGCGAAGTGCCGGCCGGGCTGCCGTCGGACCTGCTGCAACGTCGTCCGGATATTCTCCAGGCCGAACGCAACCTGCTGGCCGCCAACGCCAGCATCGGCGCCGCGCGGGCCGCGTTCTTCCCGAGCATCAGCCTGACGGCCAACGCCGGCACCTTGAGCCCGGACCTGTCCGGCCTGTTCAAGGGCGGTTCGGGCACCTGGTCTTTCGCGCCGCAAATCAACCTGCCGATCTTCAACGCCGGCAGCCTGCGAGCGAGCCTGGACTACGCCAAGATCCAGAAAGACATCAACGTCGCGCAGTACGAGAAGTCGATTCAAACGGCGTTCCAGGAAGTTTCCGACGGCCTGGCCGCGCGCCAGACCTACAACGAACAGTTGCAGGCCCAGACCGACTTCGTCGCCGCCAACCAGGACTACTACCGCCTGGCCGAGCGTCGCTACCGCATCGGCGTCGACAGCAACCTGACCTTCCTCGACGCCCAACGCCAGTTGTTCAGCGCGCAACAGTCGCTGATCACTGACCGTCTTGCGCAACTGACCAGCGAGGTCAATCTGTACAAGGCATTGGGCGGTGGCTGGAATGCCGAGACCGGCAAGAACGAACCGGTGAAAGAAGAAGCGCCGAAGATGAAATTGTTCTGATAGATGTTTGAACGCTGAACATGAAGCCCACCGAAAGGTGGGCTTTTTTGTTTGTGCCTGCTTCAACTCCGACTTGGCGAACGCGGGTCGACGATATCCAGCGCACGATTAGCCAACAGTTCACTCAGCTCGATCATCTGCGCCACGCCGAACGCGACATGCCGCCGCGAGCCCTCCAACTCTAACGCCAGGTCACTGACCATGGCATTGGCCGAGGCCAGGGTTTCGCTGAGATTGGCCAGGAGACACTCCGTGTCGATGGTATCGATGACGGTGAAGACTTGTGTTGAGGTTTTGGGTTTGGGATCAGGGTGGGTGCCCAGATGGTAATCGAGTGCCCGGTCTGCGGCCTCTTGGAGCTTTTCTGGATCGGGGTCGTTGTAGGGAAAGGTGCTCTCTGATGGCGAAGAAGGATGATGTTTTTTCATAACGGCGCTCCTGCATCAATTGGAGCCCGAGACGTGGGCCCGGGCGCTAGCGCCTAACGAAGTCGACGGGCTTGCAGTCCCGGTCGCTGGATTGGCAGCGACCCAAACAAGCTAGAGATTCCGCTTCCGAGCAGCAACCTTAAAACCTCGTCGGAAAAATCGCCTCGTCTGTCAGACCGGCCACAAATCTTGTGGGAACGAGCTTGCTCGCGATGGTGGCCTGTCAGCTGGCTTTGCTCTTGTTGACTGGGTACATATCCGTTTTCGTGGTAACGGCTACTTATGGTTTCGCCCTTACGGCGAGTCACTTTCGAAAAGCCGGAATGCCGGCCCAGGCGAAAGTAACCAAAGCGCTTCTGCCCCACCACTCGGCACCTCGCCTAGGCTCGGTGTGCCCTCACTCCGGCATTGCTCCGTGGGCCGCCGCGAAGGGCCATCCATGGCCCAGCGCGGCTAACCCGGCATCCATGCCGGGTTGCCCACTGCGCAAT
>NZ_FOTH01000009.1:0-184315 GCF_900114515.1 Pseudomonas sp. NFACC46-3
GGTCGGTTACATCATGAGCTGTCGCGGGCCGCACGACGGATGTGTGCAAAAACGCGACATTTTTAGTTGATCTCAGGCCCCTCACGCCCTAAAGTTCGCGCCGAACGTCCATGCTGGAAACGATCCATCCGGCTCAAGTACTGACGACGAGACAGCAAGGCCAAGGGAATCACGCATCCCGTGGCCTTTTTGCTTTCGGCGACATGCCTTGGGAAGTAGGCGAACCAAAGTGGGGATACGGAGGACGTTCACGAGGGCTGCTTGCCCTCACACCCATTGATCCTGATGTTTGCCAGTAGGAGTCCCAAGTATGTCGATCCAGGTCGAAGATTATTTCGCGCGCGAAACTTTCCAGAAAATGAAAGCGTTCGCCGACAAGCAGGAAACCCCGTTCGTGGTGATCGACACCGCGATGATCGCCCAGGCCTATGACGACCTGCGCGCCGGTTTCGAATTCGCCAAGGTGTATTACGCCGTCAAGGCCAACCCGGCGGTGGAAATCATCGACCTGCTCAAGGATAAAGGCTCGAACTTCGACATCGCCTCGATCTACGAGCTGGATAAGGTCATGAGCCGTGGCGTTGGCCCGGACCAGATCAGCTACGGCAACACCATCAAGAAATCCCGCGACATTCGCTACTTCTACGAGAAGGGCGTGCGCCTGTATGCCACCGACTCCGAAGCCGACCTGCGCAACATCGCCAAGGCCGCGCCGGGCTCGAAAGTCTATGTACGGATCCTCACCGAAGGCTCGACCACCGCTGACTGGCCGTTGTCGCGCAAGTTCGGCTGCCAGACCGACATGGCCATGGACCTGCTGATCCTGGCCCGCGACCTGGGCCTGGTGCCGTACGGCATTTCGTTCCACGTCGGCTCGCAACAGCGCGACATCAGCGTTTGGGACGCGGCGATCGCCAAGGTCAAAGTGATCTTCGAGCGCCTGAAAGAAGAAGACGGCATCGTCCTGAAGCTGATCAACATGGGTGGCGGCTTCCCGGCCAACTACATCACCCGCACCAACAGCCTGGAAACCTACGCCGAGGAAATCATCCGTTTCCTCAAGGAAGACTTCGGCGACGACCTGCCGGAAATCATCCTGGAGCCGGGCCGTTCGTTGATCGCCAACGCCGGCATCCTGGTCAGCGAAGTGGTGCTGGTGGCGCGCAAGTCCCGTACCGCCGTCGAGCGTTGGGTGTACACGGATGTGGGCAAGTTCTCCGGCCTGATCGAAACCATGGACGAAGCCATCAAGTTTCCGATCTGGACCGAGAAGAAAGGCGAGATGGAAGAAGTGGTCATCGCCGGCCCTACCTGCGACAGCGCCGACATCATGTATGAAAACTACAAGTATGGTTTGCCGTTGAACCTGGCTATTGGGGATCGCCTGTATTGGCTGTCGACCGGGGCCTATACCACCAGCTACAGCGCGGTGGAATTCAATGGCTTTCCGCCGCTGAAATCGTTCTACGTGTGATGTGTTCGGGCGCTTGAACGTTCATCGTTCCGGCCCTGTCGCGTAATAAAAAACGGCGTTTTCCAGAAATGGAAAGCGCCGTTTTTTTGTTTTTGTTCTTGATAAGACCGAGTTCCCCCTGTGGGACTTTGCCGCTCACCTCATCACTGTTCGGCAACTTTTGGGTGTGTTTATGAATGCTTCTCGATAACACACGGCATAATGCACGCCTTGATGAACAGTAAATGAACAAGGCGAGCGACGTGTTGAAGAAAACCCTGTTCCAGTTGCACTGGTTTTTCGGCATCAGTGCCGGGCTGGTCCTGGCGTTGATGGGCGTTACCGGGGCGGTGGTGTCGTTCCAGGATGAAATCCTGCGGGCCTTGAACCCGCAAGTGCTGATGGTCGAGAAACAACCGGCCGGCGTCCTGCCGCCCGCCGAACTGGTGGAACAGATCGAGGCTGCCTCCGGCAAGACCGTCGCCATGCTCTGGGTCGAGACCGACAGCGGCAACGCCGCGCGGGTGATCTTCGCGGCGCCACCTGGGGAAAAACGTGGCGCCATGCGCTATTTCAACCCTTACAACGGGCAGTTCATGGGCGATGTGACGGGCCAGGACTTCTTCGGCTTGATGCTCAGGTTGCACCGCGTCCTGACCCTGGATGACGTGGGCCGGCAAATCACTGGTGCCTGCACGCTGATCCTGGTGTTTTTCTGCCTGTCCGGGCTGTACCTGCGTTGGCCGCGCCAATGGAAAAGCTGGCGCGCCTGGCTGACCCTCGACTGGGGGAAAAAGGGCCGGAGCTTCAATTGGGACCTGCATTCGGTGGCGGGCACCTGGTGCCTGGCGTTCTATCTACTGGCGGCACTGACCGGGCTGACCTGGTCCTACGACTGGTACAACAAAGGCGTGACCCGCCTGCTTTCCGATTCACCGAAAGAGGAACGGGTGCGCAATCGCGGCCCGGCACCCAGCGGCCCATTGCCCGTGGCCGATTACCGGGCCATGTGGAGCAGCATCTACAGCGCCGCCGGCCCGGGCCTGTCCACCTACAACGTGCGCATGCCGCCCGTGGCCGGGCAGCCGGCGACCGTGTTCTACCTGCTGAAAAACTCACCTCACGACCGGGCGCTGAACCAGCTCATCCTCGACCCGGCCACCGGCGTCATCAGCCGGCATAGCCGCTACAGCGACAAAAGCCTCAAGGCGCAGTTGCTGACCAGTGTCTATGCCCTGCATATCGGCAGCTACTTCGGCCTGGTCGGGCGGATCCTGGTGACCGTCGCCGCGCTGGCCATGCCGCTGTTCTTCATCACCGGCTGGTTGCTGTACCTGGACCGCCGCCGCAAGAAACGCCACGTCAGAAACGCCCGCCAGGCCCTCATCGCCAACCCGACCGATGCGCCGGCCTGGCTGATCGGCTTCGCCAGCCAAAGCGGTTTCGCCGAGCGACTGGCCTGGCAGACCGCCGGCCAACTCCAGGCCGCCGGCTTGCCGGTGAAGGTCCAGCCATTGGCCGGTGTGCGTGAGCAGGACCTGAACGACGCCACCCACGCGCTGTTTGTCGTCAGCACCTTTGGCGACGGCGAAGGGCCGGACAGTGCCCGCGGCTTCGAACGCAAGGTGCTGGGCCAGGCCTTGAGCCTGGAGCGCCTGCAGTATTCGGTGCTGGGCCTGGGTGACCGGCAATATGAACACTTCTGCGGTTTCGCCCGGCGCCTGCATGCCTGGCTGGCGGAACACGGCGGCAAGACACTGTTCGCGCCGGTGGAAGTCGACAGCGGCGACCCTTACGCCCTGCGTCACTGGCAACAACAATTGGCGGAGCTGACCGGCCAAGCCCCGTTGGACACTTGGCAGGCGCCAAGCTTCGAAAACTGGACGCTCAGCCAGCGCACCCTGCTCAACCCCGACAGCAGCGGCTCGGGGGTATACCTGCTGGGCTTCACCGCACCCGGCCCAAGCAGTTGGCTGGCCGGTGACCTGGTGGAAATCCTGCCGCGCAATGACCTGTCGGCCATCGAGCACTTCCTCGACGGGCTCGGCCTCTCCGGCCACGCGCGCGTGCAAATCGATGGCCTGTCCCAGAGCCTCGACCAGGCCCTGGCGACCCGCCAACTCCCGGAAAACCGCGCCCACTTGGTCGGCCTGCATGCCCAGGCACTGGTGGATGCCCTGGCACCGCTGGCGATACGCGAGTATTCCATCGCCTCGATACCGGCCGACGGTGTACTGGAACTGATCGTGCGTCAGGAACGTCACGCCGACGGCAGCCTGGGCGTCGGTTCCGGCTGGCTGACCGAACACGCACCACTGGGCAGCGCCGTCAGCCTGCGGCTGCGCCGCAACAGCAGCTTCCACCTGCCGGCCCAGGGTGTGCCGATGATCCTGCTGGGCAACGGCACCGGCCTGGCCGGCCTGCGCAGCCTGCTCAAGGCGCGCGTCACCGAGGGCATGCAGCGCAACTGGCTGCTGTTTGGCGAGCGCAACCGCGAACACGACTTCCACTGCCGCGATGACTTGCAGGAATGGGTGACCTCCGGCGACCTGGAACGCCTGGACCTGGCCTTCTCCCGGGATCAGAAGCAGAAAATCTACGTCCAGGACCGTCTGCTGGAATCGGCCGCGCTGCTCAAGCAATGGGTGGCCGACGGCGCGGCGATCTATGTTTGCGGCAGCTTGCAGGGCATGGCATCCGGGGTGGATCACGTGCTCAACAACGTGCTGGGGCGCGAGGAAGTGGAGCGCCTGATCGAGCAGGGGCGGTATCGGCGGGATGTCTACTGATCCTGACCGCAACATCAACCCTGTGGGAGCAAGCTCGCTCCCACATGGGTTTTGTGGCGGGCTTTAGATTCAAACCGGCTGCAACTTCTTCTCGAACACCGCCCCCCCTTCCAGATCCCGCAACACCACACTCATCTCCCCGCTCGGTCCATCGATGTTCACCTCGCCAAAGAACTGATACCCGGCAAACGGCGAGGTGTTCTGGGCCGGCGGGGCTTTCTGGAACACCACTTCCGGGCCGAAAGTCTTGTCCAGGGCATTGGGCCCGAAGCTGCCGGCGTTCAATGGCCCGGCGACGAACTCCCAGAATGGTTCGAAATCCTGGAACGCGGCATGTTCGGGGTGGTAGTGATGAGCGGCGCAATAGTGGACGTCGGCGGTGAGCCAGACATAGTTGCGCACCTGATGCTTGCGCAGATAACCCAGCAATTCGGCGATCTCCACTTCCCGCCCCTGGGCCGCGCCCGGGTCACCGTTGGCGACCGCTTCCCAACGCGGCACCCCGGGGCTGACCTCGCCATCCGGCACCCCCAGGCCGATGGGCATGTCGGCGGCGATGACTTTCCACTGGGCACGGGATTGCTTCAATTCGCGCTTGAGCCAATTCAATTGCTCACGCCCCAGGAACGGCTTGGCCGCGCCGAGATTGGCGTCGTTGGCTTCGCGGTAACTGCGCATGTCCAGCACGAACACATCCAGCAGCGGCCCATAACCGAGCTTGCGGTAGATCCGCCCGCCGCCGTCGGCCTTTTGCAGGCGCATCGGTGCGTATTCCAGCCAGGCCTGTCGCGCACGTCCCACGAGGCTGTGGATATCCTTGGTCTGGTAGCGCTCGTCCAGTTGCTTGCCCGGCGACCAGTTGTTGACCACCTCATGGTCGTCCCACTGCCAGATCTGTGGTACTTCGGCATTGAAGCGGCGTACGTTTTCATCCATCAGGTTGTAGCGATAGTTGCCGCGATACTCATCCAGGGTCTCGGCGACCTTGCTCTTGGCGTCCGTGGTGAGGTTGCGCCAGATGCGCCCACCCTCGACGGTGATTTGCGCCGGCACCGGGCCGTCGGCGTAGATGGTGTCGCCACTGTGGATAAAGAAATCCGGCAGGCGCAGGCGCATCGCTTCGTAGATGCGCATGCCGCCGATGTCCGGGTTGATGCCGAAGCCCTGGCCGACGGTGTCGCCGCTCCAGACAAAACGAATGTTGCGCTTGAACTGTGGCACGCTGCGCAGGTGACCCAGCCAAGGTTCGCTGGCAACCCCGCTTTGGGCGTCTTCGAAATGCACCCGGTAGAAAATCGCCTGGTCGCGGGGCAGCCCGGTGAGTTCGACCCGGGCAGTGAAATCGCTGCGAGCGTCGGCCAGGGGCGAGACGAAGCGGCGGGGATTGCTGAACTGGCTGCGGGTGTCCCATTCCACCACCATCCGCGCCGGACGGTCGCTGCGGCTCCAGATCATCGCCCGATCGCCCTGCAAGTCGCCGGATTGCACACCGTCGGTGAGCACCGGCCGATCCTTGACCGAAGCCATCACCGCCGGCGCCAGCCCCGGCAACAACAACCCCGCCCCCACGGCTTGCATCACACGACGACGGCCCAGGTCGAATTCGCTCATGGTGTTCTCCCTTGAAATGGGAAAACTTAAGCATGGCTGTGTGAAGTGGGTGTGACAGGGATCTTGTGCCCCCCCCCCCGCTCCCACAGGTAATGCTGTTCACTTAAGGCCATCGACAAACCTGTGGCGAGGGAGCTTGCTCCCGCTGGGCTGCGAAGCGGCCCCTAAACCTGCCAAACGCGCAGCATCAGACACACCGCACCCGCCGGTTTACGACTGCTTCGCAGCCGAGCGGGAGCAAGCTCCCTCGCCACAGGTCCACCATTTTCTCAAGTGAACAGCATTAGGCACCCACTGGGGGATTTCATGGCTTCAAAGAAGTCTCAGGCCTTCGCCGGCTCCAACGCCATCTCCACCACCTCAGGCCGCTTGAGCAGCGCATACGCCACCCCCGTCAGCAGGCTCCCCGCCACGATCGCCAGCAAGTACAACAGCGCGTGGTTGATGGCGTTGGGGATCAGCATCACGAACAGGCCGCCGTGGGGGGCCATGAGCTTGCAGCCGAAGTACATCGACAGCGCACCGGTCAGCGCGCCGCCGGCGATGCTCGCCGGGATCACCCGCAACGGATCCTTGGCCGCGAACGGAATCGCGCCTTCGGAGATGAAGCACAGTCCCAGCACCAGTGCCGCTTTACCGGCCTCGCGCTCGGTCTGGGCGAATTTGCGCCGGGCGATGAAGGTGGCGATGCCCAGGCCAATCGGCGGCACCATACCGGCGGCCATGGTCGCGGCCATCGGTGCATAACTCTGGGAAGCCAGCAGCCCCACCGAAAACGCGTAGGCGGCCTTGTTGATCGGCCCACCGAGGTCGACGCACATCATCGCTCCCAGCAGCACGCCCAGCAGGATCGCGTTGGTGGTGCCCATGCTGTCGAGGAAGTGGGTCAAGGCTTCGAGCATGCCCGCCACCGGTTTGCCGACGATGTAGATCATTACCAGGCCGGTGAACAGGCTCGCCAGTAGCGGGATGATCAGGATCGGCTTGAGCGCTTCCAGGCTCTGGGGCAGACGCGCGTAGCGGTTGATCGCCTTGGCCGCGTAACCGGCCAGGAAACCGGCGATGATCCCGCCAATGAAGCCGGCGCCCAGGGTGCTCGCCAGCATCCCGCCGATCATCCCCGGCGCCAGGCCCGGACGGTCGGCGATGGAATAGGCGATGTAGCCGGCCAGCAGCGGCACCATCAATTTGAACGCGGTGTCGCCACCGATCTGCATCAGCGCGGCCGCCAGGGTTCCAGGTTCCTTGAAGGCCTCGATGCCGAACACGAACGACAAGGCGATCATCAAACCACCGGCCACCACCATCGGCAGCATGAACGACACGCCCGTCAGCAGGTGCTTGTAGACGCCGGTCTTCTCCGACTTGGCCGGAGCGCTGGCACCGCTCGACGCGCTTTCCTGGCGACCTTCGACCAGTGCTTTGTTCAGTGTCGCTTCGGCCTGTTTCAAGGCGATGCCCGTGCTGCAGCGGTAGATCTTCTTGCCGGCAAAACGCTCGGTGGCGACTTCGATGTCAGTCGCCAGCAACACCACGTCTGCCTCGGCGATGGCCTCGGCGCTCAACGGATTGCGTGCACCGACCGAGCCCTGGGTTTCCACTTGCAGGTCGTAGCCGAGCTTCGTCGCCGCCTGCTGCAAGGCTTCGGCGGCCATGAAGGTGTGGGCAACGCCCGTTGGGCATGCGGTGATGGCAACCAGGCGCGGCGCACGGTCGGTCGACACCGCGGGGGCCTGCTCCACGACATCCGAGGCGAGAAAAACCTCGGCCTCTTCGGCGCCACGCCGCAGCACCGAATCGACGTCTTGCAGGGCCAGGGCCGGGGTGCTGCGGAACAGGCGTTTGCCGACGAACCGCGACATGTCCACCGGGCCGCTGGCAACCAGCAAGACCCACTCGGCTGCTTCGAGGGTCGCCGCCGACAACTGGCGTTCCGGATGGGCCGCGTCATGGACCTCGACGCTGGTGCTCCAACCCTGGCGCTGCGCAGCGGCGTCCAGCAGGCGGGCGCACAACACACTGGTGACCATGCCGTTGGGGCAGGCCGTCACAATGGCTAGTTTCATTCTTGCTAACCCTCTTATTGTTCTGTCAGGGGGCGCACGCGCACGCCCTGTTCAAGCGACGCCAGCAACGCGGTGTCGTGGATGCCAAAACCGATCTGCGTGACCGCCATGGCAGCGATGGCCGTAGCAGTGCGCAGCGTCTGTTCCGGGGTGTCGGCGCTGAGCAGGCCGTGCAGCATGCCCGCCAGCAGCGAATCCCCGGCACCCACGGTGCTGGCGACGCTGACCTTGGGTGGCGAAGCATGCAGCGCCGCACCGACGCTGAACCAATTCACGCCATCGGCGCCGTGGGAAATCACCACATGTTCGACACCCTGGGCATGCAGGTGCTGCGCAGCTTGCGCCTGGGCCGCTTCGCTCACCACCTCGCAACCCAGCGCGTCGGCCAGCTCCTCGGTGTTCGGCTTGATCAGCCACGGCCCCGCCGCCAGGGCGACGCGCAAGGCTTCGCCACTGGTGTCGAGGGCCACGTTCAGACCGCGTGTTTTCAAGCGCGTGATCAAGGCCTGCAACCACTGCGGGCTGACTCCCCGGGGCAAGCTGCCCGCCACCACAACCACGTCGTGACCGGGGGTGATTTGCTCAAGACGCGCCAGCAAAGCCTGCTGTGCGGCTTCATCAACCACCGGGCCCGGGCCGTTGAGGTCAGTGATGCGTCCGTCCTGCTCAGCCAGTTTGATATTGCTGCGAGTTTCGCCGGGAACACGGATAAAAGCATCGACAAATCCACGCTGGGCAAACAGCGTCTCGAACACCTGGGCATTGTCTTCGCCCAGAAAACCACTGACCGTCAGCGTATGGCCGAGATCGGCCAACACCTGAGCCACGTTCACGCCCTTGCCGGCGGCGTGGGCGTGCATGCCGTCGCTGCGGTTGACCTGGCCCGGCTCCAGGCGCGTCAACTCCACCGTGAGGTCGAGCGCCGGGTTGAGGGTCAGGGTAAGAATCTTCGCCATTACAGCGCCTCCACTAATGCGCGCACGTCATCGGCGCTGCCCACGGCCAAGGCCTCTTGGGCCAGGGTTTGTACTTGCGCCAGGCTCAGTTCGCGAACCCGCGCCTTGACCTCGGCGATGCTGCGGGCCGAGACACTCAGTTCGTCCACGCCCAGGCCCACCAGCACCGGCACCGCCAGTGGGTCGGCCGCCAATTCACCACACACACCAACCCATTTGCCATGGGCATGGGCAGCGCGCACGGTGATGTCGATCAGTTGCAGCACCGCCGGGTGCAAGCCATCGGCCTGGGCCGAAAGGGTCGGGTGACCCCGGTCGATGGCCAGGGTGTATTGCGTCAGGTCGTTGGTGCCGACGCTGAAGAAGTCGACTTCCTTGGCCAGCACGGGCGCGAGCAACGCAGCGGACGGCACTTCGATCATGATCCCCAGTTGCAGGTCCGCCACAGGGATTTCCTGGCGCAGGCGCTCGGTCATGGCCCGGGCCTGGCGCCACTCATCGACACTGCCCACCATCGGGAACATGATCCGCAACGGACGGTTGTCCGCCGAACGCAACAGTGCACGCAGTTGCGCTTCCATGACCTGCGGGCGCTGCAAGGTCAGGCGAATGCCACGCACGCCGAGGAACGGGTTTTCTTCTTTCGCGATCGGCCAGTACGGCAGCGGCTTGTCGCCGCCGACATCGAGGGTGCGCACCACCAGCGGTCGACCGGCCAGGCCGTCGAGCACCTTGCGGTATTCGGCTTCCTGGGTCGCTTCGTCCGGCGCCTGGCTGTGGGCCATGAAAATCAGTTCGGTGCGCAACAGGCCGATGCCTTCGGCGCCCTGCTCCACCGCACCGGCGACACCGGCGCTTTCGCCAATGTTGGCAAACACTTCCACGGCATGACCGTCACGGGTCAGCGCCGGTTCGTGACGCTGCTCGGCGGCGACCTTGAGACGCTGTTCGCGGGTATCGCGTTCTTCCTTGGCACGCTGCAACGTGGCGGCGTCAGGGTCCACGTGCAGGCGACCGCGCTGGCCATCCAGCAGCAAGGACGTGCCCGGCGCCAGCAGCAACACCGCCGCACCGGCGCCCACCAGCGCCGGAATGCCCAAGGCCCGGGCGACGATGGCGCTGTGGGCAGTGGCGCCGCCACGGGCGGTGAGAATCCCCGCCACCCGGGTCGGGTCCAGGCGGGCCACGTCGGACGGGCCGACTTCGTCCATCACCAGGATGTAGGGTTGATCGGGTTCGTTCGGGGTTTCGACACCGCACAGTTGCGCCAGCACGCGACGGCCGACGTCTCGCAGATCGGCGGCACGTTCGGCCAGCAGGGCGTCCTGCAAGGCTTCCTGTTCTTTCGCGGCGGCTTCAACCACCCCCATCCAGGCCGCTTGCGCACTCTCGCCCAGCTTCAAGCGGGTGTCGACTTCGTCGGTCAGCTCCGGGTCGTCGAGCATTTCCTGGTGGGTGATGAAGATCTCGCGGATAGCCTTGGCCTTGGCGCGTTCGATCAGGCCTTGGATGTCTTGGCGTACCTGGTTCAAGGCGTTCTGCAGGCGCTCACGCTCGATAGCCGCCGATTCACCGCGCAGCGGATAGTCGATGGCCTGCAATACCTGGATGTGGGCCGGGCCGATGGCGATGCCCGGGGCGGCGGCGACGGCCTGGATCAGGCTGCCGGATTCGGGCGCCAGCATGACGGTCGCGACCTCGGCCATCACGGTTTCCCGTGGCGCACTCGGTGGCGGTAGCGGTTCGACCTCTTCGCCCAGGCCTTCTTCGATGGCGGCCAGCAGTGCCGGCAACGCATCGGTGGCAATGCTCGGCTCGGCGATGAACTCCAGGACCTGGCCGCGACGGGCACCCAGGCTCAACAGCTTGCTCAGGCTCTTGGCCGACACGGCGCTGTCCTGGCCGTCGACGATGCGCACACGGATTTCGCCTTCGAAGCTTTTCGCCAACTGGGCGAGGATCTTCGCCGGGCGTGCATGCAGGCCATGGGCATTGGCCAGGCCGATGCGCGCGCTGGGCCAGTCGGCGGGCAGTTCACCGCCGAGCACTTCCAGCACCTTGCGGCTGCTGGTGGCGCGACCGAGCTCGTGACCGCGGCCTTCGATCAGCAAGGCGCAGAGCCTTTCCAGCAGAGCCTGGTGAGCTTCGCCGAGGCTGGCGAGGCAGAACAGCCCGCTCAACGGTTGGCCCAGGTAACGGATGGGCTTGTCCGGGGTGACGAACGCCAGGCCCGGACGCTTGACGGTCTGTTCGCTGTGCAGCCACCACAAGCCATCGCCCAGGGGCAGCGCATCGACTTGCTGCAACACCCCGGCAAAGCCATTGCTCACGCAATCGGCTTGACGCAGCAGCCGCGCGCCGCGCCATACCAGTTCTTCAAAATCGTCAGCCGACACACCGAGGCCGATCATCTGGGCATCCAGGGCCAGTTCCTGCGGTGCGCCTTGCAGCAGCTTCAGCAACGCTTCGGCGGAACCGGCCCGGCGCAGAGCCTGGCCCAGGTCAGTCTCGCCGAGGGCGCGGGTCAGCAGTTGCAGCAGGCGCAGGTGTTCGTCGGACTTGGCCGCAATGCCGATCGCCAGGTAGACGATCTGACCATCGCCCCAATCCACGCCCTCAGGGAATTGCAGCAGGCGCACGCCGGTCGAATGCACCAGGTCGCGGGTCTGCGGAGTGCCGTGGGGGATGGCAATACCTTGGCCAAGAAAGGTCGAGCCCTGGGCTTCGCGAGCCTGCAAGCCGGCGAGGTAACCCTCAGCCACCAAGCCATCGGCCACCAGTTTGTCGGCGAGCAGTTGCAGTGCAGCGTCTTTATCCACAGCCGTCTGAGCCATGGATATCTGCTCTAGAGTGAGCTCGAGCATGCTTTCTCCTTTTTGGCGTCCGGTTGGCGCCAGGTATTGTTTTGAATGAATCAGCTTAGCGTTGCAGGATGATTTTTGGCGTGATCGCGGCAGAAGGGCCAAAAATCCTGCTAGCCTTGAAAATACGCTTGCTGAAACGTTTAATCTAGAAAGATTGGCACGTTACTCGATAATCTCTCATCCTTGAAGTGCAACTTGTCGTAAGCGCGTGGACGGTGACCGTCAGCTTGAATCGGGTAGGATGGCCCTTATCGTCGGGGCTAACTCGAAAAAACAAGGAAAACCGGGTTGAAACTCAGTGATATTGCCCAACTGGCCGGTGTGTCCGTGACCACCGCCAGCTATGTCATCAACGGCAAGGCCGAACAGCAACGTATCAGCAGCGCCACCGTCGAACGGGTGCGGGCGGTGGTCCAGGAACACGGCTTCACGCCCAATCCCCAGGCCGCCGGGCTGCGCAGCCGCCACACCCGTACCCTGGGCTTCATCCTGCCTGACCTGGAAAACCCCAGTTACGCACGCATCGCCAAGCTGCTGGAGCAGGGGGCGCGGGAACGGGGCTATCAGTTGCTGATCGCCAGTTCCGACGACGCACCTGACAGCGAACGGCAACTCCTGCAGTTGTTCCGCGCCCGGCGCTGCGATGCACTGATCGTCGCCAGTTGCCTGCCGGCCGGCGACGACAGCTACCTGCAGTTGCAGGCCAAGGGCATTCCGATCATCGCCATCGACCGGGTCATGGACCCTGCGCGGTTCTGCTCGGTGATCAGCGATGATCGCCAGGCCAGCCTGCAACTGACGCGCAGCCTGCTGGAAACCCATCCGCGACAAATCGCGCTGATCAGTGCCCGTCCCGAGCTGAGCATCAGCCAGGAACGGACCGCTGGTTTCAACGAGGCGTTGGCCGGTTTCGAAGGCCAGGTGCTGATCGAGCACGGCGAATCGTTCAGCCGTGAATGCGGCCGCCAGTTGATGGATGAAATGCTCGCGCGCCTGGGGCACTTGCCCGATGCGTTGATCACTACCTCCTATGTACTGCTGCAAGGGGTGTTCGACGCCCTGCACGACTTCCCGCTCAAGTCGCGGCCGCTGCGCCTGGGCACGTTCGGTGACACGCAGTTGCTGGACTTCCTGCCGCTGCCGGTCAACGCCATGTCCCAACAACATCAACTGATCGCCAACAAGGCCTTGGAACTGGCGCTGGCAGCCATCGAAAACGATGATTACCAGCCAGGCGTGCAGGCCATCGCGCGGACGTTCAAGCAGCGTATTCACCAGAGCTGAAGCTTCTTCAGGATTGATGCATGGAGTTGATCGATACCCACACCCACCTGGATTTTCCAGATTTTGACGCGGACCGCCCGGCCCTGCTGGCCGAAAGCCGCGCCTTAGGCGTGCGGCAAATGGTGGTACTGGGCGTTTACCGGGACAACTGGCAGCGGGTCTGGGACCTGGTGCAAAGCGACCCGGACCTGCATGCCGCCCTGGGCCTGCACCCGGTGTATCTTGATCAGCACCGCCCCGACGACGTGGCGCTGCTGCGCGAGTGGCTGAGCCGCCTGGCCGGGCATCGGCAATTGTGTGCCGTGGGGGAAATCGGCCTCGACTACTACATCGAAACCCTCGACCGTGAGCGCCAACAAACGCTGTTCGAGGCGCAACTACAGCTGGCCGCGGAGTTCGAACTGCCGGCACTGATCCACGTGCGCCGCAGCCATGCCGCCGTGATCGCGACCCTCAAGCGCTTCGGCCTGAAACGCACGGGGATCATCCACGCGTTCGCCGGCAGCCTTGAGGAGGCCCGCGAGTACATCAAGCTCGGCTTCAAGCTCGGCCTGGGCGGCGCCGCGACCTGGCCCCAGGCCCTGCGCATGCACCGGGTGCTGGCGAAATTGCCGCTGGACGCGGTGGTGCTGGAAACCGATTCCCCGGACATGGCCCCGGCGATGTTCCCGGGCCAGCGCAACAGCCCGGCGCATTTACCGGCCATCTGCGAGGCACTGGCGCAGATCATGACCGTCAGACCAGAACAACTGGCTGAGGCCAGCACCACCAACGCCCGCGATTTGTTTGGTTGGTAGGATCATCTGCGGCGGACTTAGCAATCACACCCGAAACGCATTGATCAACTGCTTGAGCTGCACCACCTGGGCGGACAATTCGCGGCTGGCGTCTTCGGTCTGATGGGCACCTTCGGCGGTGCGTTCGCCGGCGCGGTTGATCTGGACGATGTTCTGGTCGATGTCATGGGCCACCGCCGTCTGCTGCTCTACCGCGGCGGCGATCTGCTGGTTCTGATCGACGATCATGCCGACGGCACCAAGGATATTTTCCAGGGCCTGCTGGACCTTTTCCGATTGGCTGACCGTGCCGTTGGCCATCTCATGGCTGGTGCCCATCGCCTTGACCGCAGCGCCGACACCACTGTGCAGGCGGGTGATCATCGCTTCGATTTCTTCGGTCGATTGCTGGGTTCGCTTGGCCAGGGTCCGCACTTCATCGGCCACCACCGCAAAACCGCGCCCCTGCTCACCGGCCCGGGCTGCTTCAATGGCGGCATTGAGGGCCAGCAGGTTGGTCTGCTCGGCGATGCTCTTGATCACATCCAGCACACGACTGATGGCCTGGCTGTCGGTCGCCAATTGGTTGATCACCTGCACCGACTGATCGATCTCACTGGCCAAGCGGACGATGCTACCCTGCTGGGACTCCACCAGCCCACGCCCGCTGAGGGTCTCGTCGTTCACGCTGTGGGCACTGCTCACCGCTGCAGCGGCACTGCGGGCCACTTCCTGGGCCGTGGCCGACATCTGGTTCATCGCCGTCGCCACCAGTTCGATCTGGGTGCGCTGGCCGGCGACGGCCTGGTTGCTCCGGGCCGATACCGTTTCCACCTGCCCGGCCTGGCGTTCGACTTCGGCAACGGTACGGCCGACCTGTTCGATCAGGTCATGGATCTTCGCCACCGTACCGTTGAACACTTCACCCAATTCGCCCAGCTCATCCTTGCTGCGGGCAACAAAATTGACCGTCATGTCCCCCGCCGCCACCTTGTCCATCATCTGGCCCAGATGCTGGAGCGTGGTACGGGTCGAGGCGTAGAACCCGGCGTACAGGTAAAAAATCAACAGGAACACCAGCACCAGCGCCACGGCTTGCAGCACCATGTGGCTGCGGTTCTGCTCCAGACGCTGCTGCAACTGCACCCCCAGGAAGCCCTGGGTCGCCTCGTTCAGCCGGTAGGTCTGCTCCATCAGGCCACTGACGTGCTCATAAAACGCCGGCCATGGCGCATCGAGAGTGTCAGCCATCACCACCTGCTCTTCAATCAGCTCACTGGCCTTCTTGAGGGTGCTCTTGCTGCCATTGGCCTGATCGGCAAGGGCCTGCCCGGCGGCCTTGCTGGAGCCCAAGGCATCCTGCAGTTTCAAGTCATATTCACCCTGGAGCTTTTCGATCTGCGCCAGCAACTCGTCGAAGCGGGTGCTCGACGCTGAATTGAGAAACCCCAGCCCCAACGAGGATGCGCCCAGCGCCCGGCCTTCGCCAAGGATCTGGGTGACCTTGGGGGTCGTGCCGATAATCAACTCGCTGAGCTGGCGGATATCGCTCTGGTTATCGCGACTCAGCCCCGCCTGGCTGCCGATGATCTGGCTGAACATCTGGGCGCTGTTGAGCAACTTGCCGATCAGCGCACTTTTGCTCTGCAGGGAGCTTTCAGCCTGCTGGGTCTTGAAAGCACCGATCATTTCGTCGCGCTTGGCCTCGAAGGCACTGATCTGTTCAGGCTCGATGACCACGGGGGTCATGCCTTGCAGCCGCGCGAGGACCTGTTGTTCCAGGCTGCCGATCTTCGCTTCGACATCACCGGCCTTGCCGGACTGGCCCAGGCTGGCGTTGATCTGCACCAGGTTATTGAGGGTTTCCAGGTCCCGCCGCAGGACCAGGCTGCTGCCCAGCAGGTCGAGGCTTTGCAGCTCCACTTGCGTGCCCTGGAATTCCCGATAGGAATCGCGCACCAGAAAGAAGTTGGTCACCAGCATCGGCAGCAGGAACAGCACGCTGATCAGGCTGAACTTCATACCGAAGCTCAGGCGGTTCATCAGCGCGACGGCGGGCCAGAGCAAACTCTTCACAAAGAAGTCTCCCGGTAGGTTTTTATTTTTATAGGCAGGCGCACAGAGACAGCAGAAAGCCACTATTCGGGCGCTGCTCTTGTATAGCCTAAATCGGCGGGGAGATTTGTAACTTAAGGTTAACGAGCCTGGTCGTGACTCAGTCCCTTGTGGCGAGGGAGCTTGCTCCCGCTGGCCTGCGAAGCAGGCCTCCGAGTGCCTTCAGGAAAATCGCTTGCCCAGGTTTTCGGTTGCTGCGCAACCGAGCGGGAGCAAGCTCCCTCGCCACAAAAGCGCCTGGCCACAACCCTGCTTACGTTGATCAGGCCCACACCGTCCACAACGCAAACCCGGCATACCAGAGCACCGCCGCACGCAGCAGCAATTCCCAGAGACGGTCCAGGCTGTTGATGCCGTCCGGTCCGGCGACGGGCCGGGGGATCTCGCCTGCCACCAGGCCGACCTTGTCGATAAGGTCGGCGGCGCTGATGTTCCAGTTCAGCAGTTCATGCAACATGACCCGGCTGACCGCGACGAAATTCCCCACCAGGGCGAAGCTTGCCGCCAGCAACCGCACCGGCACCCAATCGAAGGCATGGCGCATTTGTGCGGCCCGCTCGGCCACACCGGGGTTCTGGCTGTTCTCGGCGGCCAGCGCCAGCAGCCGATAGCTCAAGGCCGCGACCGGGCCCAACACGAAGTACCAGAAAATCACCGCAAAGAAGCTCTGGTAGGCCTGCCACAACAAATGCCCCTGGACACGCTCCAGTAACTGCTCACCGTCATTGGCTTCAATGTCCAGGTCGCGCTTGGCGACATGGGCCGCCGCTTGCAGGTCTTCCCGACGCCACGCATCGCGAAACGGCCCGAGGCCGGCCAGCAGATCACCGCGCCCCAGGCTGTAAATCACCACCAGCAAATGCACTGGCAGCGCCAACAGACCGTAGGCCACCGGCTCCAGCACCCAGAGCAGCAACGCCAGCAGCGCCACGGGTAGCAAAACCATCACCGTCAGCACCAGCCAGGGTCGGTTGACCCAACGTGGGCTCGCCTCGAGCTTGTTCAGCTCGTGCAGCCAACCGCCGTCACGCTGGACCCGCTGGCGCAAGGCCGAGAACTTCTCGATCCAGACGGCCAGCAGCAACACCAGAAAACTCATTGTCCTTCCCCTTCTGTCAGGGCCGCGCGATAGCGCACCCAGTCGAATGCCGGTCCCGGATCGGTCTTGCGCCCCGGGGCGATGTCGCTGTGCCCGCAGATACGCTGCACAGTGATCGCCCTGAACGCCGCTTGCAACTGCCGGGTCAGGTCCACCAATGCGACATATTGCGCGTCGGTGAACGGCAGATCATCCGTGCCTTCGAGCTCGATGCCCAGGGAAAAATCATTACAGGCCTCACGCCCCTCGAAGCACGAGACCCCCGCATGCCACGCGCGATCCAGACAAGAGACAAATTGGGTCACGGCGCCGTCACGCTCGATCAGGAAATGCGCAGAAACCCGCAGGTCGGCGATACCGACAAAGTAGGGATGTTCCGTGACATCCAGACGATTCTGGAAGAATTCCTGCACCTTGCCCGTGGCGAATTGTGCCGGTGGCAGGCTGATGTTGTGGATCACCAGCAGGGAGATTTCGCCCTCGGGGCGCGCATTGAAGTTGGGCGATGGGCAATGACGCACCCCCTCGCACCAACCGCTCGCGGAGTCCAACTGCATACAGGTTCCTTCGATGACGACGGTGAATGCCGCCAGTATGCCGTGATCGGACCGGGCCGCGCGATCACTTGCCGCGATTGAGCTGACGCAGATTGCCCAGCACCGACTCCAGCGCGCGGTCGAACAACAGGGTGTCGTCCAGCAGCCGCGCCGCGCCACGGCGAAACTCCAGGGCCAGGCTGGTGCGGCTGTGCTCCAATACCTTGAGGCCGGTGCGATTGACGAAGACGTATTTGCCGGTGGCCTCGATGATCGCCGCCAACTTGCAACGCAGGGTGTTGTCATCGTCCTCCTGGAACTCGACCCAGCTTCCCAGGTGCAACTGGTCGACCTGCAGCAGACCCACGTCATCGGCCGGCAAATGCACCGCCACGCTCTCCCCCGCCGACTTTTGAGGGGGCCGCAAGACGATTTTCTCCAGCACCTCGACCATGACCGGTGAAGTGAACGACTCGGCCTGTTCCGTCGCTTGGCCGGTGCGCTCGAGCGCCTGCACATGCAGGGCTTCCAGCTCACTGAAAAATTCGCTGGTGGCGAACGGATCGAACGCCGAGCGACTCAAGCCTTCACGCAGGGCCTTGAGCAGTTCGGGCACTATCGCCAGCAAACGCAGGCCGGCATCGGGTTCATCATGAGGCTGGACGCTCCAGATCAATTGCTCCAGGGTCAAGACGTCGGCCTGCCACTCGGCGGAATACTTGCCATGCTTGAAGCACGTCAGCAGCAACACCTGGCTCCAGGCGTGTTGCACGAACTCCACCACCGCTTGTGGCAGGACTTTGCCCAACATCACCTGGTTCAGCGCCCCTTCGACGCGCTGGCGCGCCAGTTCGGCCTTGGCCCGGCCTTCTTCGGCATCGCGGATGCGCTGTTCGAGCAGCTCACTGCGGCGCCGCTCGTCACTGGTGAAGGCCAGGAAGTCGGCCAGCAACTCGGAGAAAATCGCCGGGTCATCGACAAAATCATTCAATAAGCGCTGCACCACCTGCTCGATGCGCAGGTAGAGGCTGTCGCGCTGATGATCGTCGCAATCACCCCAGCCCATGGCCGCAGCCGCGATTTCGTTAAGCAGTCGCCGGGCCGGATGATTGCCGCGGCTGAAGAAACTCTTGTCCTGCACCGCGACCTTGAGCATCGGGATTTGCAGGCGGCCGATCAGGGCCTTGAAAGAGTCTGGCAGGTTGTGATCGTCGAGGATGAATTCGAACATCATCGAGATCAGGTTGATCACGTCTTCATCGGCGCCTTCGACCACGCGAGACTTGCCACTCCTGACGCTGACCCGGGTCAACAGTTGTTCGAGCTGGCTACGCAAATCGAACTCGTCGTGAACGGCAGGCGCTGGCACGTATTGCTGTAAATGAGAGAGCAGCCGCAGCAGGTCACGGGTAGAAATCGGCTGGGGCGGCGCGCTGAGCTCCAAGGTCGGCGCCACAGTGCCACGCACCTGCATCAACAGTTTCTGCAAGGCGGCAAACACTTCCTGCACGCTGTCATCCACCTCGGCATCGCTGGGCTTGGCAGCTATCTCGGCGTTGGGCCTGGGGTTATCCTCGGTGCGATCCGACGCCCGGCGCGCCAGCGTGACCTTGAGCTCTGGCAGGATGCCGGTGGCGGCCAGCAACTGGTTGGCCTCGGTATAGAGTTGGTCGCAATCGCTGAGCACATAACGCTCGAACAGCTTGAGCAGGATCAGCTTGACCTTGATTCCCACGCCCAGGTTGCGCCCGGCCTGCAGGAACTTCTCGCACAGCAATGCCGGGCTCAGGGGATTGTGCTGATTGGCCAGCGGTCGGGCCAGCAGCACACTGAGCCGGGCCGTCAGTTGTTCCAGCGACACGCCATCGCGCCTGAGCACCCGAGTGACCATCGCCTCGACCGCCAGATGCCGCTCCAGGTCGTCCTGGGAGCGCTGGATTTGGCTGTCTGGCGCCAGGCTGGCGTGGGTCAGGTCGTATTGGGCGAGGCTGACGAAGGTCTCGAAAAACTGCTCGATGAATTCACGCTCGATGCTTTTACGCTTCAGGCGCAAGTCCCGCATGGCCTCGAAGTACAGGTTCTGCTCGACGTCGTCGCGCGCCCGGTCGGCCATTTCAAACAAGGTGTCGTCGGCATTATCGAACAACCCCTGCAAGCCCAGGCGCAACTGCTGGGCGGCCTTGTCGCGAACCTGAAGCAGAATCACAGGCAGGCGGGCGAGCGGCGATGGGCTCGCCTGATCGGTAGCGACCTTGTGCAAAGGCACTACATTCCCGTCGTTGTGCATCCTGGCCTCCTGAAACGGCTTTCTGCGGCTCGCAACGTCAAAGCTATGACGTCAATCGAAAGGCGGATTATCGGGTAAAACAGCCCTGTCGTACCAGCACACTCTGTGATCCATCTCGAAATACGGCGCAATAAGTGACCTGGGAAATAAGGAAATGTTGCGAGGACGCGACCAAATGCAGGTTTCGACCCCCTATAATCAGGCCACTTTGTTTGTGGAGCCCGTTATGCCGAATCTACGCCTCGCCGATCTGACCGCCGAAATCGAAGCCAACGTGCGCCGTGCGTTGCTTGAAGACATCGGCAGCGGCGACATCACCGCGCAACTGATCCCCGCCGAACGCCTGGCCAAGGCCACCATCATCACCCGCGACGCGGCAATCATCAGTGGCACGGCCTGGGTCGATGCCGTGTTCCGGCAACTGGACCCGCGTGTCGCGGTACATTGGCAAGTGCACGACGGCGACCGGGTCAACCCCGATCAAGTGCTGTTCCACCTGGAAGGCCCGGCCCGCTCGCTGCTGACCGGCGAACGCAGCGCGCTGAACTTCCTGCAAATGCTCTCGGGCGTCGCCACGCGGGCCCGTTACCTGGCCGACTTTGTCGCAGGCACGCAGGTCAAGCTGCTGGACACCCGCAAGACCCTGCCCGGCCTGCGCCTGGCCCAGAAGTACGCGGTCACCTGCGGTGGCTGCCATAACCACCGCATCGGCCTGTACGATGCGTTCCTGATCAAGGAAAACCACATCGCTGCCTGCGGCGGGATCGCCCAGGCCATCGCTGCCGCCCACAAGATCGCACCGGGCAAACCGGTGGAAGTCGAAGTGGAAAGCCTGGCGGAATTGAAAGAAGCGCTTGCGGCCGACGCCGACATCATCATGCTCGACGAACTGAGCCTGGACGACATGCGTGAAGCCGTACGCCTCAATGGCGGCAAGGCGAAGCTGGAAGCCAGCGGCGGGATCAACGAAAGCACGTTGCGCCCGATTGCCGAGACTGGGGTGGACTACATCTCGATCGGCGCGATGACCAAGGATGTGAAGGCAGTGGATCTATCGATGCGGCTCAGTCTCTGAGCAGCTTCGAGCCGCAAGCTACAAGCTTCAAGCTGTTCCGCGCTTGTCTTGTAGCTTGTAGCTTGTAGCTTGTAGCTGCCGTTAAACCACCAGATTGTTCATCTCGCAGTACTCATCCCATTCCACACCCAACACCTCGGCCGCTTCCTTGTGCAACGCAAGGCGCTGCGCCTCGAATTCCTCAGGCGTGCTGGTGTACTTGAGCGTCAACTCCCAAGGCTGCAGCCCCTGGGCTTCGGCCTCGTCCTCGAATGCCCATTGGATCTGGTCTTTCTGATCGTCGGCGGGCAAGTCCTTGATCTCTTCCAGCAACTGGGGCGCGTCCAGTACGTATTTTTTCAGCGCTTCTTCGTGCCTGGCTTCTTGGGTCAATGCTTTAACGGTCATGGCGTTCTCGCTGATCTGGGGAATGGAAGATGGATCTGGATCATCAAGGATCTCTCTGACGCAAAAAACCGTGTGAAGCCCGGTTTATCTGGCCTTCAGAACCATTCGGGGATCATCTGAAAACAAAGGTGTTTGACTTTTTGGGACAAGGAATCCTAACAGAGACGCAAGCCAGTGCAACAACCGGAATCGAATGGAGGAACGAGATATGCGTCCGGTTACAGTTTCTCGTTTCCATGGGCGGGGATTCAGCCCTTATAAATATTCCATTACTTCAGCACTGAGGCTCAATGACCAAAGCCTTCTCATTGACCGCCCTGACGCCTGCAACTATATTCAGTCGCAACGAAAAGCGCTTATGTCAAAAAATGAAAAAAACCTCGCAAAGCTGCTCAATGAACAAGGCTCATTTACTTGGCCGCAACTCATCACCCTATTACGTCGCCTGGGTTACTCCCAACTGGAAGGCTCTGGCAGTCGAGTTAAATTCGATAATGGCGACCCAGGTGCAATGATCAGCTTACACAAGCCGCATCCAGGTAATGAGCTCAAAATGTACGTAAGACGCCAGATTATTGAGCAATTGAAAACAGGAGGCCTGATCCCATGAGCACCCAGCTGCACTACAAGGGCTACGTCGGCTCGATTGAAGCGAGCACCGAAGATAAATGCCTGTTCGGAAAGCTCTTATTCATACGGGCGCTGGTGAGCTATGAGGGACAAACGGTGGCCGAATTGGAAACGGCTTTTCGCGAATCCGTAGATGATTATCTACAGACCTGCCAGCAGCTAGGCCAGAAGCCAGAAATACCCTGCAAAGGATCGTTCAATGTTCGCATCGGTCACGATCTACATTTGGCAGCGGCTTTGGCTGCGACTCGTCAAAATGTATCGCTGAACGACCTGACACGCCAAGCACTGAACGAATATCTACAACATCACGCATAAAAGCGTGGGCGAAAAAATTTTTGCCCGAGACAGGAATCGAACCTGCGACCTTCGCGTTACGAGTGCGCTGCTCTACCGACTGAGCTACACGGGCGGTGGCTAAACCTAGCATCGTCCCCTGCGGCCAGGCAACCCGCGACACAGGGATTTTCGTCACACAGCAAAACGCCCCGAACCAGTCGGGGCGCTTGCTTGTTCAGCGGTTAGGCGATGGGGTGATTAAACGCCCGATGCCTTGGCTGCTGCGACGTCCTTGATGGACAGCTTGATACGGCCGCGGTTGTCCACGTCCAGTACCAGCACTTCCACTTCCTGGCCTTCCTTGAGGATGTCGGTCACCTTCTCGACGCGAGCATCGCTCAGCATGGAGATGTGAACCAGACCGTCCTTGCCCGGCAGGATGTTGACGAACGCGCCGAAGTCGACGATGCGCTCAACCTTGCCGACGTAGATCTTGCCGATCTCGGCTTCGGCAGTGATGCCCAGGACGCGCTGGCGTGCTGCTTCTGCCGCTTCCTTGGTTTCGCCGAAGATCTTGATCGAACCGTCGTCTTCGATGTCGATCGAAGCCTTGGTTTCTTCACAGATCGCACGGATGGTCGCGCCGCCTTTACCGATGACATCACGGATTTTGTCGGTGTCGATTTTCATCGCGATCATGGTCGGAGCATTTTCCGACAGCTCGGTACGGGACTGACCGATGATCTGGTTCATCTGACCGAGGATGTTCAGGCGCGCTTCCAGGGCCTGGCCCAGGGCGATTTCCATGATCTCTTCGGTGATGCCCTTGATCTTGATGTCCATCTGCAGTGCGGTGACGCCCTTGGCGGTACCGGCCACTTTGAAGTCCATGTCGCCCAGGTGGTCTTCGTCACCCAGGATGTCGGTCAGGACGGCGAATTTCTCGCCCTCTTTGACCAGACCCATGGCGATACCGGCAACCGGTGCCTTCATCGGCACACCGGCGTCCATCAGGGCCAGGGAAGCGCCGCAGACCGAAGCCATCGAGCTCGAACCGTTGGACTCGGTGATTTCCGATACCACGCGAATGGTGTACGGGAACACGTCAGCGGCAGGCAGCATGGCCTGGACCGAACGACGGGCCAGACGGCCGTGACCGATTTCGCGACGACCGGCGCCACCCATGCGACCACACTCACCCACCGAGAACGGAGGGAAGTTGTAGTGCAGCATGAACGGGTCTTTCTTTTCGCCTTCCAGGGTGTCCAGCAGTTGCGCGTCACGGGCGGTGCCCAGTGTTGCAACGACCAGCGCCTGGGTTTCGCCACGGGTGAACAGTGCCGAACCGTGGGTCTTTGGCAGAACGCCGACTTCGATGTTCAGCGGACGTACGGTGCGGGTGTCGCGACCGTCGATACGCGGCTTGCCGTTGACGATGTTTTCGCGAACGGTGCGGTATTCGATTTCACCGAAAGCGGCTTTGACGTCGCTGGCCGATGGCTGGCCTTCTTCGCCGGACAGCTTGGCAACGACCTGGTCTTTCAGCTCGCCCAGGCGTGCATAACGGTCGGCCTTGACGGTGATGGTGTAGGCTTGGGAGATCGCTTCGCCGAACTCGGCACGGATCGCGCCCAGCAACTCGGTGGCTTCGGCTTGCGGAGCCCAGGTCCAGGTTGGCTTGGCGGCTTCGGCGGCCAGTTCCTTGACGGCGTTGATCACCACCTGGAACTCGTCGTGGGCGAACAGTACGGCGCCCAGCATCTGGTCTTCGGTCAGTTCCTTGGCTTCGGATTCAACCATCAGCACGGCTTCGGAAGTACCGGCCACGACCATGTCCAGGCTCGAGGCTTTCAGTTGCTCGTAGGTCGGGTTCAGCAGGTAGCCGGTGCTTTCGTGGAACGCAACGCGGGCAGCGCCGATCGGGCCATCGAAAGGAATGCCGGAGATGGCCAGGGCAGCCGAGGTACCGATCATCGCAGCGATGTCCGGATCGGTTTTCTTGCTGGTGGACACGACGGTGCAGACGACCTGCACTTCGTTCATGAAGCCTTCTGGGAACAGCGGACGGATCGGACGGTCGATCAGTCGGGAAGTCAGGGTTTCTTTCTCGGAAGGACGGCCTTCGCGCTTGAAGAAACCGCCAGGGATCTTACCGGCAGCGTAAGTCTTTTCCTGGTAGTGAACAGACAGAGGGAAGAAGCCCTTGCCTGGATCGGCTTGCTTGGCACCGACAACGGTCACCAATACGCTGACGTCGTCGTCAACGGTGACCAGCACTGCGCCGGAGGCCTGACGGGCGATACGGCCAGTCTCGAGGGTAACGGTCGACTGACCGAACTGGAATTTTTTGATTACCGGGTTCACGGTGTCCTACCTTCTTTGTGGCTCTTGGGGAACTTGTCTTCTTGCGAAATTCTTGGGCAATGACGGGAATCGGCCCGACGTTTGTCCAGGGTAAAGCGTGTATCCAGATAAAACTTGAGGCTGGGAGCCTGCCATGCGCCAGCGGGAAACCCACTGACGTACGACAGACCACCAACCTCTAGCGCAATCGCTGATTAGCGACGCAGACCCAGGCGAGCGATCAGAGCGCTGTAACGGCTCACGTCCTTGCCTTTCAGGTAGTCCAGCAGCTTACGACGCTGGTTTACCATGCGGATCAGACCACGACGGGAGTGGTGATCCTTACCGTTGGCCTTGAAGTGACCTTGCAGTTTGTTGATGTTGGCGGTCAGCAGTGCAACTTGCACTTCTGGCGAACCAGTGTCACCAACAGCTTGCTGGTAGTCAGCTACGATTTGAGCTTTTTCTTGAACGTCGAGAGCCATGAGGCAATCCTTTTAGTCAGGAAACTGTTCCGAGGAAACAGCTTCAACAGGCCAGGGACAAATCCCTGTATCTATAAATGAGTAGTGACCGTGCCTGTTAACAGCCACACTCGCCAACCTGCTGTTACGCAGGCTGGTTCCGGTCATTCCGACCGAATCAGTCGACGCGGCGCAATGCGCCCGTCTTCGCTCACTTCACCTATACCGATGAAGCGACCATTATGATCCTGTACCCGGACCATGCCGAACTTCGGCGCATCCGGGGCACGTACCGGCTGGCCATTGAGCCAGTAGAACGCGCTGTGTTCCGAGAACTGCAACAGCGGCCAATCCAGCAACCCGCTGTCCGATGGCATCAGGAAACGGTCGACCGCTTCGTTGCCGCCTTCGGCATGGACCGCTTCAAGCTCTTCCAGCGTGACCGTCTGGGCCAACGTGAAAGGCCCGGCCTGGGTCCGTCGCAATTCTGCCACGTACGCACCACAGCCGAGCTGTTCACCAATATCCTCCACCAGGGTCCGGATATAGGTGCCCTTGCTGCAATCCACGGCCAGCCGCACAGTATTACCGTCAAAGGCCAGCAATTCCAAGCGCGCAATAGTAACAGAACGCGGTTCACGCTCCACTACTTCGCCTGCACGAGCCAGTTTATACAGCGGTTGGCCATCACGCTTCAGAGCCGAGTACATCGGCGGTATCTGACTGATTTGCCCGCGAAATTTCGGCAACACCGCTTCGATATCGGCCTGACCAACGGTCACCGGGCGCTCGAGCAAAACCTCACCTTCGGCATCCGCCGTGGTGGTTGTCTTGCCCAGTTGCGCCAGGGTTTCATAACCCTTGTCGGAATCGAGCAGGTACTGGGAAAACTTGGTCGCCTCGCCAAAGCACAGCGGCAGCACGCCGGTGGCCAGCGGATCGAGGCTACCGGTGTGCCCGGCCTTTTCAGCATTGAGCAGCCAGCGAACCTTCTGCAACGCCGCGTTGGACGTGAACCCCAGCGGCTTGTCGAGCAGGATGATGCCGCTGACGTTACGACGGATACGTTTGACCTGAGCCACCGAATTACTCCTTGGTGTCTTCAGGTTCAGCCGCAACCGGGTGCTGACTGTCTTCAGCCACGGCGCGTTCGATCAAGGCCGACAGATGCGCACCACGCACGACGCTTTCGTCGTAGTGGAAATGCAACTGTGGGACGCTGCGCAGCTTCATCTCCCGGGCCAGCTGCATACGCAGGAAGCCGGCGGCCGAGTTGAGCACCTTGATGCTCTGGGCGATTTCTTCGGCGCTGTCCTGGCCCATCACGGTGATGAAAATCTTCGCATGACCAACGTCACGGCTGACTTCCACTGCGGTAATGGTGACCAGGCCGACGCGCGGGTCTTTGACTTCGCGACGGATCAGCTGGGCCAGCTCGCGCTGCATCTGATCGCCGATTCGTTGGGTACGGCTGTATTCTTTTGCCATGTCTTGTTACCTGTTACTGCCCCACGGTGAAACCCGCGAGGTCTGAAAGCGGCAAACGCCCGGCCTGGCAAAAGCCAGACCGGGCGTTGCATTTAGAGTCCGCCAACCAGGCAGTGCATGTTCATGCGGCTGCCCGGTGCGGCTCTTGAAGTGCGCGAGTCAGAGGCTGCGAGCAACCTGGACCTTCTCGAAGACTTCGATCTTGTCGCCGACCTTGACGTCGTTGTAGCTCTTGACGCCAATACCGCACTCCATGCCGGCACGTACTTCGGAAGCGTCATCCTTGAAGCGGCGCAAGGATTCCAGCTCGCCTTCGAAGATCACGATGTCTTCACGCAGTACACGGATCGGACGGTTACGGTGAACAACACCCTCGATCACCATGCAACCGGCGATGGCTCCAAACTTCGGCGAACGGAACACGTCGCGAACTTCGGCAACACCCAGGATGTTCTCCCGCACGTCACTGCCCAGCATACCGGTCAACGCTTTCTTGACGTCTTCGATGATGTCGTAGATCACGTTGTAGTAACGCATATCCAGGCCTTCCTGCTCGACGATCTTGCGAGCGCCGGCATCGGCACGCACGTTGAAGCCGAACAGTACAGCGTTGGAGGCCAGTGCCAGGTTGGCGTCGGATTCGGTGATACCACCGACACCGCCACCGACCACACGCACTTGCACTTCGTCGTTACCCAGGCCGTTCAAGGCACCGTTCAACGCTTCGAGCGAACCACGGACGTCGGATTTGAGGACGATGTTGAGCGTCTTCTTCTCTTCCTGCCCCATGTTCTCGAAGATGTTTTCCAGCTTGCCAGCGTGAGCACGAGCCAGTTTGACTTCGCGGAACTTGCCTTGACGGAACAGAGCCACTTCACGGGCTTTCTTCTCGTCAGCCACAACGCTCATCTCGTCGCCAGCATCCGGGGTGCCGTCCAGGCCGAGGATCTCGACCGGGATAGCCGGGCCGGCTTCCTTGATGGACTTGCCGTTCTCATCGAGCATGGCACGTACACGGCCGTAGTTCGAACCGACCAGCACCATGTCGCCTTGGCGCAGGGTACCGTCCTGGACCAGGACGGTCGCAACCGGACCACGGCCCTTGTCGAGGCGCGATTCAACAACCACACCACGGCCAGGAGCCGAAGGCGTAGCGGTCAGTTCCAGAACCTCGGCTTGCAACAGAACGGCTTCGAGCAGTTCGTCAACGCCGGTACCCATCTTCGCCGAGACCGGAACGAATGGAGTGTCGCCACCCCACTCTTCGGAGGTCACGCCGTGGACCGACAGTTCGCTGCGGATGCGATCGAGATCGGCGCCCGGCTTGTCGATCTTGTTCACTGCAACCACCAGCGGCACGCCAGCTGCCTGGGCATGCTGAACGGCTTCGATGGTTTGCGGCATCACGCCGTCGTCCGCTGCAACCACCAGGATCACGATGTCGGTCGCCTTGGCACCACGGGCACGCATCGCGGTAAACGCGGCGTGACCCGGGGTGTCGAGGAACGTCACCATGCCGCGGTCGGTTTCAACGTGGTAGGCGCCGATGTGCTGGGTAATACCGCCAGCCTCACCTGCCGCAACCTTCGCACGACGAATATAGTCGAGCAGGGACGTTTTACCGTGGTCAACGTGACCCATGACGGTCACGACCGGTGCACGGGAAACCGCCTCACCTTCAAACTTCAGGGACTCGGCCAGGGAATCTTCCAGGGCAGTGTCGCTGACCAGGGTCACTTTGTGGCCCAGCTCTTCAGCAACCAGTTGGGCAGTTTCCTGGTCCAGTACCTGGTTGATGGTGGCTGGCGTACCCAGCTTGAACATGAACTTGATGATTTCAGCAGCCTTGACCGACATCTGCTGGGCCAGATCGCCCACAGTGATGGTCTCGCCGATCTTCACTTCACGCACGACAGGGCCGGTAGGGCTCTGGAAACCGTGGGCGTTGCGTTTCTTCAGCTTGGCCTTGCCGCGACCGCCACGACGGAAACCGTCGCTTTCTTCGTCGGTGGTACGTGGCGCAACGCGTGGCGCTGGTGCCTTTTCCTTGACCGAAGCACGATGAGGCGCGTTCTTGCGCTCGCCATCGCCACTGCCACGACGGTTGTCGTCGGCACGTGGCTTGTCGGGACGACGCTGTTCGTCGCGCTTGCGAGTGTCGGCTGGAGCCGGAGCCGCAGCCACGACTGGAGCGGCTTCGCGCACAGGCTCGGCTACCGGGGCAACAGCCTCGACGGCTTCTACCGGAGCAGCTTGCGCAGCAGCAGGCTGGCGACGCGCTTCTTCTTCGGCGCGACGCTTGGCTTCTTCTTCAGCCTTCTGACGAGCAGCATTTTCTACTGCGCGACGTTCTTCCTGTTCGCGTTTGCGCTCGGCTTCGATTTCTTCCGGGCTGCGCTGTACGAAGACTTTCTTCTTGCGTACTTCAACGCTGATGCTTTTGCTACCGGCAACACGCAGGGTGCTGGTGGTTTTACGCTGCAGAGTGATCTTGCGCGGTTCTTCCACTTTCGCCTTGTGACTGCTCTTCAGGTGAGTCAGCAGGGACTGCTTCTCACTGTCGGTCACATGTTCCTCGGCGGCGGTGTGCGGCAGACCTGCCTCACGCATCTGCTGCAACAGGCGCTCTACCGGTGTTTTGACCTCATCGGCCAGTTGTTTCACCGTGACTTGCGTCATGCACTTCTCTCCTCAGGCCGCGCCTAATTACTCGAACCAGTGGGCTCGGGCGGCCATGATCAACTTGCCGGCACGATCATCGTCAATGCCGTCGATGTCGAGCAGATCGTCAATAGACTGCTCGGCCAGGTCTTCGCGGGTAATTACGCCGCGCACCGCCAGTTCCATCGCCAAATCCTTGTCCATGCCCTCAAGCGAGAGCAGGTCTTCGGCCGGATGGGCGTCTGCCAGCTTTTCCTCAGTAGCGATGGCTTTGGTCAACAAACGATCCTTGGCCCGAGCGCGAAGCTCGTTGACGATCTCCTCGTCAAAGCCGTCGATGTTGAGCATTTCCTCCACCGGTACGTAGGCAATCTCTTCCAGGCTGGTAAAGCCCTCATCCACCAGCACCTGCGCCAGCTCTTCATCGACTTCAAGCTCTTCGATGAAGTTGCGCAGGATGTCGCCGGTTTCAGCTTGCTGTTTAGCCTGGATGTCCGATTCGGTCATCACGTTCAGGGTCCAGCCAGTCAACTGGCTGGCCAGACGTACGTTCTGACCACCGCGACCGATGGCCTGAGCCAGATTGTCTGCGCCAACGGCGATGTCCATGGCGTGGGCATCTTCGTCGACGATAATTGCCGCCACTTCAGCAGGCGACATGGCATTGATCACGAACTGAGCCGGGTTGTCGTCCCACAGGACGATGTCCACACGCTCGCCGCCCAACTCGCCGGATACGGCCTGGACACGCGAACCACGCATGCCGATGCAGGCACCTTGCGGGTCGATGCGCTTGTCCTTGGAGCGGACCGCGATCTTGGCACGCGAACCCGGATCACGGGAGGCGGCCATCACTTCGATCAGGCCTTCGGCAATTTCCGGCACTTCGATGCGGAACAACTCGATCAGCATTTCCGGCGCGGTACGCGACAGGATCAACTGTGGGCCGCGGTTCTCGGTGCGGATTTCCTTGAGCAGCGCACGCAAACGCACGCCAACCCGGAAAGTTTCGCGAGAGATGATGTCTTCGCGAGCCAGCAACGCTTCGGCGTTGTTGCCCAAGTCGACGATCACGTTGTCGCGGGTCACTTTTTTCACGGTGCCGGAGATGATTTCCCCCAGGCGCTCGCGATAAGCGTCAACGACTTGCGCGCGCTCGGCTTCGCGAACTTTCTGCACAATAACCTGCTTGGCAGTCTGTGCAGCGATGCGACCGAACTCGATGGACTCGATTTTTTCTTCTACTACATCACCAACCTTGGCGCCCGGATGCGTTTCTGCAACCTTGCTCGGCCAGGTTTCGATAGCCGGATCATCCAGGTTGGCTTCCTCGACCACCGTCCAGCGACGGAAAGTCTCGTAGGCACCGGTGTGGCGATTGATTTCCACACGCAAATCAACTTCGTCTTCAAACCGCTTCTTGGTAGCAGTGGCCAGAGCCAGCTCCAGCGCTTCAAAAATAACGTTAGCCGGTACGCCCTTTTCATTGGATACCGACTCAACAACCAGCAGTACTTCTTTGCTCATCGTACGCCTCGCCTTTCGCAAGCCATTGGATCCGCGGGATCCGCAGTATCTGGCACGTATCAGTCAAAACTGGGAATAATGTTGGCCTTGTCGATCATATCGATCGGCAACAGGAACTCATGGTCATCTACCTGCACCACGACATCCTGCTCTTCTACACCGCGCAGAAGGCCTTGGAAGTTGCGTCGACCTTCGAAAGGCGAGCGCAGCTTGATCTTCACTTGTTCACCGGCAAACGAAGCGAACTGTTCAAGTGTGAACAGGGGGCGCTCCATGCCAGGCGAGGAAACTTCAAGGGTGTATTCGGAGGTGATTGGATCTTCAACATCCAGTACACCGCTGATCTGACGGCTGACGATGGCGCAATCATCCACCAACACGCCGCCTTCCTTATCGATATAAACGCGCAACAGTGAGTGGCGACCTTGAGCCGAGAACTCAATACCCCAGCATTCATAGCCAAGGGCCACGACCACCGGGGCCAACAAGGCCTGCAACTGTTCTAGCTTGCTCGACACCTGAACCCCCTCGTGCATGTTTGTGCATGCTGTGCAAATAAAAAAAAATGGGCGAATCGCCCATCCCTGAAACGCCGTCGAACAGCGGCGTTATAAAGTGTCCAGCTAACAAAAAGCCCCTTGGAAGGGGCCCCTGAAACTGGTTGCGGGAGCCGGATTTGAACCGACGACCTTCGGGTTATGAGCCCGACGAGCTACCAGACTGCTCCATCCCGCGACAAAGCTGGGGCGGAAGTATACGACCGATCCCTTACAGGGTCAATGTAACCCTTCCACCTACAAGAAAGCCCGCAATCGCGGGCTCTCCTGATAATTGGTACCGAGAAGGGGACTCGAACCCCTACACCCTATGGGCACAACCACCTCAAGGTTGCGTGTCTACCAATTCCACCACCTCGGCAATACAGCGTTTGAAACCTTCTTACTTCTGCTCTTGAGCTGGAGGTACGTCAGTCGCCGGGTTGGCCGACTTTTGCTCTTGAAGCACCGGGACATCATCAGAAGCCGGTTGTTGCTTAGGCGCTTCCAGTACCGCTGGGTTTGGCAAACCTACTTGAGTCAGCTCATGAGCTTTCTCTTTAGCAAAGTAACCTAACCCTAAGCTGGTCATGAAGAAACCGGCGGCAAGTATAGCAGTAAACTTACTAAGAAAGGTAGAGGAACCTTGGCTTCCGAACACAGTATTTGAAGCACCTGCACCGAAAGACGCACCAGCATCCGCACCTTTACCCTGCTGCAGCAATACGAGGGCAACTACACCCAGTGCACCCAGCAGATGAAAAACGACTACGACTGTTTCCAGCATTTTTTCAGTTTCCCGCGGCGCGACAGATCGCACCGAACTCATCTGCATTCAGGGACGCTCCACCAATGAGCCCCCCATCGATATCCGGCATGCCGAACAGTTCGGCCGCATTGGCCGCCTTCACGCTGCCGCCGTATAGAAGCCGCACACCTCGTGCCACTTCAGAATTCTCTGCCGCCAACTGCGCGCGGATGGCGGCGTGCACATCCTGCGCCTGTTGCGGCGAAGCCGTCAGCCCGGTACCAATGGCCCATACCGGCTCGTAGGCAATGACTGCCTTTGCAAAAGCATCGACACCCAGCTCTTCGATGATGCCACCCAGCTGACGCCCGACAACTTCAAGAGTCTTTCCGGCCTCGCGCTGCTCCCGGGTTTCCCCTACACACAGCACCGGGATCAGACCACAGGCCTGGGCCGCAGAAAATTTGCGAATCAGGGCCTTATCCTGCTCGCCCATGATCTGGCGACGCTCGGAATGCCCAATCAGGACCAGGGAACAACCCGCATCCACCAACTGACTCGGCGCAATCTCACCGGTCAACGCACCCTGCATGGATTCCACCGCAGAGTTCTGCGCGCCGACCGAAATCGACTTACCTTTCAAGCCATCAACCACTTGATTGATATACAAGCAAGGCGGGAACACCGCGACATCAACACCGCTAGGCAAGGCCAGATGACGAAGGCCCTTGATCAGCTCAGCGACGCTGGCGCGGGTACCGTGCATCTTCCAGTTACCAGCTACCATAGGGCGACGCATGCTGTACCTCGTCGGTCAAAGTGGGCGCAGATGTTACCCAACCGATTCATGACTGGCAAGCCGAATTCAGGCAGAAACTTCAGTAACCAGTTTTGCCAGCTCTTCGGCATAACCGCGAACTTGCGCTTCATCCTCTCCTTCGACCATGACGCGCACCAAAGGCTCTGTGCCGGACTTGCGCAACAACACGCGCCCACGCCCCGCCATCGCCTGCGTCACATGCTCACTGGCCTGCTTGACCTTCGCATGCTCGAGAGGATTCACACCGCCACCGAAACGCACGTTGATCAACACTTGCGGGCATTTGCGCAATGCCTGGCGCGACTGTGCGAGCCCTTCGTTACGCGCCTTGAGCGCCATCAGCACCTGCAAGGCTGCAATGATCGCATCGCCCGTGGTGGTATGGTCGAAGCATACGATGTGGCCGGAGTTCTCACCCCCGATCACCCAGTTACGCTCCAGCAGCTCCGAGATCACGTAGCGGTCACCCACGTTAGCCCGCACGAACGGGATATCCAGGTCCGCCAGGGCCAGTTCAAGCCCGAGGTTGCTCATCAACGTACCGACAACGCCGCCCTGCAGCTTGCCGCGTCCATGCAGGTCACGGGCGATGATGAACAGCAGCTCGTCACCATCGACAACCGTGCCGGTGTGATCGACCATCAGGACCCTATCACCGTCGCCATCGAAGGCGATCCCGAGATCGGCCTGCTCAGCCAGTACCGCAGCCTGCAACGCCTCGGTATGGGTGGAGCCACAGTTATGATTGATGTTCAGGCCATTAGGCTGGGCGGAAAGCACCACCACCTCGGCGCCCAACTCGCGAAAGACGCTCGGCGCAACTTTATAGGTTGCCCCATGGGCGCAATCGACGACGATTTTCAGGCCGGAAAAACTGGTACCGGTCGGCACACTGCCTTTGCAGAACTCGATGTAGCGACCCGACGCATCGTTGATCCGCGACACTTTGCCGATTTTGCTCGACTCAACCACAGTCATCGGCGTGTCCAGCAGCTCTTCGATCATCAGCTCGATATCATCCGGCAGCTTGGTACCCTGGCCGGAGAAGAACTTGATGCCGTTGTCATCATGAGGGTTGTGCGAGGCGCTGATCACGATGCCTGCCTGGGCCTGGAACGTACGCGTCAGGTAGGCAATGGCTGGCGTCGGCATCGGGCCAAGCAGCATCACATCGGCGCCCGCCGATGTCAGGCCGGCCTCGAGTGCCGATTCGAACATGTAGCCGGAAATTCGCGTGTCCTTGCCGACCAGCACCTTGCACGCGCCCATTTTGCGAAATGCCATGCCGGCCGCCCAGCCGAGCTTGAGCATGAAATCAGGGGTAATAGGGTATTCGCCGACCCGACCACGAATACCGTCGGTGCCAAAGTATTTCTTGCTCATAAGTGCTCCGTCATTCTTATTCGGCTGAATCCACAGCTGCGATCATCCGCACGACATCCATCGTTTCGGCTACATCATGCACGCGCAATATGCGTGCACCTTTGGCAAGGGCCAAGGCCGCAAGGGCGAGACCGCCATATAGGCGCTCACCCACCGGGCGGCCCAAGGCATTGCCTATCATGCTCTTTCGCGAGACCCCAACCAACAGGGGCCGCCCCAGGGAATGCAAGGCTTCCATATGCTTGAACAAGCTCAGGTTGTGAGCCAGGGTCTTGGCAAAGCCGAACCCGGGGTCAAGAATGATCCGCTCGGCGGGAATGCCCGCGGCGGCGCACCGATCCAGACGCTCCACCAGGAACTCACCTACCTCCCTGGTCACATCATCATAGTGCGGGTCATTCTGCATGGTCCCCGGCTCGCCAAGCATATGCATCAGGCACACCGGCAATCCGGTGGCCGCCGCCGCGTCCAGGGCACCATCGCGCCGCAAGGACCGAACATCATTGATCAGGCCCGCCCCCAGCCGCGCAGTCTCACGCATGACCGCAGGCGTGGACGTATCGACCGAGATAATGACATCAAGTTCGCGATGGATGCGCTCGACAATCGGCGCCACTCGCTCCAGCTCTTCAGTAGGCGAGACCGCACGTGCGCCCGGCCGGGTCGATTCACCACCCACATCGATCAGCGTTGCGCCCTCAGCCACCATGGCCTCGGCATGTCGCAGCGCAGCATCGAGCTGGCTGAATCGACCACCATCGGAAAAGGAATCAGGCGTGACATTGAGAATACCCATGACATGCGCATGGGCCAAATCAAGAACCCGGTTGCCGCAAGGCAACCGGGTCGAGGACTGAACAGAAGTCATTTCAAGCCTTAGACATCAGCGGCCGGACCGCCAATCGGTGTTTCCGGACGCTCACCCTGTACTGCCGGAGGTGTACCGGAGGTGCCAGTACCACCCGACCAGTCACGAGGCTCGCGAGGTACGCGACCCGCCATGATGTCGTCGATCTGCTCGGCATCGATGGTTTCGTACTTCATCAGCGCATCGGCCATGGCATCGAGCTTGTCACGGTTGTCCGTGAGAATCTGCCGGGCTGTGCCGTAGCACTGGTCGATGATGCTGCGCACTTCGGAATCGATCAGCTTGGCCGTTTCGCCAGAGAAGCTAGCATGCTGGCCACTGCCACCACGACCGAGGAACACTTCCCCTTCTTCTTCGGCATACATCAGCGGCCCCAGTTTCTCGGACAGGCCCCACTTGGTAACCATGTTCCGAGCGATCTGACTCGCGCGCATGATGTCGTTGGATGCCCCGGTGGTCACGCCATCGAAGCCCAACGTCATCTCTTCGGCGATACGACCGCCGTACAACGAACAGATCTGACTGATCAATGCACGCTTGGACAGGCTGTAGCGATCCTCTTCCGGCAGGAACATGGTCACGCCCAGGGCGCGACCGCGCGGGATGATCGAGACCTTGTAGACCGGATCGTGCTCGGGCACGACACGACCGACGATCGCGTGACCCGCCTCGTGATACGCGGTGTTCTGCTTTTCTTTCTCCGACATGACCATGGATTTGCGCTCAGCGCCCATCATGATCTTGTCCTTGGCCAGTTCGAATTCCTTCATTTCCACGACGCGCTTGCCGGTACGAGCGGCGAACAGCGACGCTTCGTTGACCAGGTTCGCCAGGTCGGCACCGGAAAAGCCCGGCGTACCACGCGCGATGACTGCAGGAGCGACGTCGTCACCCATTGGCACCTTGCGCATATGGACCTTGAGGATCTGCTCGCGACCACGAATGTCCGGCAGCCCCACCACGACCTGGCGGTCGAAGCGACCTGGACGCAACAGCGCAGGGTCGAGCACGTCAGGACGGTTGGTGGCGGCAATCACGATGATGCCGTCGTTCATTTCGAAACCGTCCATCTCGACCAGCAACTGGTTGAGGGTCTGTTCACGCTCATCGTGACCGCCACCCATGCCAGCGCCACGGTGGCGACCAACGGCGTCGATCTCGTCGATGAAGATGATGCACGGCGCGTGTTTCTTGGCCTGTTCGAACATGTCGCGAACACGACTGGCGCCCACGCCGACGAACATTTCGACGAAGTCGGAACCGGAAATCGTGAAGAACGGCACCTTGGCTTCGCCGGCGATCGCCTTGGCCAGCAAGGTTTTACCCGTACCCGGCGGGCCCACCATCAGCACGCCACGAGGAATACGACCGCCCAGGCGCTGGAACTTGCCCGGATCACGCAGGAACTCGACCAGCTCGCCGACTTCTTCCTTGGCTTCATCGCAACCCGCGACGTCGGCCAGGGTGGTTTTCACCTGGTCTTCGGAAAGCAGCCGGGCCTTGCTCTTGCCAAAGCTCATCGGCCCGCCCTTGCCTCCTCCGCCGCCCTGCATCTGGCGCATGAAGAACATGAACACGGCGATGATCACCAGGATCGGGAAGCTGGCGACCAGGAGCTGGGTCCAGATGCTTTGCTGCTCAGGCTGCTTGCCTTCGACCACGACATGGTTGTCCACCAGGTCGCCGATCAGGCCATTGTCCTGGATTGCCGGACGAATGGTCTTGAAGCTGTCGCCATCGGTGCGCTTACCGGTAATCACATAGCCATCAACGGCTACGCGCTCGACCTTGCCATCCTTGACCTGCTGGATGAAGTCGGAATAGTTGAGGGTCTGCGGCTCGTTAGGGCTGGAGAAGTTGTTCATCACGGTCACCAGGACAGCGGCGATGATCAACCACAGGATCAGATTCTTTGCCATATCGTTCAATTAACTACCCTCTGAAGCAAGCTCCGCTACTGGCGCGCGCTTCGCATGATATTCACCGGCCTAACTTACTACATTACCTACGACTCTGGCAGGCGCCGTCTGTAACCCTTTGTGAAACTTTGGCCGGGTAATTTTCGTTACACGGCTTTTTCAACGCGAGACAAAAAAAACTATCGCCTTCTATCAAAGACGCTCATCACTGGCCGCACCTTCAACACCACGAAAGCCCCGCGCCAGCAGATACTGTTCGCGAGAACGGTCACGGGATGACAATGGCTTGCGCATCTGCACCTTGTCGAACAATTTGCGGATGCCCTTGTGGTATTCGTCGAAGCCTTCACCCTGGAAGACCTTGATCAAAAAATCACCACCTGGACGCAAAACCCGCCCGGCAAGATCCAGGGCCAGCTCGCTGAGGAACATTGCACGAGGCATGTCGACAGCCGCCAATCCACTCATATTGGGGGCCATATCGGAAATCACAAGGTCAACCTGCGTATTTCCGACGGCTTCCAGGATTTTCGCCAACACGGCGTCTTCCGTGAAATCGCCCTGGATAAAGGTCACATCAGGGATGCTGTCCATTTCCAGGATATCGGAAGCGATCAAGCGGCCCTGACCGCCAATCAGACGACTGGTCACCTGGGACCAACCGCCCGGTGCCGCGCCGAGATCGATCACGGTCATGCCTGGACGGATCAGGCGATCCTTTTCCTGGATCTCCAGCAATTTATAGCTGGCGCGAGAGCGATAGCCGTCTTTTTGCGCCATTTTGACGTACGGATCGTTGAAATGCTCTCTGAGCCAGTTCTGGCTAGTCTTGGAACGGGCCACGGGCCACCTCTAAAAATAAAACGGGTCGTGATTAAGTGGGCGGTCCCGGACTTGCTCGGGTAAACTGGCCGCCGCTTTTTACAAGATCAGACGCAGGGGTCAGATTATGCCGCTCACTCAAGAGCAGAAGAAACAATACAAATCCATTGGCCACCATCTGAAACCGGTTTTGACTGTGGCTGACAACGGTTTGACTGAAGGTGTACTCGCCGAACTGGAGCGCGCCTTGAGCGATCACGAGCTGATCAAGATCAAGCTCAACATCCTCGACCGCGAAGCCCGCCTGGCTGCCGTTGCCGAACTGTGCAAGACCGGCAAGGCCGACCTGGTGCAGGTCATCGGCAAGATGGCGCTGATTTATCGCAAGAATTTCAGCGTCAACAAGCAACTGTCGAACGTTCACCGCTTCAAGTGATGCCAAAGGGTCAAGGGTGTGCCTCGCACACCCTGCCACTCCACCCGGGAACCGGCTGCAACACCAGCACCAACCCGGAAAAACCCAGCACCAGGTAACTGAATGCCTGCCACTGGCTCGCATCCGGCCAGCCGAGACGCACCGCGAAGAACATCCCGCACGCGTACAACGACATGAGCAACAATTGCCCACGAATGTCGCGCCATAGACTGGCAAGGCCCTCGGCCTGAACCAGCACCAAAGCCTGAAATATTACGCACGCTGCGGAGAAACCCACCAGCAGCGCCGTCAGCATGCCTGCGATTTCATCGATGAGCAGCGGTGCCAGGCCGACTCGACCCAGCACCGGCAGCAAACCGACATGCAACAACCAGACGCCGCCCACCCACAGCATCTGGGTGAGCTGCCAGATCATGGCGCCCGCTCGCAGCGGGCGCCTTCGTTCAGATGTGACGGACTTCGACAATCTCATACTCGATGACACCACCCGGCGTCTTCACCACCACCACATCGCCCTCTTCCTTGGCAATCAAGGCGCGAGCGATGGGCGAACCAACGGAAATCTTGCCGAGCTTGATGTCTGCCTCGTCCTCACCAACGATCTGGTAAGTGACGCTTTCATCGGTCTCGACGTTGGCGATTTCCACGGTAGTGCCAAAAATCACCTTGCCGGTGTGCGGGATCGTCGTGACATCGATGATCACCGCATTCTGCATGCGACCTTCGATGTCACGGACACGCGCCTCGACCATCCCCTGCTCCTCTCGGGCAGCGTGGTATTCGGCGTTTTCCTTGAGATCGCCCAGCTCACGCGCTTCACCAATAGCCTGGCTCAAGCGCGGGCGCTCGACCTTGGTCAGGAAAGCGTGCTCTTCTTCCAGGGCCTTCGCGCCCTGAACTGTCATCGGGTACTTGGTTATGCTCATGCCTTCAATCCTGCATGTAGATCCTGCAAGCGACGCACGGTCTTCTCGGGACCGAACTTGAGCGCTTCGCAGATCGCTTCGCCCGCAGCAATGGTCGTGGTGCAGTAGATCTTGTGCTGCAGCGCATTGCGACGAATGGAGTAGGAATCGGCGATCGACTGGCGACCTTCGGTGGTGTTGATGATCAGCGTGACTTCGTCATTCTTGATCATGTCGACCACGTGCGGACGCCCCTCGGTCACCTTGTTCACGCGGCGCACTTTCAGGCCTGCCGCTTCGATCAGCCTGGCAGTACCGGCAGTGGCGACCACTTCGAAGCCCAAGTTGATCAGATCACGGGCTACGCCTGCAACCAGTGGCTTGTCGTCATCACGCACGCTGATGAACGCCGTGCCGCCAGTCGGCAACACTTCGCTCGCGCCCATCTGGGCCTTGGCGAAGGCTTCACCAAAGGTATCGCCCACGCCCATCACTTCACCGGTGGACTTCATCTCAGGGCCGAGGATCGGGTCGACGCCAGGGAACTTGGCGAACGGGAACACCGCCTCTTTCACGCTGTAGAAGTTCGGAATGATTTCCTTGGTGAAATTCAGTTCCTTCAGGGTTTTGCCGGCCATGACCCGTGCAGCGATCATCGCCAGGGAAACACCGATGCACTTGGAGACGAATGGCACGGTCCGGGAAGCGCGCGGGTTGACTTCGATGACGTAGATGTCTTCGCCCTGCAGGGCCAGTTGCACGTTCATCAGACCGACAACGCCCAGCTCCAGGGCCATTTTCTTGACCTGCTCGCGCATCTCGTCCTGGATGTGGGCCGGCAGCGAGTAAGGCGGCAGCGAGCAAGCGGAGTCACCGGAGTGAACACCGGCCTGCTCGATGTGCTGCATGATCGCGCCAATTACCACGTCCTTGCCGTCGCTGACCGCGTCCACGTCCATTTCGATGGCGCAGTTGAGGAAGTGGTCCAGCAGCACCGGGCTGTCGTTGGACACCTGGACCGCTTCACGCAGGTAGCGCTTGAGCTCGTCTTCTTGATAGACGATTTCCATCGCACGACCGCCCAGCACATAGGACGGACGCACCACCAGCGGGTAACCGATCTTGGCCGCGGCACGAATCGCTTCGTCTTCGCTGCGCACGGTGGCGTTTGGCGGCTGGCGCAGGTTCAGGCGCTCGACCATCTGCTGGAAGCGCTCACGGTCTTCGGCGCGGTCGATCGCATCCGGGCTGGTACCGATGATCGGCACGCCAGCGGCTTCAAGGGCACGGGCCAGTTTCAGCGGAGTCTGGCCGCCGTACTGGACGATCACGCCTTTTGGCTTCTCGACGCGGACGATTTCCAGCACGTCTTCCAGGGTCACTGGCTCGAAGTACAGGCGATCGGAGGTGTCGTAGTCGGTGGACACGGTTTCCGGGTTGCAGTTGACCATGATGGTCTCGTAACCGTCGTCGCGCAGGGCCAATGCCGCGTGTACGCAGCAGTAGTCGAACTCGATGCCCTGGCCGATCCGGTTAGGACCGCCACCCAGGATCATGATCTTGTCGCGGGTCGATGGCGCGGCTTCGCACTCTTCTTCGTACGTGGAGTACAGGTAGGCGGTGTCAGTGGCGAACTCGGCCGCGCAGGTGTCGACGCGCTTGTAGACCGGGAACACTTCCAGCTTGTGGCGATGCGCGCGCAAGCTCTTCTCGGTCACACCCAGCAGCTTGGCCAGGCGCATGTCGGAGAAGCCTTTGCGCTTGAGGCGGAACATGGTGTCGCGGTCGATGCTGGACATGCCCAGGGTCTTGACCTTCTCTTCTTCCTTGATCAGATCTTCGATCTGTACCAGGAACCAAGGGTCGATCATGTTCATGCCAAAGATCTGCTCGACGGTCATGCCGGCACGGAAGGCATCGGCCACGTACCAGATACGCTCGGCGCCCGGCACGGTCAGCTCGCGCTTGAGCACGCTCATGCTTTCCGGGTCGGCCAGGTCCAGCTTCGGATCAAGACCGCAGACGCCCACTTCCAGGCCGCGAAGGGCTTTCTGCAAGGACTCCTGGAAAGTCCGGCCAATGGCCATGACTTCACCGACCGACTTCATTTGAGTCGTCAGGCGGGCATCAGCCTTGGCGAACTTCTCGAAGGCGAAGCGTGGCAGCTTGGTGACGACGTAGTCGATGGACGGTTCGAAGGATGCCGGGGTCTTGCCGCCGGTGATGTCGTTCGACAGCTCGTCCAGGGTGTAGCCCACGGCCAGCTTGGCAGCGACCTTGGCAATCGGGAAACCGGTGGCCTTGGAAGCCAGGGCCGACGAACGGGATACCCGCGGGTTCATCTCGATGACCACCATGCGACCGGTGTTCGGGCAGATGCCGAACTGGACATTGGAGCCGCCGGTTTCCACGCCGATCTCGCGCAGTACCGCCAGGGAGGCGTTACGCAGGATCTGGTATTCCTTGTCGGTCAGGGTCTGGGCTGGTGCGACGGTGATCGAGTCACCGGTGTGCACGCCCATCGGGTCGAAGTTTTCGATGGAGCAGACGATGATGCAGTTGTCCTTTTTGTCGCGGACAACTTCCATTTCATATTCTTTCCAACCGATCAGGGATTCGTCGATCAGCAGTTCCTTGGTCGGCGACAAGTCGAGACCACGGGCGCAGATTTCTTCGAATTCTTCACGGTTGTAGGCGATGCCGCCACCGGTGCCGCCCATGGTGAAGGACGGACGGATGATGCACGGGAAGCCAAGGCGTTCCAGGACGGCGTTGGCCTCTTCCATGCTGTGGGCGATGCCCGAGCGTGGGCAGTCCAGGCCGATGGATTTCATCGCCTTGTCGAAGCGCGAACGGTCTTCGGCCTTGTCGATGGTGTCGGCGTTGGCGCCGATCATTTCCACACCGAACTTCTCCAGGACGCCTTCGCGCTCCAGGTCCAGGGCGCAGTTCAACGCGGTCTGGCCACCCATGGTCGGCAGCAGCGCGTCCGGGCGTTCCTTCTCGATGATCTTGGCAACGGTCTGCCACTTGATCGGCTCGATGTAGGTGGCGTCGGCCATGGCCGGGTCGGTCATGATGGTGGCCGGGTTGGAGTTCACCAGGATGACGCGATAACCCTCTTCGCGCAGGGCCTTACAGGCCTGGGCGCCGGAGTAGTCGAATTCGCAGGCCTGGCCGATCACGATCGGGCCAGCGCCGAGAATCAGGATGCTTTTTATGTCTGTACGTTTTGGCATGGGTTTGTCACTCAAATCCGCAGGTCAGTCGGCTAGGCCGTCGAACAATCTTTGAAGCGCCCGAAGGGGCCGCCGCGCTCGGGGCCGCCCTCGGGCTTCTCGCGGTCAGCGTCGCTTGGCCATCTCGTTGATGAAGCGATCGAACAGCGGAGCCACATCGTTCGGGCCCGGGCTCGCTTCAGGGTGGCCCTGGAAGCTGAACGCGCTCTTGTCGGTACGCTCGATACCTTGCAGCGTGCCGTCGAACAGCGACTTGTGAATCGCGCGCACATTGGCCGGCAGAGTGGCTTCGTCCACCGCGAAACCGTGGTTCTGGCTGGTGATCATCACCACGCCGGTATCCAGGTCCTGCACGGGGTGGTTGGCACCGTGGTGGCCGTGGCCCATCTTCAAGGTCTTGGCGCCCGAAGCCAGAGCCAGCAGTTGGTGACCGAGGCAGATACCGAATACCGGGATCTCGGTTTCCAGCACGTCCTTGATCGCCTGGATCGCATAGTCGCAAGGCTCCGGGTCACCCGGGCCGTTGGACAGGAACACACCGTCGGGCTTGAGGGCCAGGACGTCGGCGGCCGGGGTTTGGGCCGGCACCACGGTGACGCGGCAACCACGCTCGACCAGCATGCGCAGGATGTTCAGCTTGACGCCGTAGTCGTAGGCCACGACGTGGTAAGGCAGCTCGGAAGCCTCGATCGTCGCGTGACTGTCGGTCTTCAGGTCCCAGACCGTGGAGCGCCATTCGTACTGTTTCTTGGTGCTGACGACTTTCGCCAGGTCCATGCCCTTGAGGCCAGGGAAGCCCTGGGCAGCGGCAATGGCGGCTTCTTCGGAAATGTTGTCGCCGGCCATGATGCAGCCGTTTTGCGCGCCTTTTTCCCGAAGGATGCGGGTCAGGCGACGGGTGTCGATACCGGCGATCGCCACGACGTTGTTGGCTTTCAGGTAATCGGACAGGGACATCGTGTTACGCCAGTTGCTCGCTACCAGCGGCAAGTCACGGATGACCAGGCCGGCGGACCAGACACGGTCAGACTCGGCGTCTTCCGGCGTAGTGCCGGTGTTGCCGATGTGCGGGTAAGTCAGGGTAACGATTTGTTGGGCGTAGGAAGGATCGGTAAGAATTTCCTGATAGCCGGTCATTGCGGTGTTAAACACCACCTCACCAACGGTCTGACCGTCGGCTCCAATGGCTTCGCCGCGAAAAATGCTGCCATCAGCAAGGGCGAGTATGGCTGGCTTAGTCAAGAAGACCTCCCGTAAATAAAGCCTGAAAGGGCGATCGCAGGTTGTAAAAAAGCGGAGTGACGTATGGACACGTCACCCCGCTTGTTCACTGAATTATTCTGCGCGCTTTTAGTGGACACACTAAAGCTGTAGCTTACAGAAAAAGGCTTTTTTGGTCCACCGCTAATGAGCCTTGAAGGCAGGGGAATGCGACAGGCCGTCGCGAAGCGGTGTAAAACGGGGCCCAGTATAACCTGAACCCCGCACCTAGGGGCATCAACGCAGGTCGAGAACGTCCTGCATGTCGTACAAACCAGGCTCGCGGCTATCCAGCCACAGCGCGGCACGTACAGCACCCTTGGCGAAAGTCATCCGGCTCGATGCCTTGTGGGTGATCTCCAGACGCTCGCCTTCAGTGGCGAACAGCACGGTGTGGTCGCCCACCACATCACCGCCGCGCACAGTGGCGAAACCGATGGTGCTGCGCTCACGAGCACCGGTGTGCCCCTGACGCCCATACACTGCCACTTCCTGCAGATCGCGACCCAACGCATCGGCAATCACCTCACCCATGCGCAAGGCCGTTCCCGAAGGCGCGTCGATCTTGTGCCGGTGATGCGCCTCGATGATTTCGATATCCGCATCGTCACCCAAGACCCGGGCCGCCATGTCCAGCAGCTTCAGCGACAGGTTCACGCCCACGCTGAAGTTCGCGGCAAACACGATCGGAATGTCCTTGCCCGCATCGGCCAGCAATTGCTTTTGCGCAGCATCCAGCCCCGTCGTACCGATCACCATGGCCTTGCCGTGCTTGCGGCAGATCGCGAGGTTTTTCAGCATCACTTCCGGCAAGGTGAAATCAATCAGTACATCGAACTCGTCGAGCACTTTCTCCAGGCCACCGGACATCGGCACGCCGATACGCCCCAGTGAGGCCAACTCGCCCGCATCGGCACCTACCAGCGTGCTGTCGGGCCGAACGATGGCCGCCGTCAGGCCGGAAAGCGGCGAGCGCTGCTGCACCGCCTCGACCAGCGCCTTGCCCATGCGCCCCGCAGCGCCCATCACAGCTATACGTCGCATGCGAACTCCTTACAGGTCGCCGAAGAAGCGTTTTACACCTTCGAACCAACCGGTGGTTTTCGGGGAGTGACTGTTGTCATCCGCCAGCGAGTTGCGGAACTCTTCCAACAGCTCACGCTGACGCCGCCCCAGGTTGACCGGAGTCTCCACCGCCACGCGGCACATCAGGTCGCCCGCACCACCGCCACGCACTGGCGCGACGCCTTTGCCGCGGATCCGGAACTGCTTGCCGGTCTGCGTGCCCTCGGGGATTTTCAGCTTGACGCGACCGTCGAGGGTCGGAATCTCAAGCTCACCACCCAAGGCCGCATCGACGAAGCTGATCGGCACTTCGCAGAACAGGTGCTTGCCGTCGCGCTGGAAAATCGCATGCTCGCGCACATTGATGACCACATACAGATCACCAGTCGGGCCGCCCTGGGCACCTGCCTCGCCTTCGCCGGACAGGCGAATGCGGTCACCGGTGTCGACACCGGCCGGCACTTTGACCGACAGCGTCTTGTACTCTTCGACACGCCCTTCACCGTGGCAGGAGTCGCACGGATCGGAAATGATCTTGCCTTGGCCATGGCAACGCGGGCAGGTCTGCTGCACCGAGAAGAAGCCCTGCTGCATGCGAACCTGGCCGATGCCGCCACAGGTCGGGCACGTAACGGGCGAGGAGCCCTTCTTGGCGCCCGAGCCATCGCATGGCTTGCAATTGACCAGCGTTGGAACACGGATATTGACGGTAGTACCGCGCACCGCTTCTTCCAGGTTCAACTCCAACGTGTAGCGCAAATCGCTGCCACGCTGAGCGCCGCCACGGGCACCGCCGCGACCGCCACCGAAGAAATCGCTGAACACATCACCGAAAATATCGGAAAAGTTCTGACCGCCGAAACCGGCACCGCCGCCACCCATGCTTGGGTCGACGCCGGCATGACCGTACTGATCGTAAGCCGCGCGCTTGCTCGAATCGGACAGCACTTCGTAGGCCTCGTTGGCCTCCTTGAACATCTCTTCCGACGCTTTGTCGCCGGGATTACGGTCCGGGTGGTGCTTCATCGCCAGGCGACGATAGGCCTTTTTCAGGTCCGCCTCGCTGGCCCCCCGCTCGACACCCAATACTTCGTAAAAGTCACGCTTTGCCATTAGTCTTTGCACTCTTATAGGACGTCCGGCAAACCTCTCCTGAACCTTGCCAAACTCGTTGAGCCCCAATACAGGCCCGGACCCAACTCACGTCGATTCAACGATCCTGGTCTTAAGTTTTTCAGCCAGGGACCCGGCCAAAACGCGGTGTCCGCCGCTCGGAAAGCAGGAGCATTCCCGATCACACCGCCAGCATCCGAGCGTTGTCGCATGCTGTAAAAATTCATTGACTCCAGACACGCCAACGCGGGAGCAAGCTCCCGCGCGGCGACATCCTACCAGCCACCGCACAAATGCAGTCAACCGGCCGACCAACAAGCGATTACTTGTGGTCTTTCACTTCTTCGAACTCGGCGTCAACGACGTCGTCGGCTTTCTCGGCCGATTCGCCCTGCGCAGCCGCGCCTTCTGCAGGCTGAGCCTGTTCGGCGTACATTTTCTGAGCCACTGGCGCAGAGACCTTGGACAGCTCTTCGATCTTCGCTTCGATGGCGGCCTTGTCGTCGCCTTTGACGGCAGCTTCCAGGGCAACCACGGCCGCTTCGATGGCGGTTTTCTCTTCCGCGGTCACTTTTTCGCCAGCATCAGCGATCATTTTGCGAGTCGAGTGCACCAAGGCATCGCCCTGGTTACGAGCGCTGGCCAGTTCTTCGAACTTGCGGTCTTCCTCGGCGTTGACTTCAGCATCGCGAACCATCTGCTGAATTTCTTCCTCGGACAGACCGGAGTTGGCCTTGATCACGATCGACTGAGTCTTGCCGGTAGCCTTGTCTTTCGCGCCGACGTGCAGGATGCCGTTGGCGTCGATGTCGAAGGTCACTTCGATTTGTGGCACGCCACGCGGTGCTGGTGGAATCTCGGCCAGGTCGAACTTGCCCAGGGACTTGTTCTGTGCGGCTTGCTTACGCTCACCTTGCAGCACGTGAATGGTCACTGCGCCCTGGTTGTCGTCGGCAGTCGAGAACACCTGGGATTTCTTGGTAGGAATCGTGGTGTTTTTCTCGATCAGCGCGGTCATTACGCCGCCCATGGTTTCGATACCCAGAGTCAGCGGGCTGACGTCGAGCAGCAGAACGTCTTTCACGTCACCAGCCAATACCGCGCCCTGGATAGCAGCACCCATGGCAACAGCTTCGTCAGGGTTGACGTCTTTACGCGCTTCTTTACCGAAGAAATCGGTCACCAACTTCTGAACCAGTGGCATACGGGTCTGACCGCCAACCAGGATCACGTCGTTGATCGAACCAACGTCGATACCGGCGTCTTTCATAGCGATGCGGCAAGGTTCGATGGTGCGCTGAACCAGGTCTTCCACCAGCGCTTCGAGCTTGGCGCGGGAGATTTTTACGTTCAGGTGCTTAGGACCGGTGGCGTCTGCGGTGATGTACGGCAGGTTCACGTCGGTCGACTGGCTCGAGGACAGTTCGATCTTGGCTTTTTCAGCGGCTTCTTTCAGGCGCTGCATGGCCAGCGGGTCACCCTTGAGGTTCATGCCGCTTTCTTTCTTGAACTCGTCGACGAGGTAGTCGATCAGGCGGATGTCGAAGTCTTCACCACCGAGGAATGTGTCACCGTTGGTTGCCAATACTTCGAACTGGTGCTCGCCGTCGACTTCAGCGATCTCGATCACGGAAACGTCGAAGGTACCGCCACCCAGGTCATAAACGATCACGGTGTGATCGCCCTTGGCCTTGTCCATACCGTAGGCCAGAGCGGCCGCAGTCGGTTCGTTGATGATACGTTTTACGTCCAGGCCCGCGATGCGGCCGGCGTCTTTGGTCGCCTGGCGCTGGCTGTCGTTGAAATAGGCAGGCACAGTAATGACCGCCTCAGTCACCGCTTCGCCGAGGTAATCTTCGGCGGTTTTCTTCATTTTCTTGAGGATTTCAGCCGAGATCTGTGGCGGCGCCATTTTCTGGCCGTTCACTTCAACCCAGGCATCGCCGTTGTCAGCCTTGGCGATTTTGTAAGGCACCATCTTGATGTCTTTCTGGACGACTTCTTCGTCGAACTTGCGACCGATCAGACGCTTCACCGCGTACAGGGTGTTATGCGGATTGGTCACTGCCTGACGCTTGGCCGATTGGCCAACCAGAATCTCGCCATCATTGGCGTAAGCGATGATCGACGGCGTAGTACGCGCGCCTTCAGCGTTTTCGATGACTTTGGCCTTGCCGTTTTCCAGCACGGAGACGCACGAGTTGGTGGTCCCCAGGTCGATACCGATAATCTTGCCCATGTTAACTCTCCCGGAACTTGGATTTTGTTGCCGCAGCAGTGGTGGCTAACTGCGGTAGCACTTAAACGCTTGACATATAGATGGGGCCGCTACGACCGATTTCAAGCCTGCTCATCAATAGAAGGCGAAACCGGCGCTGGCGTCTTGCTGACCACGACCATGGCCGGACGCAGCAGGCGCCCATTGAGCAGATAGCCCTTCTGGAAAACCTTCAGCACACTGTTTGGCTCGACGTCGGCACTTTCCTGCATCGCCATGGCCTGGTGGTGCTCGGCGTTGAAGGGTTCGCCATGGGGATCAAGGGTTTCGAGCTGATAACGCTTGAGGGTGTCCTGGAACATCTTCAGGGTCAGCTCGATGCCTTCACGCATCGGACGAATGTTTTCGTCATCCGGGTTGGACAGTTCCAGGCCACGCTCCAGGCTGTCGATGATCGGCAGCAGGTCGCCGGCGAAACGCTCCAGGGCGAATTTATGAGCCTTCTCTACATCTTGCTCGGCGCGACGGCGGACATTCTGCAGGTCGGCTGCTACACGCAACGCCTGATCCTGCGCACCGGCCAGTTGCTCCTCGAGCACTTGTACACGTGCCGCCAGGTCTTCACCGGAATCCTGGGAAGCCTGATTGGCGTCTAGATTTTGCGTGTCCTGCGTCTGTTCGTCAGCCATAGATTTCTCCTCTCAACTTCGTCCGCGAGCTCAACTCGCGCTTCTGCCCCGGTATATGGGGTCGGGTTTTGCAGCTTCAAGGGCCATCTGACGAATTAACCTTACAAAAAACAGCTGCATAACCATTCCCCGCCGCGCTAAGAAAATCATTTATCCAAGCAAATCGAGCTAAGCAAAGGCGTTGTCAGGCCAAAACAAAACACTGTATAAATAACCAGACCTAAAGCCTGGGAGCGGCCTTATGCTGGTGCACCTGTCCGTACACAACTATGCCATCGTCGAACACCTCGACCTCGAACTTGATCGAGGCATGAGTGTGATCACCGGTGAAACCGGCGCAGGCAAGTCGATCATGCTCGATGCCCTGGGCCTGACGCTGGGCGACCGCGCCGACAGTGGCGTAGTGCGCCCCGGAGCGGACAAGGCCGACATCCTGGCGACGTTCGACCTGGTCGACATCCCCGAGGCCAGCGCCTGGCTGGCCGAACGCGACCTGGACACCGACGGCCTGTGCATCCTGCGCCGGGTCATCACCGCCGAAGGACGCTCCCGCGGCTACATCAATGGCACGCCCTGCCCCTTGGGCGACCTCAAGGCCCTCGGCGAGCTGCTGATCGACATTCACAGCCAGCATGAACACCAATCCCTGCTCAAGACCGACACCCATCGCCGCTTGCTGGATGAATACGCCGGCGCCACCGACCTGGCCCGACAGGTCCAACTGGCGGCCCAACGCTGGCGCCAAACCCGGCAGGAACTGGATCGACTCTCCAACTCCGGCGACGAACAGCGCGCCCGTCACCAGTTGCTGAGCTATCAGCTCGAAGAGCTGGAGAACCTGGCCCTAGGTGAAAATGAACTGGCAGAACTGGAGCAGGAACACAAGAACCTGACCAACGCCGAAACCCTGCTGGGCATTTGCCGGCAAGTGGTCGAACAATGCAGCGAGAGCGATTCGGGCAATGTGCTCAATGCGCTGACAGCGAGCTTGAACCGACTCTCCAGTGTGAACAATTCGGTGGGCGCCCTGAACGAAGCGACGAACCTGCTGACGAGCGCGCAGATCCAGGTCGAAGAAGCCGTCGGGGAGCTGAATCGGTTCCTCGATCATTTCGATGCCGACCCGGCCCGCCTGCAGTACCTGGAAGAGCGCCTGGACACCATCTATACACTGGCGCGCAAGCACCGCATCCAGCCGGCCGACGTTGCCGAACTCCAGCAGCGGCTGCTGGAAGAACTGGAAACCCTGAACGCCAACGATGAATCCATCGAGCGCCTGGGGGACGAACTGGCTTCTTATGCCCGTCATTATCAGGAAAAGGCCAAGGAGCTCAGTGAACTGCGGCAGCACGCCGCAACAGGGCTGGCCAGCGCCGTGGAGCAGGAGATCCAGCGCCTGGGCATGCCCGGCGGGCGCTTCACCATCGAATTGCGCCCCAACGCTGGCGACGAGCTCCAGCCCAACGGGCTGGAGCAAGTGGAACTGCTGGTCAGCGCCAACCCAGGGCAACCGCTCAAGGCCCTGGCCAAAGTCGCGTCCGGCGGCGAACTGTCACGAATCAGCCTGGCCATCCAGGTCATCACCGCGCAGACCTCCCGTGTGCCGACGCTGGTATTCGACGAAGTGGACGTGGGCATCGGTGGCCCAACCGCGGAAATTGTCGGCCAGTTGCTGCGCCGACTGGGGGAACGCGGCCAGGTACTGACGGTGACTCACCTGCCCCAGGTCGCCGCCCAGGGACACCAGCATCTATTTGTGCATAAGGTACGCGGCGAGGATGCCACTCGCACCGCCGTGTCCAAGCTCAACAAAAACGAGCGCGTAGAAGAAGTGGCGCGAATGCTCGGGGGCATCGACCTCACCAAGGAATCCCTGGCCCACGCGAAAAAAATGGTCGTTACAGCGAAAATCTGAGAACGGCAGAAAGCACGAAGGCGACCCTGGGGTCGCCTTCGTTCGTTTCGCGAACCGTAATAGTCCGCGCGACATGCTTACTTTTTCTTGCGTACGTACAGCACAAGATTGTGATCAACCATCTCGAAGCCATACTTGTCGACGATTGCTTTCTGCAGCCGCTCGATTTCTTCGTCGAAAAATTCGATCACTTCACTGGTCTCGACGTTGACCATATGGTCGTGATGCTTGCCGTCGTCCAGCTCGAAGACCGCATGGCCTCCGTCGAAGTTGTGCCGCACCACCAAGCCAGCTGCCTCGAACTGGGTCAGAACACGGTAAACCGTGGCCAGACCGACGTCCTCACCAGCCTCCATAAGCGCCTTATAGACATCTTCAGCACTCATGTGGCGTTGCTCGGCGGAATCGAGCATTTGTAGAATCTTGACCCGTGGCAGGGTCACTTTGAGGCCGGCTTTGCGTAGTTCGCTATTTTCAACCATGGTCAGCTTTCTCGCGATGCTGCTTCGCAGCTTCTCTTAATGCGGGTATGATCGGCGTTTACGTTGTCCCAGCCAAGATAGTGGAAGTCGCCCACCGATGCAAAACACCAAGCTCTTGCTAACCAGTTTCACCTTTGTGGGACTGCTCGCACTCGCCGGTTGTTCATTCCCCGGGGTTTACAAAATCGACATCCAGCAGGGCAATGTCGTCACGCAGGACATGATAGACCAGTTACGCCCGGGAATGACCCGCCGGCAAGTACGGTTTATCATGGGTAACCCTCTGCTGACCGACACGTTCCATGCCGATCGCTGGGATTATCTGTACAGCTTGCAGCCAGGCGGCGGTGAACGCCAGCAGGAACGCATCAGCGTTATCTTCAGCCCCAACGACCAACTCGTCAGCCTGTCAGGCGATTTCATGCCTGGCGTGAGTCGTGACGAAGCCATCTTGGGCAAGGACAGCGACAACACCGTTACCGACCCGACCCAGAAAGCCGAACAGCCAAAACCGGAAAAACCGGCCAAGCCAGGTTCGTTGCTGGACCAGATCCAGAAGGATGTGGACAAAGTCGAGACCGTACCAGTCCCGACGCCAGAGCCCCTGGACACATCGCCGCAATAAATGGCGGCATAAAAAAACCCGGCATGCCGGGTTTTTTATTGCCTGTCATTCAAGCCAGGTTATTGCTCCGATTGGCGTGCCTGGGCAGCCTTGGCCGCGCGCAGGCGCCGAATTTCCTTCGGATCGGCCAACAACGGGCGATAAATCTCCAGTCGATCGGCCGCCTGCACCACCTGATGCTCTGGATCGGCAACCAGCTTGCCAAAAATCCCCACCGGGCAAGTCGTCAGATCCAGCTCCGGAAACACATCGGCAATACCGGATGCCGCCAGTGCGGCGCGAACACTCGCGCCCTCCTGCACCATGCAGGTGCGCAAGACCTGACGCTCCGCTGAGGCATACACCACTTCTATCTCAATCAACGCTTGAGCTCTGCATTCTGCTTGGCCCGCTGGCAGAACGCATCGACCAGGGTATTGGCGGCCTGATTGAACAGCGGCCCCAGCGTCGCCCGCACCAGAGGACCGGCGTAGTCGAACGACAGGTCCAGGCTGATCTTGCAGGCCTTTTCACCCAGCGGCTTGAACACCCAGACACCGTGGAGCTGATTGAAAGGCCCTTCCTCCAGATTCATCTCGATGGACTGTCCCGGCACCAGCGTATTGCGCGTGACGAAGCGCTGGCTCAAGCCGCTCTTGGCAATGTTGAGGCTGGCGCGCATATGGGTTTCAGAGCTTTCCAGCACCTCGGCCGACGAGCACCACGGCAAGAACTCCGGGTAGCTCGCCACATCGTTGACCAGGTCATACAGCGCCTGCGCCGGGTAGGGCAGCAAGGCCGAGCGTTGAATATGTGTCGTCATGTAAGCGTCACTTCCACAGCTGGGCGGCAAACACTACAAGAATGCCGATGGGCGCCACATAGCGCATCAAGAACAGGCTCAAGCCGAACAATACCGGGCTACGCAGCGACAGCTCATCACGCACTGCTTCACGCCCCATGATCCATCCTGCAAACACTACGAAACACAAACCACCCAATGGCAGCATGATCCGTGAGGTGAAGAAATCAATCACGCCGAAGAAATCCAGCCCTCCGGTGGCGCCCCACTGGTAGAGATGGAACAGCCCGTCTTCGTTCACGAAAAACTTCGCCTGCTTCCATATATTGAAGGAAAACACCGTGCCCAGGCCGACAAACCAACAGGTGAAGGCCAGCCAGAAGGTTACCCAGGCACGACTGAGCCGGGTCCGTTCAACCAGGTAAGCCACCATGGGTTCCAGCAGGGAGATAGCCGAACTCCAGGCCGCGATGGCCACCAGGAGAAAAAACACCACGCCCATCACCTGGCCGAACGCCATGCTGCCAAAGGCAAAGGGCAGGCTGACGAACATCAACCCTGGCCCCTCGCTCGGATTCAGGCCGGCAGCGAACACAATCGGAAACAATGCCACGCCCGCCAGCAGCGACACGAAGGTGTCCAGCAGTGCAACGCCGACCACAGTTCGGGTCAGGGAGGCATTCTTGGGCATGTAGGCGCCATAGATCATGATCGAACCGACCCCGACGCTCAGGGAGAAAAACGCATGCCCCATGGCCGGCAGCAGGCCGTCCAGGACTTTCTCCGGCTGGAAGTCGAACATGAAATGCACGCCTTCCATGAAATGCCCGGTGGTCATGCTGTAGCCCAGCAGCACCAGGATCATCACGAACAGCAACGGCATCATGATCCGCAGGCTGCGCTCAAGCCCGGCCACCACGCCCCGGGCAATTACCACCGCCGAGAGCACCATGAAAATCGTGTGCCAGAGGGTCAGCCTCCAGGGATCGGCGATCACATTGCCGAAGTAGGCGCCCACCTGATCCGGCGTGGCCCCTTGGAAATCCCCGCGCCCCATGTCGATGATGTAGTCCAGGGACCAGCCACCGACCACGCTATAGAAAGACAGGATCAACAGCGCCGTGATCATCCCGGCGAAGGCGCCCCACGACCACTTGGTCGAATGGCCAGCCTCTACCGCCAGTACCTTCAGGGCATTGGCCGGGCTTTGCCGGGCCCGACGTCCGATCAGGGTTTCGGCCAGCATCACCGGTGCGCCGATCAGCGCGATGCACGCCAGGAACATCAATACGAAGGCGCCGCCACCGTAGACGCCGACCATGTACGGAAACTTCCAGATACTACCCAGCCCCACGGCAGAACCAGTCGCCGCGAGTATGAAGACCCAGCGGCTAGCCCAACTGCCGTGGACAGAAACCTTGTCTGTCGACATCGTGATCACGCCCAAGCATTCAAAAAAGAGGCCGCATTGTCCGGGATTCACTCAACGTGCTCAAGCACGCTGCTTCACCGTAGCCGACACGCGCGCAACTGCCTATAATGCCGCCCCTATGGCTAAACAGAAGAAACACCCCACAGGGACCATCGCGCAAAATAAAAAGGCGCGACACGATTACTTCATCGAACAACGTTTCGAGGCTGGCATGGTCCTGGCCGGCTGGGAAGTAAAGAGCTTGCGTGCCGGCAAGGCGCAACTGGTCGACAGCTATGTGCTGCTCAAGGACGGCGAAGCCTGGCTGCTGGGCAGTCATATCACGCCGCTGACCACCGCCAGCACCCACGTGATTGCCGACCCGGTGCGCTCGCGCAAATTGCTGCTCAACAAACGCGAGCTGGAAAAACTTTTCGCCTCGGTGCAACAGAAGGGTTACACCTGCGTCTGCACGTCGTTGTACTGGAGCAAGCACTTGATCAAGTGCGAAATTGCCCTGGGCAAGGGCAAGAAGGAATACGACAAGCGCGATACCGAGCGTGAACGTGATGCCGGCCGCGAGCTGCAGCGTGCAGTGCGCAACAAGGGCAAGGAAGACTGAGTCTTTCGTCCTTGAGACCGCTATCGCGAGCAAGCTCGCTCCCACATAGGATCTTTTGCGAACACAGAATATGTGTACAACAGTGAGCCCGTGTGGGAGCGGGCTTGCTCGCGAATACAGAAGCCCAATCGCCACCGAACTCGCGACCTACATCCCCTTGCGCCGCTCCGCCCGCGCCACCCGCTGCACCTCCTGACGCACCTCTTCCAAGACTTCCTGCACATACAAGATATGCCGGCTGGACACTTCCCGCGCCTGTTCGGCGTGCCCGTCCATGATGGCCTGGTACAACTCCCGGTGCTGGCTGATCAGCATGTCGCGGGTTTCACTGCGCTGCTTGTACATGCCGCCGATGTTGGTCACCACGTTGCGCTTGAGCAAATCGAACAAGCCGCGAATCGTGTGCAGCAACACGGCGTTATGACTGGCCTCGGCGATCGCCAAGTGAAACCGGGCATCCGCCGCGCCCTCCTCCGCCCGGCTGACCTCGTCGTGGCGCGAGTAACAATCCAGCAGCTCGTCGAATGCCGCCGTCAGCCGCTCGCGGTCCACATCCGTGGCCCGCTGCGCCGCGTAATAAGCACAGGACGCTTCCAAGGTGTGACGGAACTCCAGCAAGTCACGCTGCGCTTCGGGATTGCTTTCCAAAAGCTGCAGCAGCGGATCACTGAACGTCGAGCCCAGCGACTCCACCACATAGTTGCCGCCGCCCTGGCGACTGACCAACAAGCCTTTGGCCGCCAGCTTCTGGATCGCCTCGCGCAACGAAGGGCGTGACACACCGAACTGCTCAGCCAGGGTCCGTTCGGCCGGCAGCCGCTCACCGGACTTGAGCGTGCCCTCAAGGATCATGCCTTCAAGCCGCTCGACAATATCGTCAGACAAACGGCGCTGACGAATCTGATCAAACCCCATAACTCAATTCTCCACGATCCCGACCGCTCGCCGGGCCCTCTATTCTGGCCCATCCGGGCTTTATCCACACCCCGTAAAAGCCGCTTCTACCAACGGATCAGATGCCATCTGCACCGCTTATTCGACGAAAGTTTCAGGGCGGCAAATTGACACACGACAACCAAGGCTTTTACCCTAGCCAACAGCGATTGTAAATTGGTATTACCAATTAACCAAATCCGCTGACAGTGCCTGACCAACAACAATTAGGGGCCCACCCATGATGCAAACCTGGCAACAGCTCTACAGCCCGCTCGGCAGCCTCGGCTTGTCCGCACTCGCGGCCGTCATTCCCATCGTATTTTTCTTCCTGGCCCTGGCGGTGTTTCGCCTCAAGGGACATGTGGCCGGCAGCATTACCCTGGCCCTGGCGATCGCTGTGGCGATTTTCGCGTTCAATATGCCCGCCGACATGGCCTTCGCAGCCGCCGGCTATGGCTTTGCCTACGGTCTGTGGCCCATCGCCTGGATCATCGTCGCCGCCGTATTCCTCTACAAACTGACGGTCAAGAGCGGCCAGTTCGAGGTGATTCGCAGCTCAGTGCTGTCGATTACCGATGACCAACGCCTGCAAGTGCTGCTGATCGGCTTTTGCTTCGGCGCGTTCCTCGAAGGGGCCGCCGGTTTCGGTGCCCCGGTGGCGATCACTGCCGCCCTGCTGGTCGGCCTGGGCTTCAACCCCCTGTATGCCGCGGGCCTGTGCCTGATCGCCAACACCGCCCCGGTCGCGTTCGGCGCGTTGGGCATTCCGATCATCGTGGCCGGTCAGGTTACCGGGATCGACGCCTTCAAGATCGGCGCCATGACCGGTCGCCAACTGCCCCTGCTGTCGCTGTTCGTGCCGTTCTGGCTGGTGTTCATGATGGACGGTCTGCGCGGCGTGCGGGAAACCTGGCCAGCAGCGCTGGTGGCCGGCTTGAGCTTCGCCATCACCCAGTACTTCACCTCCAACTTCATCGGCCCGGAACTGCCGGACATCACCTCCGCCCTGGCCAGCCTGATTTCCCTGACGCTGTTCCTGAAAGTCTGGCAGCCCAAGCGCACCGCCGGCGCCCAGATTGCCGGCGCCACCTCCAGCGCAACGGTCACCGCCAGCGTCGGCGGTTTCGGCCAACCGCGCAGCACGGTGGCTTCGCCCTACAGCCTGGGAGAAATCATCAAAGCCTGGTCGCCGTTCCTGATCCTGACCGTATTGGTGACGATCTGGACCCTCAAGCCGTTCAAGGCAATGTTCGCTGCGGGCGGTTCGATGTACGGCTGGGTGTTCAACTTCGCCATCCCGCACCTGGACCAGATGGTGATCAAGGTCGCGCCCATCGTGATCAACCCCACTGCCATTCCGGCCGTGTTCAAGCTTGATCCGATTTCCGCCACCGGCACGGCGATTTTCTTCTCCGCATTGATCTCGATGCTGGTGCTGAAGATCAATATCAAAACTGGTCTTACCACTTTTAAAGAGACACTTTTCGAGCTGCGCTGGCCGATCCTGTCCATCGGCATGGTGCTGGCATTCGCCTTCGTCACCAACTACTCGGGCATGTCGTCGACCATGGCCCTGGTACTGGCCGGCACGGGCGCGGCGTTCCCGTTCTTCTCGCCGTTCCTGGGTTGGCTGGGCGTGTTCCTGACCGGTTCCGATACGTCGTCCAACGCGTTGTTCAGCTCGCTGCAAGCCACCACCGCGCACCAGCTCGGCGTCAACGACACCTTGCTCGTGGCGGCCAATACCAGCGGCGGCGTGACCGGCAAGATGATTTCGCCACAATCGATCGCGGTGGCCTGCGCGGCGACCGGGCTGGTGGGCAAGGAATCGGATCTGTTCCGTTTCACCCTCAAACACAGCCTATTCTTTGCAACGATTGTCGGCCTGATCACGTTGGCCCAGGCCTACTGGTTTACCGGCATGCTGGTTCATTAAGTCCTACACGCAACACTGGAAAAACCGACGCCGAACCGTGATTCGGCGTCTGCTATTCACCACCGGGTCTGCAAGGCTGCTGAAAGATTTCCTGTCTATATTCAGCAGCCTCAGCGGACGGATAACCGGGACCACCCGGAGACACGCCTGATGAGCGAGCTTTTTTATAACGCCGTGCCGAACGCGACCCGTGTCGCCCCGCCACTGCCCGAGCCTCGGCAGTACCCCAGCGAAAAACCGCAAAGGGTCTACCTGTTCGGCACTTGCGTGGTCGACCTGTTCTATCCCGAAGCCGGGATGGATGCGATTCATCTGCTGGAGCGCGAAGGAATCCGGGTGGACTACCCGCAAGGGCAAAGCTGCTGCGGCCAACCGGCCTACACCTCGGGCTACACCGAGCAGGCGCGGACGGTGGCACGGGCGCAGTTGGCCCTGTTTGCCGAAGATTATCCGGTGGTCGTGCCCTCGGGCTCCTGCGCCGGCATGCTGCGCGAGCATTACGCCGATCTGTTCAAGGATGAGCCCGACACGCTCAAACAGGTTCAGGCCCTGGCGGCCCGGACCTATGAACTGGCTGAATTCCTGCTGTTCGTCTGCAAGGTGCAGTTGAACGATAGCGGCGAACCCGTGAAAGTCGCGCTGCACACGTCCTGCTCGGCACGGCGTGAAATGAACACCCATCTGCATGGCCGTGCGTTGTTGGCGCAGCTGCGCAATGTGGAGCGAGTTGAACACAGCCACGAAAGTGAATGCTGTGGCTTTGGTGGGACGTTCAGTGTTCGCATGCCGGATATTTCCGGCGCGATGGTGGCCGACAAGACCCGAGCGCTGAAGGAATCCGGCGCGCACAAGGTCATCAGTGCCGATTGTGGCTGCCTGATGAACATCAATGGCGCACTGGAAAAACAGCAGGAAGCGTTACGCGGCCAGCATCTGGCGAGCTTTCTCTGGCAGCGTAGCGGAGGTGTTGCATGAGCACGCCAACGCTGATCCCGACTGTAGAGGTGCAGGAAGATTTTCGCGCCCGGGCCCACAAGGCTTTGGACGACACGCAACTGCGAAACAACTTTCGCAGCGCGATGGATTCACTGATGACCAAACGGGCAACGTCTTTCAGCGATGCCCACGAAAGAGAACACCTGCGAGTGCTCGGCAATGCCGTCCGCGCCCGCGCGTTATCCAAGCTGCCGGACCTGCTCGAGCAACTTGAAACCAACCTGACCCGCAACGGTGTGAACGTGCACTGGGCGGAGACGGTGGACGAAGCCAATGGCATCGTCCTCTCGATCATCCGCGCTCACGAGGCGCGGCAAGTGATCAAGGGCAAATCGATGGTCAGCGAAGAGATGGAGATGAACCATTTCCTCGAGGCTCGGGACATTGAATGTCTCGAATCCGACATGGGGGAATACATCGTCCAGCTCGACCACGAGAAGCCTTCACACATCATTATGCCGGCGATCCACAAGAATGCCGGTCAGGTCGCGTCCTTGTTCCACGACAAACTCGGCGTGGAGTACACCAAGGACGTTGACCAACTCATTCAGATCGGTCGCAAGGTATTGCGGCAGAAATTCTTCGAGGCCGATATCGGCGTCTCCGGTGTCAACTTCGCCGTCGCTGAAACCGGCACGCTGCTGCTGGTGGAAAACGAAGGCAACGGACGCATGTCCACCACCGTGCCTCCCGTGCACATCGCTGTGACCGGCATCGAAAAAGTGGTGGAGAACCTGCGCGATGTCGTGCCGCTGCTCTCGCTGCTGACCCGCTCGGCCCTCGGCCAGCCCATCACCACCTACGTCAACATGATCTCCGGCCCGCGCAAGCCTGAGGAACTGGACGGCCCCCAGGAAGTCCACCTGGTCCTGCTCGACAATGGTCGCAGCCAGGCGTTTGCCGACAGCGAACTGCGCCAGACGCTGAACTGCATCCGCTGCGGCGCCTGTATGAATCATTGCCCGGTCTATACCCGAATCGGCGGTCATGCCTACGGCGAGGTGTACCCGGGACCTATCGGAAAAATCATCACGCCGCACATGGTCGGCCTGGCCAAGGTGCCGGACCACCCGAGCGCGTCTTCGCTGTGCGGCGCCTGCGGTGAAGTGTGCCCGGTGAAGATTCCGATCCCGGCTTTGCTGCGGCGGTTGCGGGAAGAAAACGTCAAGGCGCCGGACAGCCCCCATCAGGTGATGCGCGGCCAGGGCAGCAAATACTCGCCCAAGGAACGCTTCATCTGGAATGCCTGGGCCTGGCTCAACAGCTCACCGCGGCTGTATCGGCTGTTCGGCTTCCTCGCCACGCGCCTGCGCGCCCTGGTGCCCAACAACGTCGGCCCCTGGACCCAGAACCACAGCGCCCCCAAACCCGCCGCCCGCTCATTGCATGACCTGGCCCGCGACCACCTGAACCAGCAGGGAGACCGCCGATGAGCGCCAAGGACAATATCCTCGCCAAGCTGCGTAAAAGCCTGACAGGCACCACGCCGGTTGCCGACAATTTCGATGTCGAACTGGTGACGCAAACCTACCGCTATGCGCCCGAGGAACGTATCCCGCAATTGCGCAAATTGATGGAAGCGGTGCACACCGAAATCCACCTGACGTCCGACGAAGGCTGGCCGACCCTGCTCGCGCAATTGCTGCGCGACCGTCAATTGCCGAGTCTGCTCATTGCCCCGACCACCGCGCACGGGCAAAAAATCACAGAGTTCTGGGCGAACAATCCGGACCTGCCAACCCTCAAGGCCTACGACCGCCCCATAGAGGAATGGAAAGCCGAGTTGTTCAACGACACTCCCGCCAGCCTCACCGGGACCCTTGGCGCCATCGCCGCCACCGGCAGCCTGATTCTCTGGCCAACCCGGGAAGAACCGCGGCTGATGAGCCTGGTGCCACCGGTGCATTTCGCCCTGCTCAAGGCCAGCGAGATCCGTGACAACTTCTATGAAGTGCAGCAGGAATTCGAGTGGGCCCAAGGCATGCCCACCAACGCCCTGCTGGTATCGGGCCCGTCGAAAACCGCCGACATCGAGCAAGTCCTGGCCTACGGCGCCCATGGTCCGAAGGATCTGGTGGTTTTGATTCTGGAGGACCAATGACCCTTCCGGCCTCTTTCCTACACGACGTTCAACAACTGATCCCGCAAAAGCGCCGTTTCGACGATCCGCTGTCGACTTTGGCCTTCGGTACTGACGCCAGTTTCTATCGGCTGATTCCGAAACTGGTGGTACGCGTCGAATCCGAAGATGAAGTAATTGCCTTGCTGAAACTGGCCCAGCGCGACCAGGTGCCCGTCACCTTCCGCGCCGCCGGCACCAGCCTGTCCGGGCAAGCCATCAGCGACTCGGTGCTGATTGTGCTGGGGGATAACTGGAACGGTCGCGAGATCCGCGCGCAAGGCACGCAGATTCGCTTGCAGCCCGGCGTGATCGGCGCCCAGGCCAACGCCTGGCTGACCCCGTTCGGGCGCAAGATCGGCCCAGACCCGGCGTCGATCAACGCCTGCAAGATCGGCGGCATCGTCGCCAATAACGCCAGCGGCATGTGCTGCGGCACCGCGCAGAACACCTATCACACCCTGGCCGGCATCCGCCTGGTACTGGCCGATGGCACACGCCTGGACACCGAAGACGACAACAGCGTGGCGGCTTTTCGTACAAGCCATGGCGAACTGCTGGAACGCCTCGCCACCCTCGGTCGCGAAACCCGCGCCAACACCGAATTAGCCGCCCGAATTCGTCACAAGTACCGTCTGAAAAATACCACCGGCCTGTCACTCAATGCCCTGGTGGATTTCGACGAGCCTGTGGATATCTTGAGCCACCTGCTGGTCGGCTCCGAAGGCACCCTCGGCTTCATCAGCGCGGTGACCTACAACACCGTTATCGACCATCCGAACAAAGCTTCGGCGCTGATCGTATTCCCGGACGTGGAAACCTGCTGCAACGCCGTCACCGTGCTGAAAAGCCAGCCAGTCTCGGCCGTGGAACTGCTGGACCGCCGCAGCCTGCGCTCGGTGCAGGACAAACCGGGCATGCCGGATTTCGTACAGCATCTGTCGATCAATGCCTGCGCCTTGCTCATCGAATCCCGCGCCGCTTCCTCGTCTTTACTGCAAGAACAACTGGTCCGGATCATGGCTTCACTGGCCGGCTTCCCGGTGGAAAAACAGGTCGACTTCACCGAAGACCCACGGGAAAACGCCCGGCTCTGGGCCATCCGCAAAGACACCTTTCCAGCGGTGGGCGCGGTCCGTAAAACCGGAACCACGGTGATCATCGAAGACGTGACCTTTCCGGTGGAACAACTCGCCATTGGCGTAAACCGCCTGATCGAGCTGTTCGACAAACATCACTACGACGAAGCGATCCTTTTCGGACACGCGCTGGAAGGTAATCTGCACTTCGTCTTCACCCAAGGCTTCAACAACCCTGAAGAAGTCGCACGCTACCAGGCGTTCATGGATGACGTGGCGCAGTTGGTGGCGGTGGAATTCGGCGGCTCGCTGAAAGCAGAGCACGGCACCGGGCGCAACATGGCGCCGTTCGTCGAGCTGGAATGGGGCAGCGATGCCTACCAGTTGATGTGGCAGCTCAAACGCCTGCTCGATCCCAACGGCATCCTCAACCCGGACGTGGTGCTCAGCGAGGATCCGCAAATCCACCTCAAGCACCTCAAGCCGCTGCCGGCCGCCGATGAGATCGTGGACAAGTGCATCGAGTGTGGTTTCTGCGAACCCGTGTGCCCGTCCAAGGACCTGACCTTGAGCCCGCGCCAGCGCATCGTGATCTGGCGAGACATCCAGGCGAAGAAACGCGCCGGCACGGACACCGCCGAACTGGAACAGGCCTATCAATACCAAGGCATCGACACCTGCGCCGCGACGGGCCTGTGCGCGCAACGTTGCCCGGTAGGCATCAATACCGGCGAGCTGGTGAAAAAACTGCGCAGCCGTGACGCGACGAAGACGAAAACCGCTAACTGGATTGAAGGAAATTTCGCCACCACGCTGCAAGGCGCACGCTTCGCCCTGCACGTGGCCAATGGTGCGCGGATGCTGCTAGGCGCCCCCCGCCTGGCGAAACTGTCGGCTTCGTTGACGCGGCTGTCCAAAGGCCAGGTCCCACAGTGGACCAACGCCATGCCCCAGCCGGAAAAGGCCATCCGTTTCAGCCCCACCGTGTCGGATGAACGCCCGCGCGTGGTGTACCTGGCGGCTTGCGTATCGCGGGTCATGGGCCCGGCGGCCAAGGATAAAGAGCAGATGTCGCTGTATGAAAAGACCCAACGGCTGCTGGAAAAAGCCGGCTACCAAGTCGTCTTTCCCGACAATGTGGACAGCCTTTGTTGCGGCCAACCTTTCGCGTCCAAAGGCTACGCCGAACAAGCCGAGCACAAACGCCAGGAACTGATCGGCGCACTGCTGCACGCCAGCCGCGGCGGACTCGATCCGATCTATTGCGACACCAGCCCCTGCACGTTGCGCCTGGTCCAGGACCTCGGTGAGGTGCGCCTGGACCTGTACGACCCAGTGCGCTTCATCCGCACCCATCTGGTGGACCGTCTCGACTTCACTCCCCAGGAGGCGCCCATCGCGGTGCACGTCACGTGCAGCACCCAGCACCTTGGCGAAAGCCAGGCGCTGATCGACCTGGCGCGCAAGTGCAGCAAGAACGTAGTAATCCCAGAAGGCATTCACTGCTGCGGTTTCGCCGGCGACAAGGGTTTCTCCACACCCGAGCTGAACGCCCACTCGCTGCGCTCACTGAAGGACGCGGTACAGCATTGCAGCGAAGGGATTTCCACCAGCCGCACCTGTGAGATAGGCCTTACGCAGCACGGCGCAATCGACTACCACGGGCTGGTCTACCTCATCGATCGGGTCACCCAGGCCAGGGCGACCTGAAGAAAAATAGAACCCTGGCGCACGGGCACAGTCCACTGATCAAGTCCCGCAAACGCGGGACCTTCCAAAAACTGGTAGCCGTCCTGATGGCCAGCGATGCCTGGTCCCTCAGTTCAAGGAGAGACACATGAAACGCTCTGTACTGCTAGGTCTGTTCGTCACTGCCTCCATGCTAGCGTCGTCTTCGTTTGCCGCCGATCTCTGTGATACCAACCTGAAAGCCATCGAGAACGCGAAGAGCCAGTATCAGGGCTCGGATATCGAGGCTAAAGTCGAGGCCAGCGTCCAGCAAGCCAAGGCCCATCAAGCCTTGAACACCAAGGAAGGCACCGAGAAATGCATCTCCGAGACCACCCAGACCATCCAGGAGATCCAAAAAGTCAGCAAAGACGGTAAAAGCTCCTGACCGCTGGGCCAACCTTCGGGTTGGCCTCAGACCCGGATTGGCGTACACTGCACATGCCTGCCGCTCCAACAGCTTCATGGAGCGACAGGTTCGGGGCCGTTTAGGATTCGACGCCGGTTGCGAAACTTTAGGTGCATGCCGAGTTGGTAACAGAACTCGTAAATCCACTGTTGCAACTTCTATAGTTGCCAATGACGAAAACTACGGCCAGGACTACGCTATCGCTGCGTAAGCAGCCTTAACGCCTGAGCTTCTGGTACCTTCGGGTCCAGCAATCATTAGGGGATGTCTGTAAACCCAAAGTGATTGTCATATAGAACAGAATCGCCGTGCAGTACGTTGTGGACGAAGCGGCTAAAACTTACACAACTCGCCCAAAGCACCCTGCCCGTCGGGTCGCTGAGGGTTAACTTAATAGACACGGCTACGCATGTAGTACCGACAGCAGAGTACTGGCGGACGGGGGTTCAAATCCCCCCGGCTCCACCATTTGATCATCTAAAGACGTCCACGGACGTCTTTTTTTGTGCCTGAAATCCACTGAATACAAGGGTTTCAGCGCTTATGGGGGCTTTGCAGGGTTTCTGAGTTCCAGGCGCTTTGGTATCCCAGGTGGTATCCCGGACTGCCAAATGCTATTTTCAGGATACCAAAACGGTGCTGGAGGTAGCCCTCATGCCTACTAACGCAACCCGCCTCTCCGATCGCCAGCTCAAGGCAGTCAAGGCAACTGGTAAAGACTTCGTCCTCAGCGACGGCGATGGCTTACAGCTTCGAGTACGCGCGAGCGGCTCAATGATGTGGAATTTCAATTACCGCGAGCCGTTGACCAGAAGCCGTATCAACATGGCACTTGGTCCATACCCCGACCTCTCGCTAGCCAACGCCCGGAAGAAAGCCGCAGAGGCGCGTGAATTGCTCGCTTTGGGCACTGATCCCAAAACCCAGCGTGATGAGGTAAGGCAAGCCAAACTTGCTGAGACTGAACACACTTTCGAGAAGGTGGCCACTGCCTGGTTCGAGCTGAAGAAAGACTCCGTGACCAAAGCCTACGCCGAAGACATTTGGAGATCGCTGACGCTCCATGTTTTCCCAAGCATGAAAACAACGCCGCTCTCTCAAATCACTGCTCCGATGGTTATCAAGATCCTTCGCCCAATCGAGGCCAAAGGGAGCCTCGAAACCGTGAAACGATTGAGCCAACGACTCAACGAGATCATGACCTACGGGGTCAACTCCGGGCTGATATTTGCGAACCCCCTCAATGGAATTCGGGCAGTGTTCAAGAAAACCAAGAAAGAGAACATGGCTGCGCTACCACCAGAGGAACTTCCCGAACTCATGATGGAAATCGCGAACGCCAGCATCAAGCGCACTACCCGCTGCCTGATCGAATGGCAATTGCACACGATGACCCGCCCTGCCGAAGCAGCCACCACACGATGGGCAGATATCGACTTCGACAAGCGCATTTGGACCATTCCACCAGAGCGCATGAAAAAGCGTCGGCCGCACACAATCCCTCTTACCGATCAGGCACTTTCGTTACTGGAGACGCTCAAGCAACTCAGCGGTAACAGAGAGTACGTGTTCCCCTCAGATAGAAACCCCCGCACCCACGCCAATAGCCAGACTGCCAACATGGCGCTGAAGCGCATGGGCTTTCAGGACCGTCTAGTCAGCCACGGCTTGCGCTCGATGGCGAGCACCATCCTGAATGAGCATGGCTGGGATCCGGAACTGATCGAGGTCGCGCTGGCGCATGTCGACAAGGACGAAGTTCGTAGCGCCTACAACAGGACGGACTACATCGAACGCCGGCGTCCGATGATGGCTTGGTGGAGTGAACATATCCAGAAGGCGGCCACCGGCAGCCTGTCGGCATCGGCCATCAATCAAACCAGGGACCACAATGTCGTATCAATTCGCTGAGCATCCAAAAGGTACGCGACACCGGCTACGATCCGTGTCATGTAGCAGGGCGAAAGGAGTGACGACAGTCGCTAGATCTCTAGTATGCCTGCGCCTCTTCAGCCAAGCCCCTGAGTATGGGAAGGCTCCGCATTCCCATACTCAGGGGCTCACGCTTAAAGGTCTATCAGGCAACCACGACTTTTGCCTTTCTACGGCGGATCAACCCTGCTGTTAAGTCGTAGTAGTAGACGGTAGCTGGAGCTGAGCATCGCAAATAGTGCTCCAGAAACCATCTCACATGCTTTTCTCTCCAGGACCAGGGAGTCGCGCAACCCCAGCGCTCACGAATCACCTCGTGCATCCTTTCTGCTTGCCTGATGTGCCGCTGCTGCGTGGCATGTGCACCTTTGAGCACGGGGCGCAGAAACAACGCTATGTCGAACTCGGCCGTCATCGCCGGCCTCCGATGTAAGCACTCACCACATCGATGCGGTTATGTCCCAATTCGTGGCTGATCTGCTGTCGCGCGCGCTGATCAAGCTCTCGATCTTCTCGATGAACACGACCGCCATTGACGGGTGCATTCAAGCCAGTCAGTTGCTCATAGCGCTCACAGGCGTAAGCCGCCCGTAGCTCATGAAAGCCTTTCAATCCATGCTCATGCAAGATGTCCCGTGCCGGTCGCACAACTGACTGCATAAACACTTTGTAGCTCTCGTTGGGAGCCAACAGGTTCCGACTGCCACTGGGTGAAGCCTCCCAGGCCCTATCCAAGGCGCCACGAATTTGATCAGTAACCGCGATCCAACGCGGTGCTGACGCGCCTGATCGACCGCCTTTGGTGCCGTCCTGGATGTTGATCTTGTCCAGTTGCCTGGCCTCACGTTGCAGTCGGGGCAGGTCCGCCAAGATCGCTTCACGCAGGCGCATACCAGTATCCCGGGCCAGATGCACAATTGCGGCCACACGTTGCTGACCTCGCTCTGACAGTACGAGTGCGATCAACTCGATCTGAGCATGATCTTGGCCTTGCGGTGCCTCACTACGCACGCTCGAACGCTGTAGGCCTAGCGCCTTGCTCGGACTGGGGATTTTGACGTACTGATCACCGCGCAGCGCGGCCATCGTGCGGTTCACGCTGGACAGGCGGTTCTGCGCGGTGGCGATGCCGACGCCGCCCTGATCAACCTCCTCCCGCACGTGGACGGCGTACCGCATGAGAATCTCGCGGTCGATCTGGCGCGCGTCATTGACTCCCGGTCCTTCATCCGATCGACACCATTGCACGAATGCCTGCCAGCGATCGCCATGGGCTTTGACGGTAGCAAAATGGCCGTCGCCAAACAGATCTTTCAAGGCTTGCGGTCCGGCATAGCTGAGCTGGCGACCGAAGCCGAAATTGCGCCCCGCTCGCTTACCGACGCGAGCCATTTTTCTGTTCCTGATCGACTGCAGCGAGCTCATGTAGAAGGGCTCGCCAGTGTGGGCTTACGATGGCGAACTGGGCCCAATCAGTAGGGCGAAAACACAGCGTGTTGTCGACGACGTAGAGACGCGCCCCCTCCTTTTCTAACCACTGGATAACGGCTGTCGTTGAGGTGATAGTTTTACGAACGGTGGCGACATCGGCGACAGCGGCGACAACCCTTGTCCTACCTGGCTTTGAGCGTGGCGACAAAGTGGCGACACTCGCGGCGACAAACCGCGCTTTCGGCTCCTTTTGACGTTGAGCTAAGTGGTTGCGCAGTGCTTCATCAAGATTGAACATGGCGCACCTCGAAGGTATGGCCGTCGGTAATCAGCCAATGATGATCAAGCAACTCGACCAGAAGCTTGGTGGCATGGCGACTGCTTTTACGGGCAAAGCGGGGACCGTTGCGGTTCAAGTCACGAATACTAAAGCGCTTCCAATCTTTGACCTGCAGCCAGCGCAACAGCCGGTCCGCCTCCTCCTTAACTCGACAAACCGGCTCCTGCTCAGTCAGGCGCTGGATCTCGGTGAGGTAGTAGCCAACTAAGGCCGAGGCCCGTTGGATATGGTCGACCTCCACGACACGGCTCTCCTCCACAACGGCCAAAATGCCGGCGACGCGCAACAGGTTGTCGGCGGCCTTCGAACCGCTGGGCCGCACGCTGGCCAGCTCACCAAACTCACCCAGTTGAGCTTCAATGGCATCATGCAAATCAATCCAGCGACGGCGGGCTAACGGACTGAGTGTCAGCGGTGATAGCTGCAGAGCACCATCAGGGGAAAGTGACCAAGGCTGATGAAACAGGGCAGAGAGGCGATGGTGATAGCGCTTCAGGTCGCCGTCTTTCGACAAGTCGACAGCCTGGTAGCTTCGTTGTCCTGCCAGGCTGGAGGGCCAGGTCATCAGACAGCGACCGAGAATGCCCTGCCCCTGCAGCAACGGATCACTGAGTAACTGCATGGCTAAATAGGGTTGCAGCATCAGATGCAGGCTCAAACGCCGGTCATAGGCTCGTAGGCTTTCACCAACCATGGAGCGCGCGCGATCTATCGGGCTGCCATCCCAAAGTGACGACAAGGTCGTGACCGCTTTCAAACGGTTATCCCGACTCATGGTGCTGCTACCGAGGAACTGTCCGCCTTCGTCACAGAATAGGCCCATGCTGGGCAAGTCATGACATAGCCCCTTGATCAACGCCTCTATAGTCGGATCCGTGGTGATCAGCCGGGGTGCCGAGGGCTCCTCTTCTAGCGGTACGCCGTTTTGGGGGGCGGGATTTCCAGGATTAATACGCTGCGCCTGTCGCTGTGCGGCGCGGTGCCGGGAAAGCTGTTCGCGATAGCGCTGCCACTGCTCACGCTCCCATTGTCGTGCAGGCAGTAATGCACATCGATCTGACGCCGTTTTGCGATCGCCGGACGCGGCCACCGTGATCAGGTACAGCGACAGCGGATAACTGCGCCCGTCGAGCTGTAAGCCCGCATGACCTTGTGTAGCTAGCGCCGAGGCAGCCAACACCGATTGCGCGGCCAGCGCCTGGGGCACGCCGATGACCTCGGCCATGCGCTCCACCGCAGGCCCAAGAATCCCACCCAGTGCCTGCACCGGATAAGGCTGGGCCAAGGAATTCGACTCAATCAGCGGTCGAGGTGGTCGTGGTAGTTCAAGCTTCGGATCTAACTGCTGCATGGGCCCTCTCCTCGGTAATTGCTGACTGTCCTCACGTAGTCCCGCCACGGCTGTTGAGTGTTATCAGGGATAAAGGCCCCTGCGGCCTGTGAGGTGCTCACTGACGCGGAACGAACGGCTCCTTACGACCGGGAGCAAGGGCATGAACCCATGAATCTGGCCTCCTTAGACGCATCAGAAAATGCGGGCGGGTGGAGGCTGTGCCGACTGACGAGTTCGGCACCTGGAGATCCTGAGCAGGAGAAGGCAACGACATGGACACCTGGGGCATGCCTGACTGTCAGTCAGGTGCAGCCTTTCCACAGGCTGCGGCACCGGTGCCTGTGTCGTTGCGGATGGTGACGAATCGGATTTGTCACGTCGATTGTCACGAGGAGAGTTGCGGCAATGCCATGTACGACGTGGCTTGCAGCAATGGTACGAGCGCCCGTCTCTTTCCAGGAGAAAGAGACGGGCGTGGTCTGGCGCAGCGATGCTTGCCGAAGGGTGAGGTTGCTGCAACGCAGCGAGGTAGTTCCATCGTCTGCCGCAGTGGGCAGATTGGTTGAGTAGGCATCCATCACTCTTGGGGAGTGACCGTGCGAGCCGCCGGACGCTAATCGTACTTGGGGAAGAACCACCACGCGAGTGGCGTAGCCTTCAAGGCTGTGGCTACCTGGGCTGGTGCTGTCAACGACAGCGATCCGTGCGCCAATTTTTATACCCACTCGAAAAGGCGGTCAAGCGTCACGGCCAATGCGCTCAGAAAGTGGCGACTGTCGCCACTTTTGTCGCCATGTTCCAGGCCACGTCTTACGTGGGTTGTCGCCGGCGTCGCCGCTGTCGCCACACCTACATCCGTGCCCAAAGAAAAGATCCGCACTTACACTGAGATGGCGCTGCTCTCGATAGAAATCGCGAGGAGTTACTGAAGGGTGAAGCCGAGCGTGGCGCTAATCAAATCTGAAAGTGGGAGGGTGGAGCAAGGTCGCTGCGAGAAAAAGCGAGTGAACCCTCCGATCAGCGCGATCAAAGATCGCTTGATCGGAGGGTTTGGCGGGAAAAGCAAATCTCAGACGTCAATTACAGACTCAGGCATCAAATCGGGTTGATTGGGAGGTGACGGCCTCACGTCGCATGATCAGCGTCTGCAGCAAACGCAGCAAAAAACCTGTCTCAAATGCGTCTTGTGGATCACCGGGACGATGACGTTTTCGGTTCTGAGACAGTGCCCACCATAACGGTAGTGATGAGCCTTCAAGCCAAGTCTCTGCGCAACGAACACCCTCCTTTATCACCGGAGCGAACTCATCACTCCACGGTGTTTGGATCGCGGGAGCCCCTTCAGCGGATGGGACAAAGACATACTCATGGATCTGTTGATGAACGCTTTGAGCTGGGATGCCAGTCAAATTCCGGAACGCCTTGTCGCTTATGAAGGCACTGGTCGAAAAAACTCACGACGAATGCGAGCAACTGTTGTTCTACGTCATGACAATGAGCGAACACCAAAAGCATCGGCGGTTCCTGTTTGACCTTCAGGGGTGAAGGCGATACATACGTCATGCGCTGGTTTGTAGTAACCAGCGCGTACCCGAGTTATTAGATACCGCATATCCGCTGACGGCGCGCCAAGGTGAGCCAAACTGGCGCCGTCGCCACCCGATCAATCTCTCAGGAAATACTCATGACGCTCGGTCATGAGCTTGCGTCCCATCGCGCTCTCCTTGAAAACCGCATATTCACAAGCCAGACGCAGCATAAGCTCAAGTCTGTCAGCTCTCAGGTGTGGGTGACCAAGCGTCTGCAGATGCAGAGTCAGCATCTCCGTTATGTCGTGACCGCGACTCAACGCCCATAAACCAGGGGTAGCCTTGTTGATAAGCTCTGCTTCGTCAATTAGATCGTCTACGTGCAGCTTATAGTTTGTCCATAGCGGCAGATGCTCATGCAGCGCCTTCATATCGACTGTCAGATCCTTGGCCGAGAAGAAAGTCTCGATCTCAATCCCGTTCAGAATGCTTCTGGACAGCCCAAGCTTGCTTGGAAGTGAAAGGTCTGCTGCGCGCAACGCGCCGATCTGACGTGACGCTGCTTCAAGCTTGACCCTGAGCCCTTGAGCCATGCTCGTCTCCAGGTCGTGATTTGCGAGCACCTTCTCGAACGCAGAGCTATTGATCAAGAAGGTTTCAAGGTCGTTGAATTCAACGGTTTTGCTCTGGTGGCAGTAGGCGTTGTAGATGAATCGTGCGTCGATCACCAAAGCCCTGTTGTTAACTTGGTCGTAGTCAATGTCTGCAAAGAAGTAGAGAAACTCGCTTCCCGAATACGGAGTGCGTTTTGACGCCCGGTAAACATCCTCGACATGAGGTTTTCCCTCGAAGCCAGCAAACCTGATCTTGGCGTCGGGCTTGCACCACTGGCTCAAAAAACGTTTGTCTGTCTGACCTTCAACCACAGCCGTCTGAATTCCTGTCGACCTATACATCTGAAAGGCAGTGGACAACAGATGGTTTGGATTGGACTGGTATTTCTTAAGACTGTTGTGCTTCATCTTGATCCCGTCCATAGGAGTGATTGTTGTAAAGTTCGGCCAGCTCAATTGCATCGTCCCAGCGGTCACCGATCACGATTGGCGAATGGGTAGCGATGATGGCGGTGAAGTCGTTTACGGTTCTGATTCGCTCTAGGATGTCTAGGAACTTCTCCTGCCATTCCGGATGGAACGAAATCTCGGGTTCATCAATAAGAACCATGGAGCCGGGCGCTGTGTTGAAGACAAGCTTGCCGATGATGACGATCAGATGCTGCTCGCCCGACGACAGGGTGGACAGGGCCAACTCGGATTTCTGCCCGTCCTTGGTTCGTATGATGATGCCTTTTTCGGAGGACGGCGCAGCTGTGGTGAAGCGAAACAGCTCGTTAACAGAACTTGTGAAGACGTCCAGCTTGTTGGCCACGTCATCCAGTTTTGAAAACTTCTCAGCGATATCATCCAGATAGGTTTTGAGTACAACCAACGTCGCGGCGCTGTCGATCTGGTTATGGTTATTCAATTGCTGTGTGGTCACTCCATGGGGGAGCAGGCCTAAGCGTGCAAGACGAGATTCATACTCCTGCAGCTGGCCAATCAGCGTGGCAATCGTTTCCTTGGTGGGCGGTTGCTCAGTGTTCAACGACTCAATGATACGTTGCGGAAAACTCGTTTCTTTTTCGCGTCCAATCTCAAATTGCAGCTGAATCGTATCCTTGATCAATTTCGCTATTTCGCCAGCAATCGCGCCTACCATGAGGTTGCTGTTGTCCTCAGAGGCTTCGGACTGATCAGAAGAAGTGAGCCGGTTGGTAGGGATTGAGTAGACTTGCACCGATGCCCGGATTTTCTCCAACCACTCAGCTTGCTTGATATTTCGTCTCAGCGCTGGATGGGAGCCGTAGCGTGATACCACCTGCAACGCGTCAAGAACCTCACCGGAACGCACGTGCCGCCAGATGCGGGGCCCAACCCGAGTCAAAAATGGAAGCGCCCGGTCAATGAAGAAAGCGCTTTCCTCGCCATTTTCTTCAAAGGGGTCTCTGATTTTCGTCAAGTCGCCTGAGCGATTGAAGGTGACCCTGTTGTTGATGATGTCTTCGGGGGATTTATAAATTACTAACGGTTCACCGTCGGAAAACGTAAATTCAATCTTGTGAAAATTTTCCTGAATGAAGTAATAGTACTCGCCTGAGGCAAAGCTCTGAAGAATCTTCAATATTGTCGATTTTCCGTAGCCGTTCGGCGCCGTCAATATCGCAATCCCCGTGGGAGGGGTGAGCTCGATCTCGTAATTAAATCGGCCAAATAATTTGCAGACAGAAATCTTGGTAATGCGCATCGAATTTCCTTTTGAATGCACGTTAGCGGTGCAGCATGGATAGCAGTAATTCTACGTGGGCTTCAGGCCTAGATGCCATCTTCAAGCCATTATGGATGCAGTGCTTCCTGGAAGGCGATGATCCCATCAGTGCGTTCAGCCACCTAAGGAACTGGTCGTCCTACAGCAGCCAAACCTACCCCCGTTAGCACATCGGTTGCCGCCAGGTTACTCGCCCATGGCTCTCCCGTGATCCCCAATGAACAGAAGTTCAAACCCAGCGCTTCGGCAGCCAGACCAAGCGTTGCAGACAGAGCCCCTGCGTCACGCCAGATCAGGCTCGATGCATGATCATATTTTGCAAAGCTCTTACCTGGCTCTGCAACCAGCAGAATCAACGTCGCGTGACGGCAGTCCATAATCGCCTCCACCTTTGGGCGAAGTGGTAGCAAGGTCTGATGGGCCCCCTCGATCTCGAAAAGGGCATGAGCGCGTGCGTCATAACGGCACCAACCGCGTTCCCCTGGCAGGTTGATCAGGATATGGATGGGATGGATGGCACCAGCCGAAGGTGTTGGGCGCAGCTCCAATTCGAACCCGTAGCGGGAGGTCGTATTCGCCAGAACCCCCGCACAGCTCCAGAGAAGCAATGCAAGGTCGTTTGTCTGCAAAGCGCTAAAGGCTCTTCGGCTTCTGCGTGCCTGCAAGACTTCGAAAAATTCCCTGACGGCATTGCCTGTCTGAGCGTCGTCATTGCCGTTTTTTCCTGGAGCATTAAAGAAGCGGCAATGGCTGCTTTTCCACACGTGTGGCGTATAAGCATCTGGCTGACTTTTAGGGGTGGGGTTACCTGAATCGATCCAGTTCATGTCCGATCTCATCCCAAACCTCAAAGTACTTGTTGCAGCCTCTGCAGTTGCCACAGACAACATTCGCCTTGTGGCAACTGTGGGCCCACGCCAGCATGTTTGTTGGCAGTCCAGCAATTTTTATGAGTTCAGCAGTGCTGAGCTCAATCGCAGGAGCCTCTATGGTCATCGCACCTTCCTGCAACGCCATCAGTCGACTGATGGCATCGATGAACTCAACAGTGCCATCCTGGTGAGCCCCATCCGATTTCACCGTGCCCAGATACATCGTCTGGACACCCAAGCTGATGGCTTTCATGGCGGCGAGAGTGACTAGCATCTGATTTCGGTATGGCCACCAGTCAGTCGCCGGGGCATGTGCATCGGCTTGTGCGCCGGCCATGTCCCCTGAGCCCAACGAACGACAGTCGACGGTCACGATATGATGATCGATGCCTAGCTCGCGGCAAATCGCGCGCGAAGCCGCAATCTCTGCATCGGCCGCCAATTGGCCGTAATTCACTGTAATGGCGACCGCTGGACGTTTCCACCACGCAAGTGCGAGAGAGTCCATGCCCCCTGACAAAAGCAGTGCACGCTTCATAGCGCGATCGCCTGCCACACGGTTGAGTAGATCGCGGTGACGAAGTCATTGCACAAGATGCAATGTGAGCCCTCCATCATCTTCTTGTCTTCCTCGGACTCGTTCTCGGCGTACATGATGACTTTCTTGTTGAGCGCGCGGGCATAACCGATTTCGTAAAGCGTCCCCGCATCGAGGCCATCCCCAATGGCAAACATGAGCTCGCACTCGTAGATGGCATCAATGTCTTTCTGCACAACCTCAGCCGCTGTGCCATGGCCCACATCGTGGTATGGCGAAAATACCTGTAGCCCCATGCTCAGCAAGATGTTTCGCGCTTCCTCAACCAGCCAGAGCTGCGCCAGCGAGAAAAATGGGCCGGCAAGATAGACCTTCGGGCGTTTGCCATGACGGTAGTCTTCCGAAACCATCAGCGGTGCAGGTTGATATTCTTTCAGTCTGCGTCGGGATGGAAAGCCTCTGTGCTCGCAGTAATACGCTGTCGCACGTGATGCCATGTCTGCCGCATCGTGTGGGCTCAGTCCGGCTTCAAGCCAGGCATGGGCGAAATGTGCGACAAAATTATCTCCTGAACCGATCTTGTGCACCCGCGAAGTGGAATAGGCAGGCACGGAGGAAAACTGGCCTTCGTAGTAAACGAGCGCTCCCAGAGGGCCCTGTTTAATGATCACGATCTCGGCGGCTTCTGCATTGGCAAGCTCAAGCGCAAGTTGCTCGGTAGTTCCTCTGCAATTGGGGAGAAGAGCCTGCGCTTCGCTTCGGTTCAGGATAATCGCCAGGTGCTTGGCGGATGAACCGTTGGCCGAATAGAGTTGAGGAGTGATCGCATTCTGTGGGTCGTAGACTGCGTAATCCGCTTCGATCTTGGCGTCACCTTCAACCATTCCGAACCGAACGATCTTTTGTGCCTTTAACTCGATAGCAGGAAGGTCAGCAAACGGTCGATGTACTCGGGGCGCAGACAAGCCGTGTGTGTATGAGAAAGCAGCAGACTCCGGTGTTGATACAGGTGAGAGCCTAAAGCCCTCAATCAGAGCACGCTGACCAATGACAGCAGCCACTGTTTCGTCAACATAAGCGTGGAGCTCGACCTGGGCACCCATTCGGGCCAAGGCAGTCGCTGCTCGTCCACCGGAGCCATAGATTTCTTCCCAATTGGGAGACATGCAATGTTCGCGATATACACCGCCGATAACACTGATCATCAAACGCGTCCTTGCAGTTAGGGTTTGTAAGGCGAGATACGGATCCGGATCTCTCCACCACTCTTGTCAGTGACCGTCGCGACATAGATCACGCCGTCTGCGAGGCATCGCTGAAGTGTTTGAATTTCAGGAGACGCGATCCCGCCTGCAAGCTCTCCCCGCCACAGAACCTCTACGGTGCTGAAACCATTGATCGTATTGAGCACGACTTCCAGGGCATCGCCCAGTTTAATTCGATCAACGACGTCTTCTTTTGGAGAAGAAAGCTGAGTTTCGAAATCCAGGCTGAGGCAGGAGAGATCCGCAGACATGGATCGGCCCGCGAAAAAGGTTGATGAGCCAGACATTTAACGTTCCTTGTGTTGGCATTAAGAAGCTTCCAGTACCAATATCTTGAGCTTCCCGCGTGTGGGCAGTGACACTTTGCCACCAATTTATCACGTGTCATACGCACCCGTCAGGACTCAGTAAAAGTTGACATCATCGTCATTTCTGACGATGATGGGGTATGAAATATCCTGGTGGGAAGGGCAAGTGCTATCAGCGCTTGATTAACCTGATGCCTGCGCATCAGACCTATATTGAGTCACACTTGGGCTCGGGTGCTGTGCTGCGTCACAAGAAGCCTGCACTGCGCAATATCGGTATTGACCTGGATCCGACGATACCTAAGCGCTGGGCTGCTGAACCGGTGAGGCCAGAGTTTGAGTGGGTCAATGCGGACGCAGCCACATTCCTGTCTGACTTCCCTTATTCGGGGCATGAGCTTGTTTATGCCGATCCACCCTATCTTGCGTCGACCCGTCGCCGAGAGAAGATCTATCGGTATGACTATTGCGAAGGCGACCACCGGCGATTGCTGGAGGTTCTCAAGCGTTTGCCATGCAGCGTGATGATCTCGGGTTACGAAAGCCCACTCTACGATGAATTGCTTCAGGGTTGGCGCAAAACCACTTTCGCTGCTAAGACCCATGCGGAAGTGCGTCAGGAATGCGTATGGATGAACTTTGCACCGCCTCAACACCTTCATGACACTCGGTACTTAGGCCATACATTTCGTGAGCGGCAAACCATTGCCCGCCGCCAAGAGCGTCTGCGTACCCGGATAGACGCGATGGATCCTGTCGAGCGCAATGATCTTGTTCGCTGGATGACCGAAACCTATGGGCAAGAACAGGGGGGGATGCGATGCAAACAGGGGTCGTAGTGATTGACTCAGTGCTCCATAAGGCACAATTTCCAGCGCCGGATTCGGAGGTGGTTCCCGGGGTTCGGTGGGGTCTAATCGAGGCGTTTCCCTCCCCGGCGTACTGGGCTTATCAACTGTGGGCAAGCGCCTACAGTGAAAAATCCATTGTGTACACGTTAGGTGCGACGCTTGAGGAGGAGGTGGGTGCCTGTTTGCTAGGCGGTCATGGGATTCCAGCAAGCGTGGGGTTGGCAGCCTTTGCTCATCTGCGCGACAACGGAGTGTTCGAGCAAGGCACCGTTCCCGAGCAACATATTTATGCGTTGTTGTCCGAACCTCTAACCGTCAACGGGCGAGCGGTGAACTATCGATTCGCTCGTCAGAAAGCGCGGTATTTATCAGGTGCCATCGCCTTGTTGAGCTCGAAATCTGCGCCGTTGGGTTCTGGGCGGGAGCTACGAGACTGGTTACTTGCAGCGCCTGGCATCGGCTACAAGACCGCCTCCTGGATTAGCCGTAATCACCTAGGAGCGGATGATGTTGCCATCCTCGATATCCACATCCTGAGAGCGGGTCATCTGGGGGGATTTCTTACGCCGAAGCTGACGGTTGAAAAGCATTACCTCCAGTTGGAGGACGAGTTTCTGCGATTCAGCCGTGGACTCGGTGTGAGAGCCTCGGATCTGGACGCGCTCATATGGCTGCAGATGATGTCATCCTCGAACATAGTGCATGACTTGTTAGGACGCCAGTCGACCAAGGCTGCCTGAATTTTGGAAGAGCGAAGGCTATGCGATAGAAAACTATCCTATGCCTAGTGGGGATGGTTGATGCTCGATTGGCCGACCTTTGGTGGGCCCCGCCAGTTTGCTAGGCTTAAGCTTTTTCAAAGCTGCTCGCATGCAGACGGTTAACACACCTTGCATATTTAGTATTTATCTATGAAGCACAGCGTCGGAGCGTTTGGGCAAGGCAAACTGTAGGTAGCCTCGAGACTGCTGCTGTGAGGATTAGATCACATTAAGCATCCATTACCGTCCCCTCAATAAGTCCCGACCTTCTCTCATTGTCTCCAAAGCAGAATTAATGATTTGCCGACTTTTAAAGTTGGATTTGCGATCAAGATCGCGCGCGTCTAAAACTCAAAAAAAACCAACCAGACTCATTTAAATAATGCTTGATGAGAGCAAGGCTGATGGATTTTTTCATTGCATACCGTGAAGCAAACGGGTAAATCCAGGTGACGCCAGGCACAATCAAGGGCCGGTGGCGTGCAGTATTCATTTCCATGGTTCGAGATGTTGTTCGTGACTAAGCGATTAGGAGCGTCAAACCTGCAAACCCAAAACTCAGACTTAAGAAAATCGCAACTCTAAAACGCTTCAGGTAAGGACGGTAATGGGAGCTTTCAATCTCCTCGAACTCTGCGTGTCCAATAGCAGCATCGTTATTCGCGTATAGGGCGGTTTGCAGGCTGCGCCTAGATTTTTCAGGATCCCGCTTCGCTTCGATGTAGCGTGAATAGTTCAAGTACGAAATACAAAGCGCTACTACGCACAGGGTCCATATCACAGCCTGGATAATATATGTTGCCATTTCGTTCCCTTGGTCAGTTGACGGGCCACTGTCGTGCATTCCAGTCCGCGTTTACTAATAATTGGCGAACCTGTTCACGTGTCGCTGGCTCGTCAGTTCCAATAGTGTACTCACAATTTGCGCATCGCCCCCAGGTGTCGCCAACAACCCACATAACTGGAGGACCGTCGGTGATCAACTGCATAATTGCGGAAGTAACAAAGGATGCTGATCATGTTCAGAAGGTAGTACCACCGAATTTTCCCTCTTAATCTGGCTTACAGAGCAGGCCTATTTTCTTGACCTCTCCTGGGGCAGCCTTGTATCCATCGGATGGCCGACCGCGACAACGAGCGGGCTCAGCTCTACACCCAAATCCAGACGCGAATAGATCAGCAGGCTGTGGTCAGGGAGCAGTAAAGGGCTAAGATGACTGCTGTTCGATTACAGAATTGAGGGTGATCAACATTCGATGTGATTCCTCTCCAGTAGGTATCCCTAAGCCTGCGGAATAATGCGATCTCCGACGGATTTGTTCGGCCAGTTCCCCGGCTCGCTGGATGTATCTATGATGGGTAAGGCGAATGGCCACTCCCGCTGCGCTCCTTGAGAGCCAGGTGAGGCGCTACAAACGGATTCCGCCTCACTCATAGATGACGTTCAGAGGATACCGGTCGGTGAAAATCAGAAAGATCGTGATCAAGAACTTTCGAGGGGTGAAAGCGCTTGATTGGAACGTGCCAACAGCCGACATTTTTTGCCTTATAGGCAAGGGCGACTCTTCAAAATCCACAATCCTGGAAGCCATCCGGTACACGTTCCATCCCCAGTGGAATCTGGCTCTCAGCGACTCAGATTTTTATCAATGCAAGATCGCTGATCCCATTGTCATAGAGATCACAATCGGGCATTTGACAGCGGACTTCTGTGCATTCAATAAGTACGGGCTTCACCTACGGGGCTGGGATGCGGCAGCTCAGAAGCTTCATGACGAGCCAGATGATCATTTTGAAAGCGTATTGACCGCCCGGCTTACCGTCGAAAAGGACCTGGAGCCGAAGTGGACAGTCGTGTGTGATCGCAATCCTGACGGAGTGCCGTTCAAACAGGCAGACAGAAACAAGGTCGGCGTGGGCCTAATCGGAGTATTTAGTGAACGAGAGCTTTCCTGGGCAAACGGAACTGCTCTTGCCAAGCTGACCGCGGCGCAGAGCTTGAGCGAGCTATTGGCCAATGTATCGCGGACCGCCAGAAGTTCGCTTGATGTTGATCGGGCTGTCACCCTGACAAATTTCGACACCGCAGCAACCAAATCGCAAGAGATTGCGAAACTGTTGGGTGTCCCGGTTCTTGACGCATACAAGGCACATCTCGACCTAGCTTCCATCAATCTGAAAATCGGCGGCCTGTCCCTGCATGACGGCGAAATCCCGTTGCGGCAGTTAGGTCTCGGGTCTCGCCGCATGCTTCAGTGCGGAATCCAGAAAGCAGGGCTGGAGGAAGGCCACATTACCTTGTTCGATGAGTTGGAGTTTGGCCTGGAGCCTCATCGAATTACCCGTCTCATCAAGCACATCAGAGAGGACAAGCGTGGGCAGTATTTTCTGACCACTCACTCGCCCATGGTGCTTCGCGAACTTACAGTGCAGGACCTTCATGTCGTCCACAGCAAGGGCGGTGTCGTGACGATTATTTCCGCTGCCAAAAAGGGTCTAGAGGAGCATGAGATTCAGGGGAAGATCCGCTCAAACGCTGAAGCATTCTTGTCGAAGAAGGTCATCGTGTGTGAGGGTGCGACCGAGGTCGGCTTTCTCAGAGGGTTTGACGATCATCAAGTTGAGAATGCGCGAGACCCATTTTCATACCACGGTGTGGCGCTCCTGGATGCTAGAGGTGCCGGAAATCTAAAGGGTATCGCAAAGGCTTTTCAGTCGCTGTGCTACGACGTGTCGGTACTCGCTGACGGCGATGCGGAAAAGCTTTTTTCACCTGCCGATGCGGCTAATCTTGCGGCTATCGGAGTTCCAACGTACCTATGGAGCGACCAACTTTCCCTCGAAGAGCGGGCGTTTCAGGATCTACCTTGGGCATATGTTCTAGCCAGTTTGAAGCTTGCCCAAAATGAACTCTCCTACCCTGTGTACGACCAAGTGCGGACCCAGTATCAGGAAGCGCTTCCCGAAGACCTGGGCGCGTGGCCAGATAGCCCTAAGCTGAGGGCTGCCATTGGTGCTGCAGCCAAGAACAAAAACGCGGGTTGGTTTAAGGACACGACCAGAGGCGACTTGTGGTTTAAGACAGTGTCCCCGGCGTTCAAGGATCCGGTGTTTGGAAAAACGAATCTCGCCTTGGAGTTGGGAAAACTTTGGGAGTGGGCAGAGCGTGTCTGATGATCTCGCAATCAAGCTCAACGACTGCATCACCAAAGGCTATGTGATCGCGCCTGCTGGGTTTGGAAAGACCCATCTCATTGCGATGGCGGTGCGAGCGTCCAGTGGCCGGCAGCTTATCCTGACGCACACTTTTGCCGGCGTGAACTCGATTAAAACCAAAATGGCGTACTTGGGCGTTCGTGCTTCCCAGTACCAGGTCGATACGATCGCTAGCTGGGCACTTCGAATCTGTCTGGCATACCCGAAGGCATCAGGGTGGAAAATTGAAAACCCGACCAGCAAACAGTGGAATAAATTGTACGAGTGCTGCTCCCGTTTGCTGGAGAAAAGGTTTATTCGCGATGCCGTGTCGGCCAGCTATATAGGTCTTTACGTCGACGAGTACCAGGACTGCTCGGACTTGCAACATGACTTGGTCTGTAGCCTGGCAGAATTTCTTCCAAGTCGACTCTTGGGCGATCCCCTGCAAGCCATATTCGATTTTGACGACGGCAAGCCCGTTGATTGGGAAGCCAGCATCTACCCCGAATTTGTTTGTTTGGGACAGCTGGAGGTCCCTTGGCGGTGGATCAACGCGAAGAGTCCTGCCCTTGGCGAGTGGCTAAAAGAGGCAAGGCGAAAGATTGAGCTCGGCCAAAAGATTGACCTTCTGGCCAAACTGCCACCGAGCGTAATTAGTGTTCACACTCAGCCCGAGTATCTAGCCGCTAAACAGTACTCAGCGCTCTGTGGGCTGTTGAACCATAATGAGAGCGTCATCGCCCTGCACGGTGGCGATCAGCAGTCCAAGAACAAAACGCATCTCTTGGCGAAATCCATGGCCGGACGCTTTTCGTCAATCGAGGAAATCGAAGGGAAAGATCTGCACTTATTCCTCAAAAAGCTTGGGGCTGTAAAAAGCGCTCAGGATGGCTTTCTGCTCGCCGTGACGTTTGCGATGAAATGCTTCACAGGTGTACCTGGCACGCTAACGGCAGGCACAAGACGAGGCGAGGTGACCAAGCTTCGCCAAACTACCAAATATCCGCCGGTACTCCAGGCGGCGAATGACTATTTGTCTGACCCGTCGAGCAGCTATCTCAAGGCATTCTTTCAAACCTTGAAGAGCAACCCTGAAACTTCAGCCTATCGCCGTGACTTACTCTATCGTTTCTTGAGCGTGCTCAAGATTCATGTTGATGGCCAAGCCGCGACGCTCGTGGAGGCCGGTATTCTTTACCAGCGCGAGATGAGGCATTCGGGTCGGCCGATCAACCATCGTAAGCTGATTGGAACTACATTGCTGGTCAAGGGCCTTGAGTATGACCATGCCGTCATTCTTGATGCCGGCTCGCTTGATGCGAAGGATTTGTACGTCGCGATGACCCGAGGAGCGAAATCTCTCACCTTCATCGGGACAGCTCGGCATCTGCCTGCTTGAATGCCTATTCAGTTTTGGACATCTCAGATCGCTCACCAATATCCATCGTTCAGTATCTGCACAGGAGCAATATTCAATATGGAATGTGAGATGAATGAATTGGAACTGAGGCCTCGGGTGTTCGTCTCCGCCCTCATCCAGCTCGGCGATATTGTACTGACAACCACGCCCGAACCCATGAGCAAAACGATCCGTAAAGCCATCGGCGCGGACATCTCTCACGCTATGATTTGTGTGGGGAAGTCGAGTGTGATCGATTCTACTGGTGACGGTGTTCATGCACGCAATCTCGAGCGGCTGATACTTGAGCCAGGCTGTGCAGGACACGTTCTTCGGCCGGTTGTGCCCCTGACTACTGACCAACTGCACTCTGTTATCACCTTCGCCAGAGCTGCGGTTGGTACTCGATACACCAAGATCGGCGCCGCCAAGAGCGTGTTGGCTGGTTTTGTGGCTGGTCGGCGGCAGTTCTGCTCGCGATTGATCGCGCAGGCTTATCATAGGGCCGGTGCAAACCTAGTGCCGGATGCTGACTTTTGCCATCCAGGGCAGTTACTGAATAGCACCGCGCTTTTTGAAGTTCCTAATGTGCTGAGAGATCTCAATGCAGAAGAAGAGGCTCGCTGGCATGAAGATATTGACCACGTTCAGGCTATGCGGGATTCAACCAATGCCTTGCTTCAGGAAGCCCGAACGCTGTCCTCTGAGATTGAATCACTCAACGACATTGATGCATACCTAGTGGACCATCAGGAGGCAGATGATCACCTAGTACAAGCTCTGAGCAATTCAAGGTATCTGGAACTATGGAAGGATGAGTTTGAAAGGAATGCTTGGCAGTATCACGTCGCCCTCATGGAGGGATCCGAAAGCTGTGCGGAGTACAAGCAGAGATACTGTGAAGAGCTGCTGGCAAGCGAGACGTTAGGGCAAAACCGTTTTGTCCTGAACCATGCGGGCTACGTGACGGTGAACGCATTGCATCCGCGCCAATATTTCGCTCTGAAGATAGAGCTGTACGAGCTTTTGACACAGCTACATGCTCGTCGCATTAGGGCGGCAACTACTTGGCTTGAGCGTAAGGGGCTGCTTGAGCCGGAGCCTCGCACTCTGCTTCGTCCGCACACGCCGGAATGGTTCGCTTCGCTGCGCGAGTGGGACCCAAAGCAAGCTGCGATGACGGAAGCGGCCATCCGGGTAGCCGGAAGTTTAGATGTGTGCACTGTCTGTGCAGACGAACCAGTCTTCGATTATGTCCTCTTGAGCCTTCCACCGGCTGGACCTGGGACGTGTCGACTTTGCGATGACTGCTTTCATATCCGCTCCATTGACGAACCAATGAAGCCTTTCTAGCCGCAATCCCCCGACGGCAACGAAAAAACCAGTTGATGTGAGCTATTTTCGGCTTTTGACCGAGGGGTGGAATGGTAGCGTAACGTACTAAATAGTCCGGAGCGGCTCTCGATTCGAGCAGGGTAAGACGATTATCAGTACGGGATGGGTAACTGCACCCAACCTGGCCACGCGTTGGCAATGCACTTGCCCACTCATTTGAATTCGACTTGATCAGTCGTTTGCATCGGACTCCAGCCCGCCGCACGCCAAGGTAACCACTCTGTGCGGTCGCTGCTTTAGCGTTGCCACCTGGTCTTAACCAAACGGCTTTACGGCCTCAATCAAGTCGTTGCGACTGCCCATGTTCGACATGCCGAATGAGTGTTTTCAGTCGTGATGCCGCACGCAGTGACCGTCCGCGCTCACGCGGTTGCCCGGGGGCAGGGGGTCGGCAAAGCGCTCATTCAGGCAGCTATAGAAAGAAGTCATGCTCTGGGCTCTCAGTCAGACAAAGTGCTGATAACCTACAGCGCCACCATTGGGCCATTGTTGGCGCCAACGTTCTCACACCATGGATGGAAACACAGCCATGAATACACTGCTCACAGCAGCTTCGGACCAAACCCGTGGTATTACGCCACCAAGCACATGGCAAGAATTCCAGAGTTTCTGCGTGGACGCTTTTCCGTTAGTGCAACACAAATACAGCATAGGTCGTCGCCTGACTGTCAATTACTGGGTGTCGTCGGGATACGGGAAAAACGGTGACACCCAGAACGGCGTGGACATTTTCGACCATTTTTCACCCGCGACGATGCAATGCAAGCGGGTCGAAAAATTCAATCTGGCACATCTTCAAAAAGAGCTTCGAGCCTTGAAAGGCTACCACGCGCCTCTAAGTGCGCATTTCATAGTCACGTCACTCGAGGAAACAAACCAACAGGTGAGCAAATTCGTGACACAGCACAATTCTGCCTTAGAGGATGATGAGCATCCCGGACAGGTGCCTCCCATGCTGCCCGCGGTACGACTCCCAAAGCTGTATTTGCTGAACTGGCCGGAGATCAGAGCGATTCTGTGTACCGATTTATTCTTGGCATGGAAGTGGGGTTTTCACTTGGCCCACCCGCAATACCACAACTTAAACGGGGTAGATCTCAAGACCGTGATCGGCGCCGCCAGCACCTTAGGGTGTTCGTTGCCACCGGGTGGGGGCGGAAAATCTCCCAGAGTCCTGGATGCGATCAATGTTCTTACTCAATCGTTGGATGCCATCGCTATTGCCTCGCTGGGCGAAACAGAGAAAGTTGCTTCCTCAACAATCTATGGAATGAGGGAGTTTCTCGAACTCATGGGTCAAACGCGGGACATGGCGCGAGCGGTCAGACCCTCGTTAGCACAGTGCGAGAGTTTGGATGGTGTCAGCAAGCGCAACGGACTTAAAGCGCTCAACCACATCGTAACTTTTCAGGCGCGTATTGAAGCGTACAAATACCTGAACCGACTCGAGGGCATGATCGAACGCCTGGTACGTAAACTCGATCATGAGCATTTTTTTTCATACGGGCAGAAAGAATTCCACTATGAGGAAATGTCCGTCTGGGATACGGACGAGAGTACCCGATACTACAATTTTTCCGACAGCAACACGGAAACACCGCCTTGGTACATTCCAGGGCAGCGGCTATTGCAAGATGCACGGTTCATTGCAAGTCAGATCCGCAAGGTCAGGGTGAACATACCGCCACCAAGATTTGATTTTGATTGAAAGCCCTTCCGTGTTCATTTCCATTTTCGCTTTGGATGACGTTTACTTCTGGCCCCAAGTAAGAGCCCGCCTCGATATGGGTTTCTCCTACTGGCGTATGGATCGGCAGCAAGGCCCACGGTATCGGAATGTGTTTGGGTTTTCAGAGGAAGCATCAAGGCAAGGGGCAGCATTGAACCGACTAGACGCAAGCTGGGTAATCGCACTCCACTTGCCCACTCATTTGCATTCGACTTGACCAGTCGTTTGCACTGGATTTGACTAGCAAACTGGGTGGCCGTGACCGGCAGAAGTTGGCCGATTGCAGACCTTCGTGAGAGGCAGCAGTCGGCCGATTGTGTTGAAAAAGTCGGTTTTCCAAAACACTCGAATATTGATGGATGAAAACACCTCTGTTGCACGCCGCTACGTTAAATCCGAGTCCTGAACCTTTTGCCAAAAATTCAGATTTCAATCTCAGGCGCGTACTTTTCTGGCGTGGAATTTGAAGCCAACTTTTTCAACAGAATCGGCCAAGTGCAGACATTCACAACCGTTAGTCCAGCAACCAATCATCGTTTGAACTTAAAATAAAAACCCGTTGGAACAAGCCCGACGGGATACTTTATAAAAAATCTCACAAACTGTTCGACTTGCCGGCGATATAGTGTTCTTCATCGAAGACTATACTATTCTCTGTGCCGTCTAGCTTTAGGATGGAGTGAACTCGGCTGCAGGAGTTAGAATAGGTACAGTGGCAGGAGGTGGCGGTGCAGTAGGGGCCGAGGGAGTTTCAATAATGGTGGTTTTATCGTCGGAACTGATTATAGATGTTTTCGAGCTATCAAGCACAGACTTATTTACTACGCCGACATTGTAAATTGAGTTGCCGAAAACCCCAATCCATATCGTCTGCGCACCTACCGAACTACTGTTGTAGGTTGAGCCATTGAAACCGAAACCAGTACCTTTAACATCAGAGCCATTTGATACTTTCGAGTATCTTGAGGTGGTTACAGAAATGATATTTGCAGACTGAATCCAAATGACTTTTTTATAATTTCCAGGGCCGAAATTTTTTAAAATACAAGCTTTGATGCCGTCTATTCCAGGAAAGCCGTTTCCGTCCTCCGTTCCGGCGGTGCTAATAGAGGCAGTAGCCGATATAGATGCTTTAACCTCATCAATATAATCGGCACTTGATGGGGCCGATATGAAAGGAGTCGTAAAGCTAAGATTGTAGTTTTTGGTTATTATTGAATGGTATGCTGGTGACGGGTCAGTTACTGCTTTTACTTGTACGGCGGTACCCTTGGCCAAGCATTGGTTTGGTAACAGATTTTCAGTTTTGCATAGTCCGGTTTCCTCGTCCGCTAAACATATGGAACCTGGGACTTTATTTAGCCCCTCTGACAACAGACCATTATTAGACTCTATTATTGTTCTCGCACTGAAGTTTGAGGGTAGATCCGGAACCACATCAGTCCTATTTGGTAGTTGGCAAGCCGACAAGGAAGCTCCGATTGCCATAATTATTAATTGCTTGATCATCTCAATATCGCCTTATGTATTGAATTGTAATTGCTCGCGCGTAGAAACTAAATTTTCGCAGCTTAAAATCTGCCTGATACTCTAAGGCTAATGTGACATGGCGCAAGGCTAGTATTGGTTTTAGATTTTGTCCAATCAGAAGTGATGCTTTTGCACGACACTTTGCGATTGGCAATTTCTCCGTGCGAGAAGGGCCGCATCGTTGTACCTATGAGAGTCTGCTATGGGTCGATTTCTGCCTGTGGTCACCGACGCAATTCGACCCAAAACCGCCCTTCGTGAAGGGCGGAGATCGGCCATGAGCAGACAGTCAATGAATTACTGCTCTCGATCGGCCTTTGGTAAACGCTGCTGATGAAAAAGAAACGCCTCGCCCTATTCTATCTAGTCATATTCTGGATCAGGCGCAAGGTTGCACATCTCAATGGCGATCGTACAGGGCGTACTTGAATCACAGTCTGAACTTTAGTCAATAACGAGTAATCGGTCGGGGGGAGGAGGCAAAGGTCTCTTGTTTTTCTATTTTCTTAAGGATATGGTTTGTGCTAGGCGGTGCTAGCGCTGAGCCATATTCAATATACCTACGGTAATGTCATGTCTGATATCTCGAAATCAAGTTCTAAGCGATGCTATATCTCCGCTCCATTCGGGCTTGAACTTGATGTTCTTCCTATGCTGCTTGCAGAGCGAGATGTATTTTGGGAGTGGGCCAAGGACGAGTCCTATGAGGGCAGAGATGCTACTGATAGAATTGCGGCAGCCGATTTTGTGGTGGTTATTCTAAACGGTACTAGTGCTGATTATCGGGGTGCATTTGAAACCGGAGTGGCAGCCGGACTTGGCAAACCAGTTTTTCTTATCCAGACCAAAGCTCGCACAATCCCAATTGATTACAGTCGATTCACAATTGTTAAGGCCAGCCTATCCAATAGTGAAGCTCTAAAATTTCATCTAGACCTATTTTTGGCATCGCCACCCGTGCCATCAGTGAGCACTGGCACCAAACGCTCGAAGAACGACACGTCTTCTCGGCTGGCCAAGGTACGCCAGCCAGTACGCCCTTTCGATTCTCTTGTTGAAAAGAGAGTATTTGATGCTGTGATCGCAGCGGGTGGAAGTGCGATTTCCCAGCCTCAGTCAACTCCAGGCGCGAAATTTCGCCCTGATTTACTTGCGTGGCTTGGGAATTTAGACCCTGAACTGCTGGATCCGGTGGTGATTGAAGTTAAGGGGGATGTTAGTTTAGAAAATGCTCTCCTACTTAATCAGCGACTATGGGACTTTATACAGTCAGCACGCCTAGAGCTAGCCTTGGTTGTTACTACTTCGATTCCGCCCCGACCCGAACAGCAACTTTCACCAAATGTGCTTTGGCTAACGATTCAAGATTTTGAGCATCTAGTTAGTTCCGGGCAGCTTGGCGAATATATAAGAAAAACTCGAAATCGTATCGTACATGGAGTGCGATAATGGCTTTAATCGACCATATATATATAGCTGATAAGCTTGTGGCTGGCGACGCGGGAAATACTGCGGAGAAGGGTGCAGCTTTAGAAGAAGTTGTCGCGGAAACGCTATGTCAACTTGAAGGAGTCGGGGTGATAAAGAGAAATATTCTCGATAATGCTGGCTCGCTTGAGATCGATATACTTTTATACAACCATCGTCTGCGAGATGGCTTGCCTTTTCTTCCAACTCATCTAATCATTGAGTGTAAGAACTGGCAGGCACCTGTAAACTCTGCAACGTTAACTGTCTTTACAGGAAAGCTCAGAAAATTCCGCGTAGACTTTGGTATTTTGGTCGCTGCAAATGGAATAACCGGCGATGCGCAAGATCGCACAGCAGCTCATGCCCATCTTCGAAGCGTGTATGACCGCGATGGTTTAGCAGTAATTGTAATCACTCGCGCAGAAATTGAGGCTTTACGTGATACTGAAGACTTAGGTCTGTTGATGCGCGAGAAATATGGTGACTGTATCATGGGCGCAGACCAATTCTAGGTCATAGTCAGGTTAGCGGAACTCGATGAGAGACCGCTTAACCCATCACTTTTATCGCCTACGGTTTCGTAGACTGCGAATGCCCCTTATTGGCCGGTTTCTGCCAGTCCCCTCCTTCAGCCTCTTATCAAGCGTAACCTGTGTCCCGACAGCGACTGGAAGATCACGCCTGATCATAGATGAGAAGCAAGGGTATAAAATCGATTAAAAGCGACGGGCCAGAGCATGGCTATCTCGTGAGGTATTCCAATTGGTATTCCAATCAAAATAAAAAAAGAAAGTTAACGATAATAATCAATAAGATAGAATATGAATTCAGATTACCCCGGCCTCATCTAAAGACGTCCACGGACGTCTTTTTTTGTGCCTGAAATCCAGTGAAATCAAGGGTTTTAGAGCTACTGGGCTGGTTACTCGGCGTTGGTGCCGGCAGTGGCCATAGTATTTTTTCCGCGGGTTCCTTGGGGGAATGAGCGCGGGTTCAGGCCGTGAAGATGTACACCAGATACCGTTAGGCCACTTTGCGGCCCTTCGCGGGCGAACCTGCTCCTACAGGTACTGCGCAATCTTGTAGGAGCAGGTTTGCTCGCGAAGGTCTGCAGGGCAGCCCAATTTGGCTCAACTGACTGGCACTACTCCTTGCCGAGCTTCTTCATGCATTTGCCTCAAGCCGCGCAGGCGATGATGTCAGGGCATTCAGCTTGGCTTTCACGGTTTGCAGCTTGGCTTGGTTGGCACTGATAAAGCGCGAGCGCTCTTCTACCGTCTCGACAATCTTCTCAAACGCCTTGAGCTGCGGTGCGAAGAAGTCCAACAGCTTTTCGTCGTCAGCAATGATGTCGTAGATATCCTTGAAGGCGCTTTTGATCATCTCGGCAATCGACTCCTTGGCGCTCTTCAACTCCTGTTCCAGTTCATGCGCTTTATAGGCGTTGAGCAGGTCCGAGGTAAGTGTGATTGCAGCACCTGCAGGGCCTGCCCACTTTGAAATGGCGCCGGCGATTTTGGTCGCTTGCCAAGGCTTGAATTTGATCGCCACGCCAGTCACTGCGCTGAGCGCATCGCGGGCTGCAAACACCGCCCCCTTGATGATGTCTGGGCTCAGGTTGGCAATGCCCTTGGCAGCCCCGCCCATCGACTTCAATGCACTGTCACCCATGGCATTGAGGAAGCTCTCGCTGGAGTTGAGCTGGCGGCCAATATCCTGAGAGATGCGGCTGGTTACTTTGGAAGACTGGTCGAAGGAGCGGTCAATTGCGCCCTTGATTTTCAGGTTCAACTTGAAGCCTACGCCATCTTCGGTGTAACCCAGCTCGTCCTCGAGGAATTCACGAATGTTTTCCAAGCCAAGCGGACGTAACTTGCCCAGCATGCCTTTCTCAAGGTTCTGAAGTTCTTCGAACAGCTCACCGGCCAGGCGTTTGACTTCACGACGACCCGATTCAATGTCTTGGGTGATACGTGCCGATTCTTCGGCATTCTGCTCGGCAAAAGCCTTGAGCCGCTCCAACTGTTCTTCGGCGCGCACCACATGCTGGCCGACGAGATCTCGCACTACATCCATGCCCGTCTTTGCAATCAGCACCGCAGGCACATTGTGCCGCAACACTTGCGTGGTCATGGCTTTGAGATCGTTGATGCGCGAGCGGCTTTCATAGTGCTCTGGCTTGCCAAACCAGAACGGCAGGCCGCGTCCATTCGGGTTGGAGGCCAGGCAGACGATATTCACCTTGGCCAGTTCATCCGGGCTCAGGTTGGCTGCACGCTGCAGTTTGCCTTTGAGGTTGTCCTTCTTGATCGTGGCCTGAGCATCGAACAGTACTTGCTCAGTGAGGTCAGTCACTTCGTCCATCTTGTTGATCACGAAAATGGTCGAGGACAGCTTGTTCAAGTCCCGCAGCACCCACTTGACGATGTCGTTGTGGCTTTCCTTGAGTGGGTTGGTAGCGTCCACGACATACAGAATCAGGTGCGCCTCGGAAATGTAGCGTTTGGTCAGATCTTCATACATGACCTGCTCGCCGTCGACACTTTTTTCCTTGTCGCCGAACAGGCCGGGGGTGTCGACGATTTCGCACTTCTCCGGCAGCCCCTCTGGAGAATAAATGGCCAAGCGATCAGAGGACTCGTCCATGTTGATGTTCATGTCGGCCATGATCTTGCCCAGCCAAGCGGCAATAACGCTTGTCTTGCCGTCGGAGAAGGCACCCAGCAAGGCGATGCGCAGCACATCGGACTCAACGGCTTGTACTGCCGAGTCGATCTTTTGCAACTCGCTACCGACGTCGGCGCCCATCTCACCCAACTCGTCGAGCACCGCACGCAGTTGCTCCAGCCCCTTGAGCGCTGCCTGCTTCTCAACGTTGAACTGATTGAATTGTTCCATACGGCATGTTCTCCAACTGCTCTTTAATAAGGGTCATCAGCGCGATCTGCTGTTCGATGACGGCCAGAGGGCGCTTGAGCGACTCCTCAAGCTGCTGCACGCGGGGCAATACGGTTTCGTCAATGTGCTTGCGAACAGGGGTAAACAGCGTTTTGCGTTCTTCCTTCAAGGCGTTACGGGCTTCGGTGCATGCGTCATCGATCTTCTCCTGAACTTGCCCCTGCGCTTTGCGAATGCGTTTTTCCTTGCTGGTAAAGATGCTCAACACACTCACAAAGATGCCCACCACAGCACCAGCAACGGCGCCGATCAGGTTGCCGATCACCGGAAACGCGGTGCCGATGCCTGCCCCAGCCAATGCGTAGGAGCCTATGTTGAAGGCCATCCACCCGTAGTCACCCAGTTCGAAGCCAAGGTCCAAGTCAGGTGTTTTGTAGTTGATATTCAGGGATTCGGCGTCATAGAGAAGCTGCTCGAACTCTACCCGTGCAACGTCTTCCATCAGGCGCTGGACGGCTTGATGCAGGTCCTGCCCCAAATCATTTAGGTAGGCTTCGAACTGCTCCTGGAGTTTCTCCTTGAGCTCATTCTGCCCACGCTTGAAAGCACGATTGATCTGGCTGGAAATAACGTCGTTTTCACCGAAGTTCTTTTCGACGATATCGTCGGCATCTTCCTTGAGGTCGTTGAAAAGGCTATCCCAAAGATTCCGCCGTCCCGCAACGACCAGCCGTTCGAATCGCTCCCGGGCCGCCTTGATCGCTTCGCGGCACTTCTCGAATTCCGGCTCAGTCCTGGCAACGAAGGCTTCATGGGTTGCGTGCAACGCTTGCAAGGTCGAAATATTCTCAACCAGCAATTCGTACACCTTGGTCTTGTTGCTTTCGATCATGTCCTCTCGGAACGTCGCGAGCTTGGTATGCAGCACCTTGGCGACGGACTTGATCTGGCTGAATTCATACATCTCTTTCGACGAGGCGAAGTGCTTCTGATAATTGCGCTGCTGAATCACCAGGTCCTGGCTACGGGCGGGGTCGATTGTGGTACGCCCAGTTTGCGCATCGCTCGCCAACGACGAAAATGCCAGCAGGCCCTGCACGTAGTGGCCTGTCTGTAAAACTTTGCTGCCCAGTACCGAACGCAGTACGTCCTCGGTCTGTTGCAACGCGGCGGTGGAGTTGCCGTGCGCAGTCAGTGACTCGCGGTCTTCCTCGAACTCGTAGGCGTCGGCATTGCCACGCACGTTGACCAAGGGGCACACCTGAGTCCCCAAACGTAGATAAGAACGAATTTTCTCCGCGGTGGCTTTCTCAGGCTTTTTATTGGTGCCGTTTACATAGAAAACGAGATGCGCCTTGGCTACGGCCTCGCGGACCATATGCGCATACTTGGCCTCGTCACCCTCAATACCAGGCACGTCGATCAACTGAAAGCGTTTGCCCTTGTAGTTCAGGGGGTAGAGCGTATTGCCCTTGGTGAAATCGGCTTCACCCGTGCCGATGATCGAGCCGTCTACACGATGTGCCTGGGCCTTCTTATGTTCATAAGCCAACAGATCGTCGTGCAGCCCTTTGAACTGCTGATTGAGCAGGCCATCCAGTGCAGGAGAGCGCGTCTCAATGCGTTGGAGAACCGGCGTGTCATCGGGGGAGACAGGCGAAGGGGTCGAGACGGCCTCATCGAACAACTCATCAAGTTCGTGCTGGGACATTTCAGGCTCCTGCCAACTTCAGTACCGCCACCGCAGCACCAGCGCCGATCAGCACTCCACCGATGGCGAACATCGACAGCCGGGCCTTGAGGCTCGATATCGCGTGCGCTCGCGCAATGTCCAGACGCTGTGAGGCTTCCTGTTGCTCCAGTGCCAGGCGAGCGCTGGACTCCTGTTCGGCGAGGGTGCGCTTGGCCTCCGCTTCTGCCTCAACTACTTGTTGGCGATGCGCGGCTTCCTGCTGCTGCAACTCTAGCCGTGCCTGAGTTTCTTGCTGGGCAAGCCGCACTCTAGCATCGGCTTCAGCTTGAACAATCGCATTTCGCTCCTGGGCTTCGCGCTGAACGATTTGCGTCAGCTGGGCTGTGCTTTGGCGAATGCTGACCACTTCACCCGTGTACTCGCTGTACAAGGCGTGCAAGCCTTCGCGCACATGTTCGAGGCGAGCGGTAAGGGCTTGCGAGAACTGCTCCAGGTCATCGGCATGCTGTTGCAGCAGTGCCTCGCGGGATTCTTCCTTGAACAGGATGCGCAGTGATTCGATGATTGTGCTCTTGCCAGCGTTGGTCTCACCGAAAAACGCCAGGGTGAACGTGTCCCACTCGGCGTGGGTTTTCAACTGTTCCAGTTCGCTGTCGAACCGCCCCCGAATGTCACGCAGTTTTTCGGTGATGTTACCGATTTCACGCTTGCCATCTTTGTGCTCGACGTTAAGCGCGAGAATGTCTTCCATGGCGCTGCCAATACTGTCCGAGACATCGGTATAGAGGCGGTTGAGATCTTCAGTGGCGTTCATTGCGCGTCCTTGTAATGAAGTAATGTCAGGCAGGATTTTGTTTGCCAATAAACGCAATCAACTGGAGCCCTGAACATGCGGGGTAGCCGAGGCTATGGTAAACGCTCAAGCATTAATGGCATATAGCCATAATGTTGATATGCCCTGCACATCGACGGGCTGGCACTGGCTTATGCGCATACCAGGGTGCTGGAAGTGCCTGATCGGCCGATTCGGCCCGAGGTGCTGTGCCCTTTGCTTAAGGCCTGCCGCGAAAGCCTGCGTCTGGAAACCGAATACGTATCAGTCACTTAGCAATTATCGCAAGTGCCTTTTTTGCGCCTGAAAGGAAAGCCTCAGCCCCGCCTTCACCCCCCCGAAGCAGGTTTCCCAGCCACAACCATGATCTCCACCAGCACCTCAGGCCGCGCCAGACGTGCCTGAACAGTGGCCCGTGCCGGAGCACTATCAGTTGGCAACCAGGCGTCCCACACCGAATTCATCAGCGCGAAATCACGATCAATGTCTTTGAGCCAGATCTGTGCGCTCACAAGCTGGCCCTTGTCGCTGCCCGCCAGCGACAACAAGGCTTCTATCTTGGCCAGCACCTGCTGCGTCTGCTCTTCGATGCCAACCTGTAGATCAGTGGGCACCTGGCCGGAGAGGTAAAGCAGATCGCCATAACTGACCACACCGGACATCCGCGCGTTGCTCTGAAAACGTTGAATCGTTGCCATCGGGTTTATTCCATGAATTGAGGAAGTTAAAGCGCCGTGCCTCCGATCAATCGGACCAGACGTTGGGCGCTGCCAAATGCCAAGGTCATGCCCAGGGCACCCTGGCCGCAATTGACGTACAGGTTGTCACAACCACTGACTGCCAGAATCGGCCGTCCGGTGGGGGTCGCCGGACGCCAACCGGTCCAGGGCTGGCAATCATCGGCGTTACATTCCAGACCGAACAATGCTTGCGTCGAGGCTTTCAGTTGCTCGATACGCTTAACGGGAATCGACGCATCCAGCCCACACAGCTCGACCATCCCAGCAACGCGCAAGCGATCACCGATCCGGGCGAACACTGTTTTACGCCGCATGTCCGTCACGCTGACCGTCGGTGCATTCATCGAATCAGTGATCGGCAACGTAATGCTGTATCCCTTGAGCGGGTAGACCGGCATGCGCACACCGAACGCAGATAACAACCCCGCGCTGTAAGCGCCAGCCGCCAGCACGACCGCTTGCGTCCCTAAAAGACCAGGGCCTTCGATGGCATGGTGAATCTCCAACGCGGTGATGCGCCCGCGTTCACGTCGGAAAGCGGCAACCTCACTGTCGAACAGAAAACGCACCCCCTGCGTGCTCAACAACCTCGCAAGCTCCTGACAAAGCTTGCGCCCATCGACCGCGCATTCGCTGTCGGTATGGATCGCACCGTGAAACGCCTTCTTATAGCCCTCAAGTGCAGGCTCGATCGACAAGGCTTCGGCGGGGCTGACGATTTTTTGTTGCCTGGCGCCTTGGGCGGCCTGGAATTTCAGCTGATCGCCGGCCTTGCGCAGGCTTTCAGCATCGGGGTACAGAACCAGTTTGCCGGTACGGGCGAAATCGCATTGCACCTTTTCCTGACTGATGAAGGCGTCCAGCGCCAGCCGACTTTCATGCGCCAGTTCCAGCAACTCGACAGTCGTCTGGCGCGAAACGGACGTACGGCAGGCCGCGAGAAACTCCACACACCAGCGCCATTGTTCCAAGCTCCATTGCGGCGAAAACTTCAGCGGGCCGTTGCGCGCCAACAGCATTTTCGGAATGCCCGGCAACAGGGAGGGATCAGCCAGCGGTTGCACATAGCTGTAGCTCAATTGCGCCCCATTGGCGGCACTGGCCCCCATGCCGGCCTCCCCCGCACGATCGATAACGGTGACGGTATGGCCGGCCTTGTGTAGAAACCAGGCACTGCTCAAGCCAACGATTCCAGCGCCGACGACACAGATTTCCATTACGCCACCACCCTGTCCGACAGGTCCCAACCCACAGGTCGCCGTTGGTGCCAATCACTGACTTGCTGATAGGCATGGGCGATCCGCAGCACCAACGGCTCGGCGAAGGCACGTCCGACAATTTGCATCGAGACCGGCATGCGTTGCTCGTCGAAGCCCACCGGCAGCGCCACTGAACAGAGATTGAGCAGGTTGGCGAAACGGCCGAGCAAGGCCAGCGGCGTACCGTACTCATCGACCTGATTCAACGGCACACTGCCAATGGCGTTGGTTGGAAACGCACAGGCATCGACCTGGGACATGGCTTCGTCCATGGCTTGACGGGCAGCACGTCGCTGGTTGTGCAAATGGATGTAAGCCGCCGCGTCGATGGCGCGCCCGCTCAGCACCCGACGCTGCACATGAGGATCGAAGCGCAGATCGTCGCGCTCGAACAAACTGCCAAGACTGGCGTAGCCTTCGGCGCTCATAAGGCCACCGGCAACCTGCATGCACTGCTCCAGCGAAGTCGGTAGCGGCTGCTCGACCAGATGCATGCCCAGTGCGGCCAATTGCTCAAGCCCCTGGTCGTAGGCTGCCAATACGCCAGGTGCGATGTGTTCGCGTTCGGTCTGTGGCAGCACCCAGATACGCAGACCGGCCACCGGAAGATTCAAACCTGCTGCGGCGCTGAACACTGGCGACTTGGCCGAGACCGGATCCAGCGGGTCCGGCCCCAGCAGCGCATCAAGCATCCACGCGGCGTCTTCGACGGTGTGCGTAATCGGCCCTACCGAATCCAGCGATGGGCACAATTCAATCAAACCGTGGCGGCTGACCAACCCACGCGTGGTTTTCAGGCCAACCAGACCACACATGCCTGCGGGAATCCGCACCGAGCCGCCGGTGTCGGTGCCCAACGCCGCGCTTGCCAACCCGCCGGCCACGGCCACCGCTGAACCACTGCTCGAACCCCCTGGTGCACGATGTACTTCATGGTCCCATGGGTTCCACGGCGTGCCCATCACGGCATTTGTGCCCCACCCTCCGAAAGCGAATTCGACGGTGTGGGTCTTGCCCATGATGATCGCCCCGGCGCGCTCCAACCGCTGGACTGCCGTGGCGGTGAGCCGAGAGATGCGCGGCGTCTGTGCCAGCGAACCACCGGTTATGGCCTTGCCGTCGATTTCGAACAAATCCTTGATCGCAATTGGAATGCCGTGCAACGGCCCCAGGTGGACACCGGCGGCCCGCTGCCGATCGGCCGCGATGGCGGCACCGAGCGCGCGCTGGGGATAGGCCTCGACATAAGCATTGAGTTGACCGTTGAAGCGCTCGATCCGCTCCAATTGCGCGCCAACCAGGGACTCGCTCGTGAGCGTTCCGGACTCCAGCGCTTGCCGCAACTGGCCAATGCTCTGAGAAGCGGTTCGATCCATGATGTTCATGTGTTCAACCTCGAATGGTTTTGCGCCCGCGAGAAAATCGTGCTTCCAGCGCTCGCGACAACAGAGAAAGAGGGAAAGCGATGACGAAATAGAACAACCCCACCAGCAGGAAAATATGCATCGGCAAAAAGGATTCGGACGCGATGGCGCGGGCCGCCAGCATCAACTCATCGGTGGCGATCAAGGCGCACAGGGAGCTGTCCTTCAGAATCGACACGTAGGCATTGAGCAACGGCGGCAACATGCCGCGAATGGCTTGTGGAAAGATCACGGCGGTGAAGGCTTGCAATGGCGTCAGGCCGGTGGCGATGGCCGCCTCACGTTGGCCGCGATGCAAGGAGTCCAGTCCGCCGCGCAGGATTTCCGCGACGTAGGCCGAGCCCTGCAAGCCCAGGCCGATGGCCCCGGCCCAATAACCCGACAACGTCAGCCCGAGGCTGGGCAGGGTGAAATACAGCGCCAGCAGCAACGCCAGGAGCGGCACCGCACGCATCCCCTGAATGAAGAACACCGCCGCATGCTTGAGCCAGACGCTGTGGCTCTTCATCGCCCAGGCCAGTAACGCGCCCAACATCGCCGCCAGGGCGAAGCCTGTCAGGGACAGTTCGGCGCTGACCCGGGCGCCGAGTAGCAGGCGAGCACTCCAGTCGCTCCAGTATTCCGGGTATTGCTGGAAAAAACTGATCATCGCGCCGCCCCCAGATGACGTTCAAGTCGGATGAACCCCACGCCAATAGGCAGGATCATCGCCGCATAGATGCACATCACCGCCAGATAAATCAGCGAGGTCTGGAACGTGGAGGTCACAAGATTGCGGGCAAGGAACATGATTTCCGGCACGGCGATGGCCGAGGCGATGGACGTGTCCTTGATCAGTTGCGTGACGTAGTTGGCATACGCCGGCAACGCAATGCGCAGGGCCTGGGGCAAGAGGATGTAGCGCAGAATCTGCATACGGTGCAGGCCGATGGCCTGCCCGGATTCATGCTGGCCAACGTGCAGCGACTGCAAGCCGGCTCGGAAAGTATCGGCCAGCACTGCGCTGCCTACCAGGCTCAAACCGACGATGGCCGCCAGCCACGCGGGCAGATTGATTCCCAGATAGGACAGCCCAAAGTAGATCAGAAACAGGTGCGCCAGCGCCGGCACATTGCGCATCCATTCAATGAAACAGGCGATGGCGCCGTGTACCAGTCGCGATCGGCTGAACGTCAGTAAAACCGCCAGCACCAGACCGCCCACGCTCGCCAGCACTAAGGTGCAGAGGGCGATTTCCAATGCGCTCATTGCGCCTTTGAGGAGCAAGGGCAACAACCCGAGGAAAGCTTCCAGGTTCGCCATCAAGCGCTCTCCACAGCCATGCGCCCAAGAAAACTGCGGGTACGTTCGTGACAAGGGTTATCGATCACTTGCCTCGACGGCCCCTGTTCGACAATGCGCCCGCCGTCCATGAAGATCACCCGATCCGCCACATCGCGGGCAAACCTCACTTCATGGGTGACCATGATCATGCTGCGGCCCTCTTCCGCCAGCTCGCGAATCACGGCCAACACTTCGCCCACCAGCTCGGGATCCAACGCCGAAGTCGGTTCGTCGAACAGAATCACTTTTGGTTGCTGGGCCAAGGCGCGGGCGATGGCGACCCGCTGTTGCTGCCCCCCCGACAATTGCTCGGGATAAGACTCGGCCTTGTGCCGCAGATGGACTTTTTCCAGCATCGCGTCGGCCAACTCATACGCCTGCTTGCGCGGCATCCCCTGGGCCTTGATGGGGCCGAGTGCGACGTTGTCGCGAACGTTCAAGTGCGGCCACAGATAGAACAACTGGAACACCATGGCGATCTCGCGGCGCTGTGGCGCCATTTCCCGGTCGCTCATCAGCCGCGAACGCTGGCCATCCCTGACCTGACCGATCAACTCGTCTCCCAACCAGATCTCGCCACTGGTGGGCTTTTCCAGGTAATTGATGCAGCGCAGGCAGGTGGACTTTCCAGATCCGCTTGGGCCAATCAGTGACAGGGTTTCACCGGGTTTCAACTCCAGGCTGATGCCCTTGAGCACCTCCAGAGCGCCATAGTTCTTGTGGAGTTCGTGCACACGCAGCAACGCCGCACCGGATGGGTTCGACATGTTGGCTCACCTCTTATTGTTGTAGGCCTGGCGATGAGTCGTGCCGGTGTCTGGACCCGCCCCATCGCCTCACACTTACTTGCAGCCGGGTAGTGTCCAGTCCGCTGGACGATCGACGCCCAGGCGCAGGTCCTTGCCTTCGGGCATGAACCAGACATCCTGAGTCAGGCCGTAGCGAGCGCCGATCTTGCGCATCTCACAGTTTTTCCAGAGCGTCTGAATCTGTGCGTTGACCGCCGTCACCAGTTCCGGGCTGGCCTTGTTGAAGCCGAACACCACCTGGCCCAAGCCAGTCAGCAGTGGGAAATTCGGATCGTTGTCGACAAAGGCGTTGAAATGCAGGTGCCATTGCTCATTGCGGGAAATGGCGTATTGCATGACCGGTGGATCGCCGATCACCGCATCGATGCGTCCGGCGAGCAGATCGCGAACGGCCGCATCGGATGTGTCATAAAGGGCGACTTGCAGGCCATCGATCTTGCGCATCTCAGGGATGAACGAAAAGCCGGTGATGGTGCCGACTTTCTTGCCTTGCAAATCCTTGAGGCTGTTCCAGTTGGTCTTGTCCGTCTGGGTAATACCGTTCTTGAAGTAGTGAATAGGATCGCTCAAGGTCATGATTTTCGAGCGTTGCTCGGTCCAGCCCATGGTGCCTGCCATGACATCCACTCGCTTGGACTGCACCGATGCGATCGTCCCAGACCACTCCATTAATGCCGGTTTGACCTTAAGGCCCAGTTTTTCAGAAATTTGTTGAAGGATTTCACCGTCATAGCCGACCATCCGACTATCTTGATACCCTGTTCCTGGCATATCACCACTGAAGGCGATGGTCAGGCTTCCCGGCTCTACTGTCTCCAATGCGAACACCGGTGCCGCAGCCAGCACGGACACCAGAAACCCGGCACAAATACCGGAAAAACGCTTAACTTTGGACGTCTTCATCGGATGCTCCTCGATAGTTTTCAGGGTGGCAGCGGAACGTTTCGCATGGGCCCATCGTAGTGGGAGCGGCGGTATAACCAGTTGGATGCTTTGCACGAATGATTGAACATTTGCGACATTCTGGCGGCGCAGAGAATGCGCCCCCTCAGGAAAGCCTCGTGGACGGGCTCGATCATGGGCAGGCGCGTCATCCCCCCATGCGCCGCGGCACCGCCGAGTTGTCTATTGGCATCATGTTGTGGCCACGCTTCCCCTTGCTGTCACTGTCGGGGCTGACCGATGCGCTGCGGCATGCCGCCGATACGGGTGATCAAAGCCGCCCCATACGCTGCCAATGGAAAGTACTCGGCACGCCCGGGCAAAGAGTCATTTCCAGTAGCGGCTTGGACGTACCGATCGACAGCGAGCTCACTGACCCGGAACGTTTCGACTACATCGTGGTGATTGGTGGATTGCTCGATTTCATCGAGGCGGTGCCGAAAACCTATCCCGCGTTTCTCCACCAGGCCGCCGCCGCACAAGTGCCGTTGATCGGCCTGTGCACCGGCAGCTTCGTGCTCGCGCGACATGGCCTGATGGAGGGGCGAACGGCGTGTGTCCACGCCTATCATGGCGACGACTGGAAGCACCGGTTTCCCACGTTGCGCTTTGTCATCAACAGAGACTTTCTGATCGACCGGGACCGGATTACCTGCGCTGGCGGTGTTTCAGTTATCGAGTTAGCGCTTCATCTGATCGGCATGCATTGCGGGCCGGATCGTGCCGGCAAGGTTGTGCATCAGATGACGGTGGCAAAGAACACGTCCAACAGTTTCGTCGACCGACGCAAGGCTCTCGGATACGCCAGTTCATCCAATCGTCGGCTACATGAAGCCGTGATGTTGATGGAAAAACACATGGCCCACCCCCTCGATGTCGAGGCCATTGCGCATCTGCTCGGCACCAGCAAACGACAGTTGGAACGCCTGTTCGTCGCTGAAACCAACAGCAGCCCAGCCCAGTTCTACCGCCAGGTCCGACTCAGGTTTGGCAGATGGCTGCTGGTGAGTTCCGATCGCCAGATTGGCGAGATCGCCTTTGAATGTGGTTTCGCGGATGCACCGCATTTTATTCGGCACTTCCAGAGCATGTTTGGCCTCTCCCCGGGAAAGTTACGCAAAGCCTTGATGCAACAAGAAGGGAAGTAACGCCGCACGGCTTCAACCGTGTCGTCAGCGCTAATGCGACGACACATAAATGGACGGCGTGGCAGGCGCCGGCAATGCATAGGTCGCCTTCATCCACTCCACCTCAGCCTGGGGCGTTCGCCCAAACAGGCGCTTGAACTCGCGGCCAAATTGCGAGGCGCTTTCGTAGCCCACGCTGAACGCCGCCGTCGAGGCGTTCATGGCGTTGCGCAGCATCAACAGTCGCGCCTGGTGCAACCGCGTCGACTTCAGGTATTGCATGGGCGAGGCGTCCGTCACGCTGCGAAAGTGCACGTGGAAGCTGGGCACGCTCATGTTGGCTTCGCGGGCGAGCGCCTCGACATCCAGGCGCTCCTGATAGCTGCTGTGAATCTTGCGGATCGCGCGGGTGATCTGGCCGAAGTGGCCCTGGCGACCCAGCGCCGCGCGCATCGAGCCGCCCTGTTCGCCGGTGAGGATGCGGTAGTAGATTTCCCGCACCAGCGACGGTCCGAGAATGGCCGCGTCACCCGGCGTACTCATGGCTTCCAGAAAGCGCAGCGTCGAGGTGTACAACCCATCATCCATGGGCGAGGCGTACATGCCCTTGGGCGGGGCATCGCTCGGGCCGAGCGCTTCGTCTACCTGCAGTATCAACTCGCTTGCCAGTTGCAGGTCCAGGCGCATATACACCGCCAGCATGGGCTCCGCTTTGCTGGCGTCGGTTTCCATGGTGAACGGCACGGGAACGGACACCACCAGATAATGCCGGGCATCGTAGACGTAGAGGTCATTCCCCAGGTAGCCGCGCTTGCGCCCTTGGCACAGGATCACGATACCGGGGTCATACAGGACCGGCGTGCGGCTCAATGGCCGGTTCGAGCGCAGGAAACGTACGTCCTCCAGGGCGCTGAGGTTGTAGCCTTCCACCGGCGCCAGCCGCTCCATCAACGCCACCATGCGTGCGGTATGCGGATCAGCCTGGGTCATCCAATTCTCCTTTCCACGGGTCGCTCAGCCGTCGGTCGAACAGGTCAGCGCTTCCCATTGATCGATCTCGCTGGCGGCCCGACTGAGCTTATCGCGCACCAGGCTCAATGCATCGCTGCCCAGCAACAGATGGGCGGGCGGCGTCGGGCTGGCGATCACCTGCAACATCGCCCGCGCCGCCTTGTGCGGGTCGCCAAGTTGCTTGCCGCTTTTTTCCTGGCGCGCCTGGCGAACCGGGTCAAAGCTGGCGTCATAGTCGGCAATGCTGCGCGGGGTGCGCTGCATCGAGCGACCGGCCCAGTCCGTTCGAAACGAACCGGGCGCGACGGCCGTCACGAAGATATTGAACGGTCGCAGCTCCTTGCTCAGGGTATCGGAGATCCCTTCCAGGGCGAACTTGCTCCCGCAGTAGTACGCAATGCCCGGCATCGTGATGGTGCCCCCCATCGACGTGATGTTAAGGATATGCCCGGCGCGGCGCCGGCGGAAATAGGGCACGAAGGCCTTGGTCACCGCCACTGCGCCAAACACGTTGACGTCGAACTGGCGCCGCAGCTCTTCCAGCGGCGATTCTTCGAAAATGCCCTCGTGGCCGTAGCCGGCATTGTTGACCAGCACGTCGACCGGGCCGTGGGCGGCTTGCGTGGCGGCGACCACGCTGTCGATTCGAGCGAAGTCGGTGACATCCAAAAGAACACCGTGGGCCCGGTCGGCAGACAATTGCTCGAAGGCCCGCAAGGCCGCCTCGCTGCGCACGGTGCCGATGACCCGGTGGCCAGCCGCCAGCGCTTCCTTGGCCAGGGCGTTGCCGAAACCACTGCTCACGCCGGTGATGAAGAGGGTTTTTATGCGGTGCATGGCGAACTCCTGTCGGTAGGTGTGCGCCATGGTAGCCACCAGCCTGCGGGCCACCTATGCCGGTTTGCCTCGCAGCCTTGCCTATTCCTATCAGGCAAAGAACACCGTGGCGAACGCCAGGGTCGGCAAATTTGCCCTGGGGTCCCGGGCCTGAATATAATGCGAGTCATTATCAATTATGTAGTTTCCGGGATGCTGATGCGCAGCAACGACACACTGGGTGATGCCAATCTCGCGCTGCTCTATCGCAGCCACCATTCCTGGCTGCACAGCTGGCTGAGCCGGCGCATCGGCTGTCACGAGAGCGCAGCGGACCTGGCGCAGGACACGTTCGTGCGTCTGCTCAAATCCCGTCAATCAGGCCCTTTGCGCGAGCCCCGTGCCTACCTGAGCAGCATCGCTCGCGGCCTGATGATCGATCGGTATCGCCGTCGCGAGCTCGAACGCGCCTACTTCGAGAGCCTCGCGCTGCTTCCTCCTCAAGAGGCCCCCTCTGAAGAAGAACGCTTGCTGATTCTTGATAGCCTCGAACGGATCGACCGCCTGCTCGACCAGCTCAAACCGAGGGTTCGCGAGGCTTTTCTACTCGCCCAGCTCGACGGCCTGACCTGCCTGCAAATAGCCGAAAAATTGTGCGTTTCCCGTTCTACGGTTGAACGCGACTTGGCCAAGGCCCTGCAACACTGCTATCGCTTGCGTTATGCCGAACAGTAAGGCGCAAGCGCTGGATCCGGCGGTGGTCGACCAGGCGATCCACTGGCTGGTGCGCCTGCGCTTCAATCCTGCCGATGAGCAAACCCAGCGCAGTTTCGAACACTGGCTGCAGCAGCGCCCGGAACATCGGTTAGCGTGGCAGCGTGTGGAAGCGCTTGGCGATGACTTCGCCGGCGTGCCACCTGATTTGGCCCGGCACACCCTCAAAGGCGCCCGCTCAGGCATGCATCGACGCCAAAGCCTCAAGCTACTGGGTGCATTGGCCACCTTGGGTGGTGCGACCTGGCTGGGCCGCGACTACACGCCGCTGCCGGCCATGCTGGCCCAGCAGCACAGCAGAACCGGCGAGCGGAAGCGCTTCCAACTCGATGATGGCAGCCTTATCCAGCTCAACAGCGACAGTGCGGTCGACAGCTATTTCAATGCTCAGCGGCGCCTGATCGTTCTGCGGCGCGGCGAAATCATCGTCAATACCGGCGCCGATGCGGGCTCGGCTCAACCGCGTCCTTTCTGGGTACAAACCCGCGACGGATTGATAAGCACTCTGAATGCCCGGTTCCTCGCGTATGAGCGTGACGACGGGACCCTCATCGCGGTGCAGCGCGGCGCAGTCAGCGTCTTTCCTGGATCCAGCCAAACCCTTACAGTCAACAACACCGTCCAGGCCGGCAATCAGCGGCTGTTCACCTCGGATGGCGTTCGTGAATTCAAGGATAACGGCCTGGATGTATGGAGCTGGAGTGACGGGGTGATCAGCGCACGCAATATGCGCCTCGGTGATTTCATCGGGGCCTTGTCGCGCTATCGCCCCGGCCTGTTGCGCTGCGCCGAAGAGGTCTCGGGCCTGCGGGTTTCCGGCACCTTTCAACTCGCCGACACCGACCAGGTACTGGCATTGGTTGCGCAGTCACTGCACCTGCGGATTGATTATCGAACCCAATATTGGGTGACGTTGAGCGCCGCCAGCTAAGCCCTTTTTCCGTCGCGCACCAATATGAAATATAAATGAGGTGATTTCTCATTCTCGTTCGGCATGTAAGAAAAGGCCGACCTACAGGCCGATCTGCCGATCCCCTTTCCACGGAGCGAGTTAATGAGTGCGTCCCCGGTTCCCCAGCGTCATCTACTGAATCGTGCCATCCACGGTGCGATCTTCGGCGTCATCGTCAGCAGCTATGCGCTACCCACCCTGGCACAGCCCTCGACCGTTGAGCAGACCCACCCGGTGCACCAGTGGAACATTCCCGCCGGCCCCCTGGCACCGGCGCTTGACCGCTTTGCCCGCGAGGCGGGTATCAGCCTTTCCTTCGATGCTTCAAGCGTAGCGAACCGCAATACCCGGGGCGTGAGCGGCACACTCGATACGTCCGAAGCCCTGTCGTCATTGTTGCAGGGGAGCGACATGGCGATACAGCAGCAAGGCCCGAACGCTTACTTGCTGACGCCGCAAACCAAGGCTGATGCCGAACTCGAGGAGTATCGCCTTGCGCCCATCCTCGTCAACGCCAAGGCCAGGGTCGATGGCACCGAAGACCCCAACTCGGTGGTCGCCCAGGAACTCTGGGTCGGCGGCAAGGTGGCCACCAGCATCCTCAATACGCCCGCCTCGGTGTCCGTGGTGACCGACAAGGAAATGAAGCAACGCAGCGTGAGCACGACCGAAGAACTGCTGCAATACACGCCAGGGGTCATTACCGACTATTACGGCACTGACGACCGCAACGATTACTTCCAGATCCGCGGCTTCCAGGCCACGACCTATCGGGACGGCCTGACCCTGGGGTCGATGCGCGGTGTGCGCGAAGAGCCTTTCGCCTATGAGCGCGTTGAAGTAATACGCGGAGCCAACTCGACGCTGTTCGGCCCGGCTGACCCGGGCGGCTCGGTGAACTTTGTCAGCAAGAAGCCGCGCTTCGACAAGTTCGGCCAGGGCTACGTCACCTACGGTTCTTTCGACCATGTCGAAACCGGCATCGATGTCGGGGACTCGTTGAACGAAGAAAAAACCGTGGCCGGTCGCTTCACGGCAAAGATGCAAGACAGCGATCGCGAGTACGACCATTCACGGGATGACAATAAGTTCTTGATGGGCGGCCTGACCTGGTCACCCACGGACTTCACCTCGGCCTCGGTGATCGTGGATTACTTGAAAACCCAAAGCTCGCCCAACAGCGGCGGTTACCCGCTGGACAAGGAATACGACCGTGACAAGTTCTACGGCGAGCCCAGCTACAACTTCCACGATGTCGAACGTACCAACATCAGCGGCACCTTCAGCCATGATTTCGACAACGGCTTCGTGCTGCGCAGCAACCTGCGCTACAGCAAACTGACCGATGATTTCGGCTATGTGTTCCTCAGCGACTCCCCTACCCGCACCGGCACTACCGTCCCGCGTTATATCTTCGGTACTGACAGCGACGCCGAGCAACTGAACGGCAACTTGATGCTGCAATACGATGCCCGCTTCGAAAACATCGACAGCAGTACGTTGGTGGGCGTGGAGTATGGTGATTCTTCCACCGAGGAACGCTCCGTCTATGCCACGACAGGCTCCATCGACCTGGCCAACCCGGTGTTCACGGGTGTGCCCAGCGGCGTAGCGCCGTATAGCAACGACAAGCTCGACACGAAAACCAAGGCCGTGTTCCTGCAGCAGAACCTGTCCTTCTATGAGCGCTTTATCGTCACCGCCGGTGTGCGCAACGACTCGCTGGATCTGTCCAATACCGACATCAACAACGTAAAAGAGTCGGATACCTTCTCGGAAACCTCCTATCGCGGCGCACTGACCTATATCGTCAACGACGAAGTGTCCACCTACGTCAGCATGGTCGAGTCGGTCTCACCGCCAACGGTGGGTGTAGTGCCGAAGACAGGCACGCAATATGAAGTGGGGGTGAAATATGCGCCCATCGGTATGGACGCGCTGTTCTCGGCAGCCGTCTACGACCTGACCCAGGAAAACGTCAGCATCGCCGTCGTACTGCCCAGCGGTGTCATCGAGCAGCAAACCGTTGGCGAATCACGTGTACGCGGCCTGGACCTGGAAGCCAAGGCTGAGCTGACCCCCAACCTGAGCCTGGTGGGCGGCTACTCCTACATGGAGTCCGAAGTGTTGCGCGGTACTTTGTACGACGGCAGCTCACTCAAAGGAAATGAGTTCGCCACGGCGCCAAAACACTCTGCGTCGCTGTGGAGCTATTACAACATCCCCGACACCGATGTCAGCGTTGGCCTGGGTGCACGTTATGTGGGTTCTTACTACTTTGACGCCGCCAACACCGGCACCAGCGATGGCACGACGCTCTTCGATGCGGCCTTCAACTACAAACTCTTCAAAGGCACTGACCTGGCGGTTAACGTCAGTAACCTGCTGGATGAGCAACATGTGGTTGGTTCAGGGACTGCGAACTACTACAACCCGGGCCGTGAAGTCACCGCTAAGTTGAGTTACAACTGGTGAAGAGCTGGCCGTTCACCATGGGGCTCGGCGTGATGTGGGTCAGTCATTGAACGGCGTAAAACCTGTGGGAGCAAAGCTTGATCCCACAGGTTTGAAGCCATTCCTACCAGATGCCAAAATACCGCGGCGAGCATCAAATGTAGAAACCACGAAGACCACCTAGGTCAACGAAGCGTAAAGCTGCTCCGCCCAGCAATGGAAGCACAGAAATCTAAAAGGCGCACACGGTCTTAGCCGACGCCGAAGTCTTCCAGAATCCGCCAACATTTGAGCAGTGGGCCAGCGACGGGCCGATTCGGAAATAATGTGGCTATCGGCCCTGAAGAAGGCTGGCGTACGCTACCGCCGCCTTATCAGACTCGCCACACGCATGCTTCAATGATGCTGTCCGCCGGTGAGCATCCGATGTGGATGCCTGCCACAGATAGCGCAGCAGGCAGTAAAGCAGAGTTGGCGTTTATAGTAGGTGCAGAAAGATCAAAGAATTTTCTTCTGATTCAATTCGAACTCGGTTTTAAAGCATCTATCTCCTTTAATGTTTTCAAAACGTCTGCAGGATCTTTTTTAGGAGCACTCATTGCCTCTGTTGCTGCCTGCTTATACAGATAGGGGAGTTCCGCTTTTATTATGATGGCTGCGGCGTCAAAAACTTGCTTTTGATACGCCAATAGCTCTTGCGGGCTAATCGCGTCATTCATGTACATCTGACAAACAAAATAGGAGTTTGCCAAAAACAACTGCATCCCTTGTGAACGATGGTTTAAAACAGAGTTACTGCTTGAGATCGCTGCTGCCATACCTACATTCGCTTTAACCTCAGCAGGAATATCAGCTTCCACCACAGCTTTGAAGGCCCTTGAAAGGTCGTTACCCACTTCAGTTGGTGCCTCAGCACAGAACCTCCCACTATCAAAATTCACTAATACCACGCGGCGATCTGGCGTAAGTGAGAGAGTGCCGACTCTGGCCTTCCATAAAAAGCTAGAGTTAAGTTTTTCCTCAATAACAGGCTGCTCTTGTGGAGGTGTAAATAGCGAGCAACCGGAGATGCCTCCCATCAGCGCTACAGCCAAGACCTTAGAAATCTTAACCATAAGTCACACTCCATTTTTTAGCATCCAGAATAGGTAGCAATTTGACATTAGATTACGCAGTAGAAATAGTTCATTTTTTCTGAGAAAATCATGTAACAAATTAATTCGAGCGCTGCTGCATTGGGATAATTTTCAGGATCATGGGATCCGACCCGAGAAAAGCTTAATAAGCGCAAAATGGCAGCATGGTCGCTGAGAGCTTTGAGACAAACGGGTTAGACGGTGGGCAAACTCTTCCGCCCCAAAAAAAATCAAGCATTACAAATCAGGTCTTTAGCGATGATGGCAAGTGCCTTTTTTGTATCTGAAGAACTGGTGCTGAAGCGCAAGGGGGCTGAGTAGGATCGAGTTGTTTGTCATCTCACCACTCGCCTACTGACAGAAGGTCCTTAACAGCCAGTTGAGTATCCCAGCAAACGATGTAGACTCGCCTTAACGCATAATGTTAAGCATTAAGAGATGATCAGAAGCTTCAGATGCGCCGACACCCAAGCTCTTTTTGAAACCGGCAAAACCCGGCGCTGGGCAGCCGTCCTTTCAGTGGCAGAACGAAAGCTGGGCATGCTCGATGCTGCGGTCGATCTCAACGACCTGCGCTCTCCTCCTGGAAACAGGTTGGAGCAGCTGTATGGCGACAGGGAAGGCCAGCACAGCATCCGGGTTAACGGTCAGTACCGGATCTGTTTTGTCTGGGGCGCCAACGGCCCCGAAAATGTAGAAATCGTAGATTATCACTGAGGTGAATCATGTTTAAGAATGGCATGAGACCCGTACACCCTGGAGAAATTCTCAAAGAAGAGTATCTGGAACCGCTTGGCCTTACCGCGGCTGCGCTTGCGAGGGCTTTGCACGTTTCTGCCCCCACCGTAAATGACATTGTCTTGATGCGCCGTAGCATCAGCGCCGATGTTGCTTTGCGCCTGGCCGCCGCATTGGAAACGTCAGCGCAGTTTTGGCTGAATCTGCAGACTGCGTATGATTTACGTACAGCTGAGATTGCTAAAGGGGAACAGATTCACAGGGAAGTGGAAAAGGTTCCTCACTGCGCATAACCAGCACAAAACAGAAATTTGAGCCCAGCAAAATAGCTGGGCTTTTTGTTGGGCATACAAAGACACCACGCGTTTGCCGCAAGCGCTTTTTGCGCCAGGACGATGAGTGACTAGCGTCAGCCTATATACCTGGCCCCATCACGCGAGCTGGCAACCTGGCCAGCCGATCCCAACCCTCGGCACTGATCCCGGAACAGTTCAGCAACGCCAATTTGTGCAGCGGCAGTTGCTCCAACAGCGGCACTGCGGCTGACGTAATCCGCGATTCCCCGGGATCTGCCGAGATCGTCAGATCACTCAACGGCAGCCGAACAAGGTGGGCCACTCCGGCGTCGGTGAGCCAAGGGCTGTCATACAAACCCAGGCGCCGCAGCGGCAGATCGCGCAGGCAGGCCAGGTCAGCATCGCGCAGGTCCAGGCCGCTTATTTCAAGTTGCTCCAACGGCAAGCCCAGCTCGACGAGCTTGCGCAGAACCTTGCCATCCACGCCGCGACAAAAGCTGAGCTTCAGTCGCTTCAGTGGCAGGCCGGCGAGTTGTTTCAGTTCCTTCCAAGTGAGGTCGTTCAATGACAGGTCCAGGGACTCCAACTCCAAACCACGCAGATCGCTCAACGTATCTGCATCGATGCCTTGCACATCGGAAAGCCCCAAGCGCTTGAGTGGAAACCCGTGCAGCACATCGAGCCGCTCGATCACTTGTCGTGAAGATTTAAGATCCAGGTCGGCGAGCGGCATGCCTTCCAAGGTTTCAAGGTCGTCCTCGCCAACATACGAAGACTGGAGCGAAAGCCGTTCGATGGGCAGGTCCCGGATAGCGTGGAGCATGGCATCCGTTGCGTAACATTGATCCAGGCTCAGGGAGCGCAATGCGCTCAGGCGGGAGAGCCATGCAGGGTCCTTCAGGATTGCGCTGCTCCAGCCGAGGGACAGTTGCTCAAGGGGGTGACTGCATAAATGCGCCATCCCACGGGAAGTCAGCTCGCCGACGCGTTCCATCGTGAGTGACCGCAACTTGAGGTTTGACAGCCCGAGAAGGCCATCGTCGGTGACGTCATCGCATCGGTTCAGCGACAACTCCTGCAGCGGGCTATTGCCAAGGTGTTGAAGAATCTTGTCGTCGAAGTCTTCGCCGTAGGTGCTTAACGTCAGCCGGCGCAGCCGTTCGAGGGAAGGCAGGCTGGTGGCGTTATCGTCTCGGGAGAATCCGCTGATTTCCAGGTTCTCGAGAGCGAGGCCGGGCAAGCGCCGCCATACACTTTGATCGCAGCTGAAGCGTGGGCTGTTGAGCACCAGCGTGCGCAAGGGCAGCCCAGCCAGGGCATCGCACCACGCCGGCTCGGCGTTATCCAACTCCAGATGATCGACCGGCAGGTTGCGAAGCTGCGCCAGCAATGGTCCGGGGCGATTGGTATGTGCCGTGGTGTTCAATTGAGCAATCACGACGTTAGCCGCCGGATCGCACAGCCCCGCCGCAACGCGTACTCCCTCCACTGACGCCTCTCCGGCGTCGAGCAGATCGCGATAGAGCGACGCTCGCGCGGCAATGTCATCGGGGTTATCGGCGAGTTGGGCGATCAGCGCATTGCGGGTGGGGTTGTGCACGGTCTGTGAGTCCGAAGTGGGCGAGCGCTGGGCAGGCTGCGAAAGAGAAAAGTGGCCATAAGGGAAGCATAAAAAAGAGCCTCGCTGAAGAGGCTATTGAGACGGAAAACGAGATCCCCCGGCCTTGCTCCGAATTACAGATTTCTAGCAGGAGATCAACGACGGCGCCCCTCTGGACAGCTCACCCACCTAAAGGCTGTTCAAATCCCCTGTGGCGAGGGAGCTTGCTCCCGCTGGGCCGCGCAGCAGCCCCTTCTGTGAACGCTCCGCACCCAAGCGGAAGCAAACCCTAGCCACCGTTGGCAGCCCAAAACCAACGTAACGAAATACCACCGCTGACAGGCTAAACGTCCTACATCAAGCTCGGAAAGCGGCGTCTTGTAGCACCCGGACAAGGCGGCCTATATTCCGTCGTCGTCCTAATGGCGACTCGGGTTTGGCGACCCTATTAACGAGGTAGCTCCTTTCAATTGAATGAGGTACTACCCATGAACCGATACATGCCCATCACCGGCATCGACTGCACTCCCGCCACCCTGCTCATCGACACCGAAGCCCCGCTCGACGTCCTCTTCGAAACCGCCGACTACCGCATCCGCACCGTGACTCAACTGCTGGAAAACATCGCGTTCCGTTCGGAAATCAACTCTGACACGCTGATGCTCTCCGACCTTTGCAAAATGCTGACGATATCGCTGCGTGATGGGTGTGATGTGATGGATGTGATTGGGAGACGGTTGCGGGCGCAGGCGGCTGAGTAAATGAAAACGGGCGACCTTGGGGTCGCCCGTTTCACGATCCGTTAGAGACATTGCCACTGCCGCCATCGATGATGTGGTGAAGGACTGGAAGCGCTAGGGAGTCAATCTGCCAGATTGGTCGATAACCCAATGCCCCCCATTTAAGCGGGACAGCATTGGTTTTATTTGTGGCCATAACGTAGTCCCGACCGCCGGGAGCGACTACATCCATCTGCTGCGATGAGCTGTGGCGCAGTTCGTCAAGAACTGCGCCACAATTGCGCAAAATCTCCTCAAACAGCGCCAACACAACCATGCCTTCGCCACGACCGGAATCGATCACGGTTCCCAAGACCTCGGCACGCCGATCAGCGTCAGAACTGAGCGCAAAAAAGGGACGGATTATTTATCACGAGCAAGCCAGTAAGCCCACGCTCTCTACACATTATAAATAAATCCGTCCCCTTTTCGTTGCTCTCTGCAGCTCATAAAATAAATCTGTCCCCCCTTTTCCTCATATAAACGCGTCTCAAATCTTAAGTCAGAAACTGAAACGGTCCTCAAATACTGTCTGGGCCCCTATTTTGACGACACATTGCCGTGCCACCTCGACGGGTACTACCTTGCCTAAAACCGGCATCATGGCCTTGTAGAACACCTTGTCACAGGCTTCATCTTTGCTAAACGGTTGGGCTTTGCCCTCAGCGTCCGCAGTAATGTGGCAGCCCGCTACTAAATCAGCTGGCAGGTCTTTAAAGGCGACAGGCTTTTGAGTAGTGCCCGCCTGCGCCTCGATCATTTCATTGCAACCACCGGTTACGGCCCCTTCCTTAACGGTTTTTACAAAAGCAACGCGCTCGTAATCGGTACCGCTGAAAACAGTCTGGTCGTTGACGCTAACGCGATACTGCGAAGGCTGGAGCATGATGGATTTGATGCAGAACTGTGTCGTGACCGGCTGATTATTCACCGAAGCCGTTGCCGACTTGCAACCCGGGACTGCGTTGGCGAAGCCACCGTTTTGTGCGCTACCTACGACAGGAATACGCTCCTGAGGCTGCGTGATGTCATAGGTTTGCAGTTCACAACCCCCACCCACAAACTGGAGTTCCACCAGATAAACCTTGCCCTTCTCCGGCGTGAAAATGGTGCTGATCGGACCGCAACGATAGCCGCGGTTGATACTTTCGCCGGTGGCGTAACCCGATACCTCGAATGGCTGATCGGGATCAGCTTGCACTTCCAACTGAGGGAAATGCTTCAAGGTCGCGCTGTGGGCCGTTTCGTTAAGCTTGGCAATCCAGCCGAACACTTTGCCGCGACCGGAATCCACTACTGTCCCCTGCACATCCATACGCCGGTCTGGGTCCGACGCTCGCCTGATTGCAAATTCCACCGGGACGACATTGCCCGTCGCTTTCATGATCACCTTGGCGTGCTGCGCATCGACGACAACCTTTTTCTGCTGGAGTTGGATACCGTCGCGAAGCAGGTTAGGAGAAGAGTCCCGGACGTTGGACTTGCAGCCGGATAACGTCAGAATCAGGCCAAAAATTAGCAGCGTTGTTTTCTTCATGAATGCTCCAAGCGCATCATTGATACTTAAAAAGGAAACAGAAAAAATTCTTATGCATCAGCAAGATAAATAAACCAGGCAAAAAAGGAACAGATTTATTTTACAATACCGAGCAAGCCAACAAGCCTGTTATCTCTGCGCTCACAAACTAAACCTATCTTCTTTTCGCTTAAAGCTCAGCTTCAGCAGATAGATAAACACTCAACACACCAGACAAACCTATCCGACCAATATAGTCAACTATATATACAGTGGAACTCTCGTCCGCCTCACATATTGACTCAGACATTTGCTCTTGTAGCCCTGCAACCTTGTAGGCCTTATTAGCAAAAAAACCGACCACCAACAAAATCAAAATCAAACTATTTTGCTCTACGCTTTCAGATGCAAAATTTTCTTCTGCCAACGGTCCGCTCTGCATTTCCTCGGAGTCTAGGTAAGATGCTAACTCACCCGCACTGACCTCTCGATTAGACAGCCATAGCCAACATCTATCAACCGCCTCCTGACATTTTTCTTGGGTACCGCCCGCCGAGTCAAGATTACGTAGAGCATAATCAAGCAACAAAAGAAAAATTGAGGCTTTCTTCACCCACATCATACTGACAATGACCTTAAGAGCCTCTTTATTGCCCATTAACTATTATCTCAGCTTCGAAAAAAGGTGACAGATTTATTTATAAACCGAGCACAATCAATAAGTATGTTCCCTCTGCACATCACAAAATAAACCAGTCCTTTTTTCGAAATAAAATCTGCCTGAGAGCGCGTTGCTTTTCTAACGTTGAATCATCAGAAAAAACCTCATCAGAGGTTACCACTTTAAAAAACCTGCCACACTCATAAACTTTAACCCCCTGACGTTCCAATAACGAAATACTGACAAGTCTATCCACACCAACTCTGTCCCAGAACAGATTACCCAGCCACATAGTACTTCCAATTGCCTCAATATATCCTTGCCTGGGCACGTTACGGCCAGGATTCCCTGATATATCAACTTCCATCTGATCCAATGGAGGAGGCAACTCATTAGATCTCATTGGAAGACCTGAAAGAGAGCGACCTGAGCCTTCATACTCTAGAGGGTCTGTAGCGTTCTGCCAAAAATCATATTCAACATCAGAAACCCATGCCTGAATAAAACCTTCCACGCAGAGAAACGGCTTTATTTTCTCTTCCAGTTCAGTATTGTTATGGCTCTCTAATTCTTCTAGCACCAAAAAGCAATAACCCAGGGCTGGAAGCAACCCGAATCGGATCTCAAACCCACCAGACACCAAACCACTAGACCATGTTTTTTGCAGTATTTTCTTTTCAAGTGCTTTTATATCAGCCTTAATCCCATGCAGAAAAAATACCGCAGGAGAGGAAAACTTATTTAAAACTTCTTCAACCAAGACAAGCATCTGCAAGCCACTGATCGACTCGACATCAAAAACAAACTTGAACCGCTTCATCTTTTAAGGCCTCACTTGAACTCTTTAACAATCACCTTGACATTATATTCACCAGAGAAAGGGGATTTATTTTAAAACACCGAGTAAGCCAACAAACCCACTCCCTCTGACCTCATGAAATAAATCTGTCCCCTTTTCGGATCCGCGTGATCAAACATGTTCGTAAAGTCTACGGTTGCCACATCCTTGGCCAACTGAGTACTCAGAAGTCCCGTCGCGGCATCACGACTCTGCGAAATGCTTCCTACAGCGTTTGCAGTGGTTTTTTACCTAGTTGTAAATCTTAATCAATAGACTCTATTTGAAACACCAAAGTAGAAAAGTCTATTGCTTCAGTACCTCCACTACATTCCAAATTTATTATGCGACCTTCCTCACTGATTACCATCCCTGCATTTCCAACCCAGGCCTGAACAATGTCGTTCGCACGCCATACATTCCAAATTTTTAATTCGCAATCTGTTTTGGATAGCACCGAAAAAAAAACAGACTCCGGGCTAGTATCTTCCCATAGAATAATTTCAGAGTGACGCTGGTCATTCACCTCCAGTTCACCTCTTACTACTTTTAAACGTAAACCAGCTACAGGCGGCATAGATGACTTCAATCTTCGAGCCAAAAAATTGCTTCGACCTGCTTTAATTTTTTTTTGAAAGATCGGGTACACAAGACGCTCACCTACTTGAACAGGTGCCCCTCGTGTACGTTGAAAAGCTGAAGAAAGCGTTTCCGTCATTTCTTAGTATCCTGGTTTTCTGTATGGATCGACAGCGGCGTGGTCTTGCGGCCAACGAGGAACAAAGTCTTTACCACCATCCCGTGTAAAAAAGGGGACTGTAAAAAAGTGGACAGATTTATTTTAGAACACCGAGCAAGCCAATAAATCGACTATCTCTGCATCTTATAAAATAAATCTGTCCCTTTTTCGCCATTGTGGCTGACGCAGGTTTTCGCCGGCCATGGATCAAAGCCGTCGAGGCGCAAGGCTGGTATTACGTGGGACGCGTGCGTAACCGGGATCTCTACCGAGCCGACGCAGACACTTGGCTACCCGTTAAAAACCTCTACGCTCTGGCATCGTCCTCACCGAAGTCATTGGGGCGGATCGAGATGACCCAAAGCGCTCCGCACATCATTCATCTGTACTGCGTCAGGCATTCGGCAAAAGGTCGCAAACACCAGCGTGTCACCGGATCAATCGCCAAAAACAAACTCAGCAGGCAATCGGCCAATCGTGAACGAGAGCCCTGGTTATTGGCTAGCAATCTGCCGGAGGATCAATGGAATCCATCGAAAATCGTGGCCATTTACAAACAGCGCATGCAGATAGAAGAAGGCTTCAGAGATGTAAAAAGTGAGTATTTTGGCGTAGGCGTCACTCGCCATCGGAGTCACTGCCCACGCCGAATCGAAGTACTTTTGCTGATCTCGGCTCTGGCTAATTACATCATTTGTTTAACGGGGTTGCAGGCCCGCGAGGCGGGGCATGAGCGCCGTTTTCAAAGCAATAGCCTTAAACGCCGACGAGTGTTATCGCTATGGCGGCTGGGCTTGGAATACTGGCGTAGCGGACGCGGCTCAAACTCTCGAAAAACTTTGGAGAGACTTGAGCACGCGTTGCGAGCAGAGGTACATCAAGAGGCGCAGACATTGGAATAGATTTGTGGGGATCCCTCAGAATCTGTCCCCTTTTCGCTGAGAGCACCGAGCAATCCAATAAGCCTGCCCTCTCTGCTTCTCATAAAATAAATCTGCCCCCTTTTGACCGGGTACGACGGGTTCAACCAGGCAGGTTGGGGCAAGGGAGATCCCAGCAGTTAAAAGCTGCAGGGCGAGTTGGCTTTTAGCCTTGACTTGAGACCGGCTAATGGGCGTCCCCTTTTTCTGTCCCGCTTCAGCTATAAAAATCAAGCCATTAGGCTTCGCGATACTCGCCCTCCCTCAAAGAACTGTCTAAATACATCTACTACGACCTCTGAATCCAAGCAAACGCCTGAGGCATCAACAGCGTCCCCTAGGATATAAACCACCTTCCCTGCACTTCCGCCTCCAAGATAAGACCGAACAATATAATCCTCCCCATTATCCTCACCTAAAGTCATTGCATACACCCCACCATCCGCAACAACTTGCAAGCTCAACAGCTCAAACCCATTAAAATCCGCAAGTTCCAATGTAACTGAACCAGAGGCATCACATACTTCTCTTAAATGAAGTTCAATGTCACTCCAAGAGGGCTCTTTAGCGCTACTCCCCTGACACTCACTCCCAAACCCAACAACCCATGACAGAGAAAACCTCACTTCCTATTCCCCTCTTTCAGAGCCCGCATTCCAGGCTGCCAATATAAAGTTTTTCCGGTCGCGACCTCTTTAACTGTGAGAGAGGTAAGCCCGGACCTTTCCGCCATTGCAGCAATATCTCCTCGGCAGTACCCACAAACCGCTTTGCCAGAGACAGTAAGTTCCATGCCTGCCCCCAAAGTCTTTCCAGCCGCATACGCCTGTTGTATCACACCTATCTCTGCATGAGCATCGGCCATATTTCCATTTGGTAGACTCTTCCCAGATACTTCAGCCTTAGCAGTTACACGATCAGATATCAAGGTTGGCTGACTAGCATCAGCCTGTGAAGCTGGGCGAGCAGTTTGATTAAAATCAGTAAATATTGCTCCGCCAATCTTCCCCTCCGCAGTTACAACCGGAGGAACAGGAGGTTTTCCAATATTTCCTGGAAAAACATCGAAATACCCGTTATCCGCAGGTAAAGACGTACTTGTCCTGACTCCCCCCGGCACGACCGTGGCCGACAACCCAGGCGCATTGATGGAGAAAGGGCTAAACCCCGACTGATCCAGCCACTGCCCAAACGACGGCGCCCACCCTGTGTCTCCGTCAACAAACATTTGAGCTACCTGCTCAATATGAAGCTGACCGGCTGTAGTCCAATCGCGGGTATTTCCGCCACTTATTCCAGTAAACCGTCCTAGAATCTCAGCAGACTTTCCTTCCGGTAATGTAGTAACCAGATCGTCTATGGCTTTAGAGCCAGCATCTATTTCTGCACGGATTTGGGGGCAATTGCCAAACTTTTGGCAATCCAGAAGCCGCTGGCGATTTGCCGCGTCTCGGGCATTCGCGTCCGCGCGCAAAGCGTCGCAGGACCCGTCGAGATCACAGTTCCTGGCTTTCTCACTAAGCTCCTGAACATCACGATGGTTCAAGAAGTTATACTGCGTCGCGTTCCTTGCAATCCAACTCCCCTTATCCAACTTGGCCGCGTCCGTATCCTCCTGCGCCGCAGCCGCCACCACGCCGACGATCTGAGAACTCATCGTCAGTAGGTTGTCGTTGCCTTTAACCAACGTATCCAGATGGGTGACTAGAGCCTCGCTCGCACCTGCCGCCAGCGCCCCAGTCTTGAAGTCACCGCCAGTGGCCTCGGCCAGCAAACCACCCACCATTGCGTGAATCGCAATTTTCGGTGTCGAGCCGTCGGCGAATACGTTCTTTGTATAGTCGCCAACCATGTTGAAGCTGGCTGCCGCCAAGGTGTTGAACAAGGCGTTTTTCAGCGCATCACCCGCACTCGCATCCTGCCCAAGCGCTTTGCTCAGCAACATGGAAGTGCCGTTCTGTAGCCCTTGGTTGGCTGCAAACTGACCCACACCGCTCCAAGTGTTCAGCGGGCTCGACGTGACGACTTTCTCAGTTGCCGTACTCGTTTCAGTTCCAGTCCACCCATCAAAATATGCAGCCGTCAGCCCTGCTGTAACGCCTGCAATGGCATACCCCTTCATTGCATCCGAAGAAGTCACGTCCTTGAACACGGCGCCAAGATTGCCGCGATTATTGACAACGCTGACGGTCGCGTTTGTTGCAGCTCCCGCTGCAACGGCGCCTGCCGCGGCGGAAATACCAGCAGCCGTCTCCGCCGTAATTGTTCCGGCGGCAACCATCCCTCCAGTCGCGGTTCCCATTGCGCCGGCCGCCATTGGGCCAACAACTGCCGCCATCACAATGGCGATGATGATCTGCGAAGCCGGCCCCAAGCCGGAGTTGCTGTACTTGAAGCTGTCGTGGATCTCTTTGACTTGACGCCAGTCCACATCACCACGTTTTTCCGCGTCCTTGAGCCATGCCAATTGCGGATCAGCCTTGACCATCGCATCGATGGATTGGCTGACGGTTTGCTGATTGACCTGGTTGATATCGATCTTCAAACCGTTGACGGCTTTGATCGCAACACTGCCCTCAGCAATAAACTGGCTTTGACGCAAGGTTTCGTCGGTCTTGCCCTTACCCTTGGACGAGACCCAGAACGCGTTGTTGTCGGTCTTCTCGTGGCTCTCCTGATGTAGGTCCTTCACGCCTTCGAAGGTAATAGAACCGCTACTGTCCAGCGTGATGTCCTTGCCACTCTGCAGTTTCGCCACCTGATACCGCTGGTCGCCGCCGCTGACCAATCGCAGGTCGCCCCCGGTAGTGATTTCACTGCCGATGTTTTTCACATCGGTCACTTCATCCCGCTGAGTCTTCTTACTCCCCCAACCACCCTTCTTCTTCATGTCATACAGCGAATAGTCGCTGTTCTGCGCAGCCAGCAGCTCAAGCTTGCCACCCGCCACGAAATAGGCCTCGTTTGCAGCGCTGACCTTGCTGGCGATCATCGCCAAATCCTGCCCCGCGCTCATTACAACGTTGCGCCCCGCATTAACCGTCGAGGCCACCTGACTGACGTGATCCTCCTGGCTAGTCACCTTCTTGCTCTTGCCGTACGAGTGCTGCTCATCCGCTGCTGAGGCGAAGGTCAGATTTTCCTCGGCAGCCATGGCAACGTCGCGCTTGGCATCGATCTGACTGCCGACAACGGTGAGGTTGCGACCTGCGTTGACGATCACGTCGCGGCCGCTGTCGAGGCTGGAGCCGTATTGCTTGATGTCTTGGTCGCGATGCCGACCGCGTGTGCCGCTGTTGATACGTTCGGCGGAGACGAGATTGACGTCGCGTGTGGCATTGAGGGCGGTGTCGGCGCCGCTTTTCAGCACGCCGCCAACACTGTTGATGTCACGCCCTGCGCTGATGGTCAGGTTGTTGGCCGCTTCGATACGGGCGGCGCTGTCGATGAAGTCGGCGCGTTCAGTACGGTAGCCGCTGCTGCTTTCGTGGGTGGTAACAGTTCGCTCGTTAGTCACGTCGCCAGTCAAAGCCACAACACTGACATCCCGCCCAGCAATCACCCCACCCGCCCTGTTAGTCAGGTTATTACTCGCCAACGCATCCAGCCGACCCCCCGCTTCCATCAACCCACTGTTGACCAAGCTGTCGCCAGCCGTCGCCCTCAGGTTGCTGGACGCACGCAAGGTGCCCGCATTGTTCAGGTTTTTACCCGCAATCAAGCTGACGTCGGCGCCCTGGATCAGCGCACCATTGGCCGCCAGTCGATTGTTGGCCTGGGCCAGGTAGAGCACCGGCACCAGCACCTGCTCGTTGTTCACCGTCCGGGTTTCCATCCAGACGATGTCGTGGGTCAGGGCCGCGACTTGTTCGGCGGTGAGGCTGACGCCCAGGGACAGGTTCAGTGCGTCCTTGCTGGCGATGGCGTTGTTCATCAGGTACTTGAACATGCCGTCGTCGGAGGTCTGGCCGTCGAGGAAGCGTTGGCCGGTGCGGGCGATCACGGCTTGTTGGATCAGGCGTTGTTCGTAGAAGCCGTCACCCAGGCGCTTGGCGGCGACGTCGGGGTCGTAGCCCAGGTTCGTCAGCAGGTAGTCCGAGCTCATGAAGCGGCGCATGTCGGTCAGCGCCGGGTTGGTCTCGATCAGGTACTTTTGTGGGTTGGTCCGGAACGAGCGGTCCGGCAGGCCGCGTACTTGGGTCAGGCCTGAGCCTTGGGTCGGCGTGGTCGAGGCGTCGCCGCTCATGCGGAACAGGCCGTTTTGCCCGGTCGGCAAGTCAAAGCCCGGCAAGGCCAGCGGATCGACCTGTTGCTGAGTCAGGTTCGGGGGCAGTTGCCGATTAACGCTGACGCGGGTGGAGAAAACGTTGTCAGCCTGGGTATCGGTGCGCGGGCCGGCGCCGACGTAGTTGTAGCCGCCACGCACGACGCCGCTGTTGAGGTCGCCCTGGGTAGGAATGTCGATGGCACCACCGGCCTGGATAATCGCGGCGTAGGTCTGGTTATCGGTAGTACTTGTCTGGATGCGGAACTGTGGGAGCTCACGTTCGGTTATGCCGATGAAGCGGCTCATCGCTGCCTCGAGGCCACCCAGGTCATTGGCGTTATAGCCTGGGCTCTGCAACCAGTATTTGTTGGTGAAGTCATTGGCGGCGGCGCGCCAGCCACCTGGGCTGCGCGTGCGCTCGGATATGAAGGTGCGCGAGGTTTCGGTTTCGCCGGTCTCGATGCCGATGTTGTTCAGGCTGACGAGGTTGGCGGTCAATGCGCCGCCGACACCGATGCTGCTGCTCCGGTTGGTCAGGGTGTCGCCCTGGATGTCCAGGTTGCCGCCGGTGGTGATGCTGGAGGCGGCGCTGGCTGCAGTGACTTCGAACTTGTCGCGCTGGATGATCTGCCAGACGTGGTTTTCCTTGCCGCCGCTGCAGTCTCCGGCGTTGACCCCTTCGATACAGGCCACTTCCCTGATCGAGGCGGTGTAGATGCCGGCGTCGTGGGTGGTCAAGACCTCGCGGACGTTGTCGACGGTGTTGGCCGCCAGGCGCATGTTGCCGTCGCTCTGCAGCGTGCCGGAGCTGTTGAGGATGCGGCTGGCACGTGTGCCGAGGCCGTCGCGATCGATGCTCAGGTCACCGAGGCTGTAGATATCGCCATAGCGGTTGGTCAGGCTATTGACGCGCAGGCTGGTATTGCCGCCGCTGAAAATCAACCCGTGCTCGTTGAGCAGGTCGCCGGTCGATACGCCGAGCGCGCCGGCACTGCCGAGGGTGCCGTAGTTGTTGATCGTGGCGGCAGTGACGTTCATGTCCGCCGCCGAGGTCAGGCGACCGTAGCTGTTGAGGACACCATCGACCACGAGGCTTGTGCTGCCGCCGCCGGCGATGCTGCCGTTTTGCTCCAGGTTGATCAGCGCGGCCTTGAGGCCCAAGGTGCCGAGACTGCTCAAGCGGCCGTTGCCTGCGTAGGCGTCGGTCAGTTGCAGGTCGATCGCTCCATCGCTGCCGATCAGGCCGTCGACGCGCCAGTTGCTGCCACGGCCTTCCATGCTGTTGGCGCTGAGCAACTGGCCGGTGGCGGTCTGGGTCAACTGGTCGACATGAACCACAAGATGCCCGGCCTGGATCGCGGTGCTGTTGGTCCAGCTGTCGGCCGTCACCGTCAGGTTGCCGTAGGTCACCAGTTGCCCACCCGCCTGGCCCAGGTTGGCCTGGCTGATGTCAAACAGTCCCAGGCCGGTGTGCAGCAGCTTGCCACCCACGTTCTGGACGCTGCCGGTGTCGAAGTCCACATCATTACTGGCGGTTTCGAGGGTGCCGTCGCTGTTATCGAACAGACCACCGATGTTGAACGCCGTGGTGCTGTTCTTGCCCAGGGTGCGCAGTTGGCCCTTCTGGTTGCTCAGGCTGGCGGCCAGGATATCCAGGCTGTCCTGGCTTTCGATGATGCCCGCGTTGTTGCTCAGCGCACCCGAAAGGTCAAAGTCGATGCGACTGGCACTGACCTGCCCGCCGCCGCTGTTGTCCATGTCCCGGCCAATGACCTGGACCTTGCCGGTGGCATACATCCCGCCGCTGCGATTGTCGATATCCGCGCCCGCGTTGCTGATCACGATATCGCCCGCTTGCGCGGCCAGGCGCCCGCCGTCGTTGAACAGCCCAGCCAAGGCTTGGATATTCAGTCCTTGGGCCTGGATCGTGCCGCCCCGACGGTTCACGTCATAGCCATTTCTCAGCACGCCGGTGGTGCGCGCTTCCAGTGCGGCCTTGACGCTGGACAGCACGCCGCCGCGGTTGTCCAGATTGGTCGCGAAGACACTCAGCTTGGCGTCCTGGGCGATGATGCTGCCGCCCTGGTTGTCGATATCGCCCGCGACATCCACGGTCACCAGGCCCTTGCCTTGCAGCGTGCCCCTGGCGTTGTCCAGGCTGGCGGCATCGAGTTCGAGTGCGCCTTCACGGCTGGCGATCAGGCCCTTGTCGGCGTTTTTCACCGAGTCGCTGGCACTGACCAGCAACTTGCCATTGGCGGCGACAGTACCTTTGTTGCTGTTGTCCAGGCTGCCAGTGCGCACGGTCACAACGCCCTGGCTGGACAGTTCACCGCCCTGGTTGTTGATCGCGCCCTTGTTGGTGATGTCGAGGTTCTTGCCGGTCATGACCAGGCCGGTCAGGTTGTCCAGGCTGCCGAGGATCAGCGTCGCGCTGTTCAGGCTGGATAATTCGCCTGCATTATTTTCCAGATGGCCCAAGTTGGCCGTCAGAAGGCCCTGGCTATTGATCAGGCCGCCCTGGCTGTTCAGGACCTGATCGGCGGTCAGGTGCAGTTCGGTGTTGCCGAGGATGCGGCCTTTGTTGCGGTTATCCACAGCGTTGCCGGTGACGGTGGTTTTACGCTGGCCACTGAGCGTACCGCCCTGGTTGTTCAGCGCAGTGCTGGTCGTGACGTTCAGGTCGCGACTGGCAATGACGGTTTTGCCGCCGTTGTTCAGTTGCTTGGCCGTGAGGGTGACATCGCCCGTGGTATTGCGGCTGTTATCGGCATTGACGCCGGCTTCGATGATGCCGTTGTTGCTGAGCGTGCCGCCGCTGTCGAGGTGAATGCTGTCGCGCGCCACCAGGTTGTTCTGGCTGGTCAGGTCGCCCTGGGTCTTCACGTCCAGGCGGCTACCGGCGTACACCTGCCCCTGGGTTTCCAGACTTTTGGCCTTGATGTCGATGGCACCGGCAGCAGCCGTCTGCGCCAGGCTCAAATGCCCATTGGCATCCAGTTGGATATCCCCGCCACTGGCAACCATCTTGCCGTCCAGCTTCACCCCGACTCCGGCCTCGGTGCCCACCAGTTTGATCGCCCCGGCGTACATACCACCCAACGCCGAGGAGTCGATGGCCAATTCGGGCTTGGCACTGCCGTCGTCCGCCCGGGCAGTGGCGTTGAGGGTATTGGCATTAACGTCATTGCGCCCGGCCACGATGGTCAGGTTCTTGGCCTGGATCTCGGCATTGATCTTGGCGCTGCGGGTGATGATTTCGAAGCGGTCGACGTTGTTCGCGTTCAAGCCCGCGCCTTCGATGGCGACGCTGCCCTGGTCCACCTGATAGCGGCTCACCTGGCCGTTTTCGATGATCGGCTTGCCGGTGGTCAGGGTCGCCTTTGGGGTATTGATGAAACCGCAGCCGTTACAACTGATGCCATAAGGGTTGGCGACGATGACGTGGGCCGACTGCCCTGCCACTTCGGTGTAGCCGCGCAGTTGGCTCGGGTTGCCGCCGTTGACTTCGTTGAGGATGGTGGTGGCGGCCGTGCCCTGGAGGTTCGGGTTGCCGAGGATGATCCCGCCCAGTTGCGTGGCCTGGGCCGGGTTGGTGGCGTTGTTGAGGATTACGCCGTTGCTGCCGACGTTGTAGTCCTTGAACTGGTTGTGAGACAGCCCGCTGCCGTTGGGCTTGGCGATGTTGACCACCGGCACGCCGTTGCCGGCCTGGCCGAGGCTGGTGCCCGGGGCGCTGACCACGATGCCGCCCGCCTGGGCCCACATCGGCTGCCAGAACATGACGTTGGCCAACAGGAACGCCAGGCCGCGCTTGGGCATGCCCCAGAAGGCGTCGCGGTTTTGCAGGGCAGCAGAAGGCTGGCGGGCCAGGAAGGCGTGTTGGCGGTCGTCCATGATCAGGTCTCGTTGCAGCAGAAATTAAATGGATACATCCACGCGGAAGTAGATCGGCGCTTCGCGCTCGGTCAGGGCATCCGGACGTTCCAGGGAGTGGGCGAAGGTGACGCTGGCGTTCAGGTGCTCACCGCGGGCGAACAGCTCCAGCGAGTTGCTCGACATGCGCCCGTGCTGATCACCGTTGTAGCGATCGCCACGAATCACACCCTGGTCATAACCGAGGCTGGTGCCGTATTCGGCAAACACCGGGCGCAGCCACTCCAATGTCACCGGACGGCTCCAGCGCAAGTCGTTGCGCCAGTAACCGCCGCTGTCGCCGGACAATGTCTGGTCCTTGTAGCCACGAATCGACGACAGACCGCCCAGGCTCATGCGCTGGGGGCTGAACAGCACGTCTTCGCTGCGCTGGCCGGTCATCAGGCTGCTGAAGCTGAAGGACTCGCCGCCCAGCATGAAGGGCTGCAAATAGCTGAGGGTCGCGGTGTATTTGCGGTAGCGCGCATCCGGCAACCCCGGCCCCGGCTCATGATCGCCCTGGGCATCGAGAGCACCGATACCTTGTTGCAGGCCCAGGTCGAGGTTGACGAAGGCATTGCCGATCCGCCGACCATGGTTGATGCCGAACTGCGCCTCGCTGATGCGATTGCTGCTTTCGGCAAGCTTGCTGTCTTCGATGAAGTTGTTGGTGCGCAGGTACGAAAGGCCGGTGTTGAGTGAGGTCTTGCTCACCGCGTCACGATGGACCACCCGCTCCAGGCGCACCTGATGATTCTGGCTGTCGCCGCTCTGCTTGAAATTGAAGCCGTTGGCCTGGCCCACGGCGCGGTATTCGCTTTGGCTGTAGGTGTAGCTCAGGTTCCACCAGCCAAACGGCAGGTTGTAATAGAGCATGCCGTTGCGCGAGGTTTTCTGGTGATCGCTGACGGCATCGTGGCCGCCGCGCAAGGCCAGTTGGTCGGCCAGGCCCAAGGGGCTGTCCCAGTCCAGGGAGGCGCCCCATTGCTGCTCGCCGGTGCTTTTCTGCCCGTCGTTATGCCGTGACAGGCCGGCGCGCCAAGGCTTTTGCGGGGTGTTATTGACCCGCACTTCGCTGCCGCCGATGTTCTGCCCCGGCGTCAGTTCCATTTGTGCACGGTTGGACGGCAAACGGTTCAGCTGATCGACCATCTGCTCCATCTCACGCAGGTTGAGCAGTTCGCCGGTTTTGCCGGGAAAGGCCATCGCCAACTCGCGATCCGACAACTGGCTGTTCTCGGCACCTTTCAAGCCTTCCAGGCGGCCCTCGACGACCAGCACTTGCAGGTGACCGCTGGACAGGTCCTGTTGCGGCAAGTAGGCGCGACTGGTGACCAGGCCTTTGTCGAGATAATGGTCAGTAATGACTTTGAGCAGCTCGTTAAGCTGCGGCACGCCCAGGCATTGGCCGATGTAAGGCTTGAGCAGGCGTTCGCGCTCCGCATCGGACAAAGCATCGGCGCCCTTGAGCTCGATGGTCTTGATCGGGAAGCAACGGGTATCGACAGGGGCCGTCGGCTGAGTCGGCTTCGCCTCCTTGCCGGGCAGGTCCTTGAGTTCTTCCAGGCGCCGACGTTGCTCTTCGAGCAGGCGATCCTGACGTTCACGGATCAGGTCCGTGTCACCAGGGGTTGGCGCAGCGTAAGCAAGCGTTAGCGGAGACAGCCACAGCAAAGCCAGGCACGACCTCGCCCACAGGGCGGGTGAGAACATGTTCGATCCCTCGATACAGAAATGACAGCAAGCTCGTGAGCGAACGAAGAGCCGAATGCCGGCTTACCTCATGAAACACTCACGTTGCTGATGCGCAAAACTACGCGCACACCAGACCCTGCATATCGCTTTCGGTTCAAGAGAGCGGGAATTTTCCACTCAAAAAAGAGACGCGTCTCACAGGACGCGTCGAAAAACACAACAAAAACGACTGCTCGGATTGCGCAGACGCCTACAAACACTCATCCAGGAAACTCACCACGGTTCCCATGCAAGCCATCCGCTCCTCGATATGGGGCATATGGCTGGAGTGTTCGAACAACGCCCAGCGAATGTCGGGAACATGATCCACATAGGGTTTGACCACCAACGGCGTCGCTTCATCGTATCGGCCTGAAATCAGCAGGGTCGGCACGCTGATCCGAGGCAAGCGATCGGTAATGGACCAGTCCTTCATGCTGCCGATCACATGGAATTCGGTGGGACCATTCATGGCGTGATAAACGGTAGGATCGGCATCGATCTGGGCAAAGGTACGGGCAACGTCATCGGGCCAGGGCGTGACACGGCAGACATGACGGTCATAGAAAACCCGAGCGGCCTCAAAATACTCGGTAGACGTCAAGGTTCCAGCCCGCTCGTGCTTGAGCAGTGTTTGCTGCACCTCAATGGGTAGAAGCTGGCGCAAGCGATTGACTTCAAGGAGCCACGTGGACATGTCCGCCGGGGAGTTGGCGATAATCAACGCGCGCAAGCCCGCGGGCTGGAGCACCGCATGTTCGCTGGCCAACATGCCGCCCCAGGATTGCCCCAACAGGGCGTAATTATCGCGAATGCCCAGATGATCCAGCAGGTTCGCCAACTCATCGAGAAAGAGCGCCACGTTCCAGAACGAGGGGTCTTTTTCCGGAAGATGGGTGGAACGCCCATTGCCCAGTTGGTCGTAATGAATCACCGGATAGCCACTGTTGGCAATATCCTTGAAGGCATCGACATAATCGTGTGTACAGCCCGGGCCGCCATGCAGGATCAGCAGCGGCGTACGGCCGCTGCTGAAATCGCCAGTGATGCGATACCAGGTCTGATACGGACCAAAAGGCGCAAAGCCTTCGTGCGTTACGGGAAGATCCATTTCATGCCGCTCCCTAGAAATCCTGCCGCACACGATACCGGGGACTGGCTGGCGGAATAACTAGAGAAACAGATAGGTTTTTGCCCGATTTCAGCTATCGAGCAACCGATAATGCACCGCCCTGACCACGGCTTGGACCCGATTCCTGGCGCCGAGCTTGTGCATTGCAGAAGTCAGGTGGAGGGTGATGGTGGCCAAGGAGCGATTCAGTTGCCTGGCGATGTCCGCCGCCGTCAACCCGTCAGCGGCTAACCTCAAGCACTCACGCTCGCGTTTGGTCAGGCGAACCGGGCATGCGCGGGCTTCCTTGCCGAGCAGCGGAAAAGCCGCCTCTTGCAGGGCATGGGAAATCAGGCTGAAGTCGCCCAGCGTTTGCCGGACATCCTGCAGGGTGCTCCCCTTCGTATCGGCGCGCAGCCCGGTCAATGTCGCAAAGCCACCTTTGGGCAAATGCATCGGCACCGTCACGCCGCAGGTCATGCGCGAATCCTGCAGGTAGCTCACGACCGGTGCATGACTCTGGCCGATGAACGGCTGCAGCACCGTGTCGGCCTCCGGTCGATAGGACCAGACAAAAGGAGAAATGGCATTGATTGCCAGATGCTGGACGGGGTCGATCTGGTAATAACCTTCTTCACACCAGAGCGAGTGCCAATCACGGGGGGTATTGCGCAACTTCAGCACAGTCGGGGTGATCAGTGCCCCATCATGATCCAGCGGCACCGGACTGTAGTCGTACACCAAGGCTTCAAAGCCTAGCGCCTGGACCATCCCCAGGGTGTTATCCATCTGTTCGTCCAGGCTCCTGCCAGACAAAAGACGGGTATTGAAGTCAGACAGCTTGGCCTGCATCCATTCAGCTCCCTTATTAATTTCAATCCTGAAATCGTGCAAGTAGAATGCCACGCCTGAGCGAGGGAATGCCAGATCAAACCTATAAGAATTGCTAGCTTATGGGCGCGTAGCTTCCTCGGTAAGGTTTAGCCAGAGCGGCACCTGAGCAGGAGAGCAATGATGTGGCGTGAGATCGAGCCAGACCAGCGGTACGACGTGGAAGTCGATGGTCATCGCCTGGTGGCCTATGGCTTTGGCGACGGCGACGAGGTGCTGCTGTGCCTCAATGGCGGCCCGGGATTGCCTTGCGATTATCTGCGTGACAGCCATGGCTGGCTCAAGGAAAAGGGCTTGCGGGTCATCGCTTTCGATCAGTTGGGCACCGGCGCCTCGGCCAGGCCTACTGACGAATCCCTGTGGGACATCACCCGTTACGTGGCGGAGGTAGAGACCGTCCGCCAAGCCCTCGACCTGGGCAAAGTGCACCTGCTGGGGCACTCCTGGGGTGGCTGGCTGGCGATCGAGTACGCCATTCATCACCCTCAATCGCTGAAAACCCTGATCCTGGAAAATACCGCCGGCGATATTCCTCACCTGTCCCTGGAGTTGGAGCGTCTGCGGGCCGCCCTGGGCAGTGAGACCGTCGCGATGATGCAGCGCCATGAAGCCTCGGGCACCCTGGATCATCCGCAATACCAGGCGGCCATCACCCTGCTCAACTATCGTCATGTCTGCCGTCTGGACGAATGGCCAGCGCCGGTGACACGTTCCCTGGGCGATTGGAACATGGGGCCCTACATGACCATGCAGGGCCCCAACGAATTTCTCTATACCGGCAATCTCAAGGACTGGAATCGCATCGAGCAGATGGCCGGCTTCGAAATGCCCGTGCTGATTACCACCGGTCAACATGATGAACTGACGCCAGCCTGTGCAATGCGCATGAAAATGGCGCTCAAGGATGTACAACTGAATGTGTTCCCCAACAGCAGCCACATGCCGTTCTACGAAGAGCCCCACGCCTATTTCCCAGTCCTGCTGGATTTTCTGCACCGCCACCGGAACTAGCCCATGAACCTGGCGCGCTACCGTTTCATACTGTCGCGCCCGCTACAGCTATTGCCCGTGCTGTTTGGCATCAGCATGATCACCTTTGTGCTCGTGCGCTCAATCCCCGGGGACCCCGCCCGGGCCCTGCTGGGCTCGCGCAGCACGCCAGAGGCGCTGATCAGGATTCGTGCCCAGTACGGTCTCGACCAGCCGTTGTGGATGCAGTACTTCTACTTTCTCAAGAACCTGCTCAAAGGCGATCTCGGCCAATCGCTGCTCTACAAAGTCGATGCCTTGAAGCTGATCAGTACCCGCATTGAGCCAACCCTGTTCCTGGTGCTCGGCAGCGTGCTGCTGGCGCTGCTGATTGCCGTGCCGCTGGCAACGGTGGCGGCACGCAACAAGGGCGGTTGGCAGGATCACCTGATTCGCCTGTTTACCACGGCAGGGCTCGGCATGCCGGCGTTTTGGCTAGGCATCATGTTGATCCTGCTGCTCAGTGTGCAGTTGGGACTGTTCCCGGTCTCAGGCTATGGACGCACCGCTTGGGACAAACTGCATCACATGGTTTTGCCGTGCCTGACCATTGCCTTGGCACTCTCCGCCGTGCTGGTGCGCAATCTGCGCGCCAGCATGCTCATGGAGCTACAAGCCGATCATGCCACCGCCGCACGGGCCCGGGGCTTGTCCGAGCGGGCGATATTTCGTCGGCATGTGCTGCCCAACTCCCTGGTACCGGCGGTCAACCTGCTGGCGGTGAACATCGGCTGGTTGATCAGCGGCACGGTGGTCATCGAAAGTCTGTTTGCCATTCCCGGCATCGGCCAATTGCTGGTACGCGGCATTTTTACCCGCGACTACATGGTGGTCCAAGGCGTGGCCATGGTGCTGGCCCTCGCCACCGTCACGGTCAACTTCCTCGCCGATGTGCTGACCGTGATGATTGATCCGCGGGTGAACATGCGATGAGCGGCCAGACCCTCAGTCCCGCCTGGCGTCTTGCGCTGCGTTTCGGCTTGCGCAACGGTCGCCTGGCCACCGTGCTAGGCCTGGCGATTCTGTTTGGCTGGCTGTTGCTCGCCCTCTTCGCCCCCTGGGTCGCGCCCTTCGATCCGATTGCCCAGAACACCGATATCCGCCTGTTGGGGCCGAGCCTGGCCCATCCGTTCGGCACGGACAATTTCGGTCGCGACGTTCTTTCCCGAGTGATCTGGGGCGCGCGCATCGACTTGCAGATCTCCGTGATCGGGGTGGTTTTCCCGTTCTTGATCGGCACTTGCGTCGGCGCCTTGGCCGGCTATATCGGTGGCCGGTTCGACACGATCTGCATGCGCCTGATCGATATTATCCTGGCCTTCCCCTTCCTGGTGCTGATGTTGGCAATCATGGCCATCCTCGGCCCCGGCCTGGGCAGCTTTTATATTGCGATGGCCCTGGTGGGTTGGGTGTCCTATGCACGGCTGATCCGTTCGCAGATCCTGGTGCTCAAGCAAAGCGATTTCGCCTTGGCGGCCAAAAGCCTGGGCTTCGGTCATGGACGCATTCTGTTTCGGCACCTGTTGCCCAATGCCATGTTCGGTTCGATCGTGTTTTCCATGTCCGACGCGGTACTGGTATTGCTCAATGGGGCGGCGGTCAGCTACCTCGGCCTGGGGGTCCAGCCACCCACCGCCGAGTGGGGCACGATGGTCGCCGAAGGCCAGAGTTTCATCACCAACGCCTGGTGGATCTGCACCTTCCCGGGACTGGCGATCGTCACCCTGGCCATGGGCTTCAGCCTGCTGGCCGACGGTGTCGCCGAGCAGCTCGGAGAACGCCCATGAGCACACCGGTGTTGCACGTCGAGGACCTCAGCGTGATCGCCGGCCACGGTGAGCGCGAAGTCACGCTGGTGGATCGCGTGTCATTTGACCTGGCCGAAGGCGAAATCCTCGGTCTGGTGGGTGAAAGCGGCTCAGGCAAGACGATGGCCTGCCGGGCCTTGATGCGCTTGCTGCCCTCTGCAAACCTGCGGGTCCAGGGCAAGGCCCTGCGCCTTGCCGGTGAGGATCTGCTATCGCTGGATGAAGCCAGCATGCGGGGCATACGGGGTCGGCGATTAGGGATGATTTTTCAGAATCCCGGCAGTCATCTTGACCCGTTGATGCGTATCGGCGAACAGATCGGCGAGGGCATACGCCTGCATCAGGGAGCGTCCAAACGTGAAGCACGGGCGAAGGCCATTGATGTGTTACGCCAGGTGGGCATTCCCGATCCGCTAACGCGGGTCGACAGTTATCCCCATGAGTTTTCCGGTGGCATGCGTCAACGCGCCATGATCGCCGTGGCATTGGGTTGCAACCCCCAGGTGCTGATCGCCGATGAGCCGACCACCGCCCTGGATGTCACGGTACAGGCACAGATCCTGCGCCTGCTCCTGGATTTGCGCGACCAGCGCGGGCTGTCCATCATCATGATCACCCACGACCTGGGGATCGTCGCCCAGACCTGTGATTCCATCGCAGTGATGTACGCCGGTCGGCTCTGCGAACACGGCAACAAACTTGATCTGCTGGCTCACCCACGACATCCCTATACGGCGGCCCTGATCGACTGCCAACCGGCTACCAGCGCCGGCCATGCCATGCTCAAAACCATCGCCGGCCAGCCTCCTCTGCTGGATGCGCTGCCCAGCGGTTGCCGCTTCAACCCACGCTGCCTTCAGCCGGGCAGCCAGTGCACGCGGCTGTTGCCACAGATGCAAGCCACGGCAGAGGCACACCGGGTCGCCTGCCATTACCCGCTGCCAGTGGGTGCCTCGTCATGACCTTGTTGCACGTGAAGGATCTGCAGGTGCGCTTCGCCGCCCCTGGCAGTGGTCCGTTCGGGATCCACAGGCAATGGGTGAAAGCCGTCAACGGTGTGTCGCTGAGCCTGGCCCCCGGGGAGGTGCTTGGGCTGGTGGGGGAGTCGGGCAGTGGCAAGAGCACCCTGGGTCGGGCCATCTTGCGCCTCACTGAGGTCAGCGCCGGACAAATCCTGTTCGATGGCGTGGATATGGCTCAAGGCAAGCGGATCGACATCGAGCGACTGCGCCACGAAACCGCGATGATTTTCCAGGACCCTTATACCGCCCTCAATCCGCGAATGAGCATCGGCGACACCCTGGCTGAAGTGCTGCGAGTGCGCTGTGCGATTCCTGCATCGCTGATTCGCCAGCGGGTCGATGAACTGCTGAACCTGGTCGGCCTGCGACCGGAGCTGGCCGACCGCAAACCGGGTTCGTTGAGTGGCGGTCAATGCCAACGTGTGGGGATCGCGCGTGCACTGGCCATCGAGCCACGGTTGATCATCGCCGATGAATGCGTGGCCGCGCTGGACGTTTCCATCCAGGGCCAGATCATCAACCTGCTGCTGGAGCTGCGACAGCGCATGAACCTGGCGATTCTGTTCATCGCTCACGACCTGGCGATCGTTCGGCGGCTCTGTGATCGGGTAGCCGTGATGTACCTCGGCGAGATCGTCGAGCAAGGACCCACGGAGGCCGTGTTCAGCAACCCGCGGCATCCTTATACCGTCGCGCTGATCCAGTCCATTCCACACATCGACCCGACTCGACCGTTGCTGGGCGCCCCCCTGCCTGGCGAGCCACCCAGCCCCCTGAACCTTCCATCCGGCTGCGCTTTTCACCCGCGCTGCCGGTATGCACAACCCATCTGCGCGAAAACGCCGCCCCCCATCCATGACATCAATGGACATCGTTATAGCTGTGTGCTCGGAGAGCCATTGCTCTAAAAAACATTCATCAATAGGGAGTTTGACCATGCGATCGAAACATTTGAAGTTGCTGACCGCCGCGACGTTGACCGTTTGCACACTGGCGGCCGGTGTCGCCCAGGCAGCAGGCGTGCTGACCATCGGTTGTCGGGAAGAAAGTACGACGTTCGACCCGATCAAAAGCGCGCAGAACCGTGATAACTGGGTGTTCTCCAATGTCTACGACGTATTGGTGCGCGTCGACAACACCGGCACCAAGCTGGTACCGGGGCTGGCCGAAAGCTGGCAGGTTTCCGACGATGGCATGACCTATACCTTCAAACTACGCTCGGCCAAGTTCTCCGACGGTTCACCGATTACCGCCAGCGATGCAGCGTTCAGTCTGTTGCGCATCCGCGACAACAAAGGGTCGCTGTGGAGCGACTCCTACAAGATTATCGACAAGGCCCAAGCACCCGACCCGCAGACACTGGTGGTGACACTCACGAGCCCTTCAGTGCCCTTCCTCGCGCAGCTGGCGTTGCCCAACGTCTCCATCCTGTCGCAAAAGGCCATGGAGAAAATGGGTGAGGAAGCCTATGCCCAGGACCCCGTTGCCTCTGGCGCCTTTATCGTCAAGGAGTGGCTACGCGGTGATCGCGTGGTGCTGGAGAAGAACCCCAACTTCTGGCAGGCCGACAAGGTGAGCCTGGATGGCGTGGAATGGATCTCCATCCCGGATGACAATACGCGGATGTTGAAGGTACAGGCCGGTGAACTGGACTCGGCGATCTTCGTGCCCTTCTCGCGCGTCGAAACCCTGAAGAAAGATCCCAACCTGGTCGTACACATGGACCCCTCCACCCGCGAGGATCATCTGCTGATCAACCATGAGCACGGACTGCTGGGCAAGCCTGAAGTACGTCAGGCCCTGGACCTTGCGATCAACAAAAAATCCCTGGTCGATACCGTGACCTTCGGCCATGGCCAGGTGGCTTATTCCTACATCCCTAAAGGCGCGCTTTATCACAATGCCGATAATCTGCAGCGCCCGTACGACCCGGAAAAAGCCAAGAAAATGCTGGCGGATGCAGGCGCCTCAGGCCTGAAGCTCAACTATGTGGTCAATGCGGGCAATGAAGCCGACGAGCAGATCGCCGTGCTGGTCCAGCAACAGCTCGCCGCCGTTGGCGTGACAGCCACCTTGCAGAAAGTCGACCCAACCCAGAGTTGGCAAATGCTGATCGACGGCGATTACGATCTGTCCGTGATGTACTGGACCAACGATATCCTCGACCCGGACCAGAAGACCACCTTCGTACTGGGACATGACACCAACATGAATTACATGACCCGCTACAAGAACGATAAGGTCAAGGATCTGGTCGCGGCGGCGCGGGTAGAAGTGGACCCGACCAAGCGCAAGCAGATGTATACCGACCTTCAGGCGATCGCCAAGCAGGACGTCAACTGGATCGATCTCTACTACAGCCCGTACATCAATATTTCGCGCAAGAACATCGAGCACTTCCAACAAAACCCACTGGGACGCTTCTCTCTTGAGGAAACAGTGAAGCGCTAGCGAGCAGTGGCTTTCATCCGAGCCGGATAGGGCCAGTGGCAACGCCTTGATCACGAATCGAGGCTTGCCACTTGATGGCCAAGCAAGATCGGCCGCTCCCCGGTCATCTCGCACAGCAGCGCTGTGACGGCGTTCCCTTCAACCGTGCCATGCTCTTGCAGAAAGCCCGCCACGGCGCTGACCGCCGGCCAGTAACGGTGCACCAGGCAACTGCAGCGGGCGATCGCCTGGGCTTGGGCGTCGAGCAGCTTGCGCGGTGGCAGCAGGCTGATCAATTCATGCCCACGATCCAGGTCACCGCGGCCGCTACCCCTGATCAACCGGTCGGACCGGCGGTGCCGGTAGACCGCTTCGGCCACTGGCCCGGCGAAACAATGGAGCAGGTCACGTTCAATGGCATCGACCATCGAGGGCAGGAATTCAGCGATCCCCGGGGCGTCGAAGGCCGGGCGCGGGACCAGGTAGTCAGCTTCCACCAACCCTTCTGCGTATTGAGGGTTGCCGCGCAGGTCGAACAGAGGTCCCGTGCAGGCTTCAGCCTTGGTACGCACGGTGATGCGTTTTATCGGTTGACCGTTCCACCAAAAGGCCAGGGCATGACCCGCTTCATGGAAGGCCGTGCTGCGCGGGCATTTGTTCATTATTGGGTCCGTCACGGCAGGCGCCATTCATATCATCTGCCTCGCCGCTTGGCTTCGATAAAAGATTATCCCTATCGACCGTTAATACTGCGCCTATTAGCTATCTGGCAAAGGAGGACTAGCCTGAATTCAGGCTGGTGTAATCCGGCCCGTGAAACCTGACAAAGAGATACGAAGCGTTCAGAAACGTACTGGGCTTGCCGTGGGCCACCGTCCTTGCAATTAGACATTGCAGCGTGGCCGAACATGATCAGTTGAGCGAACTGTGAGCCCTGCGCCTGTGTATTTCGCCTGTCGCTATTCGAAGCCTCGCCGGGCTGGATAGCTGGATGAATACGACCAAAGGTAGCTTCTCATGGCAAACGAATCGAAATGCCCGTTCAATCACGCCGCTGGCGGTGGCACGACGAACCGCGACTGGTGGCCAAACCAACTGAATCTGAAGATCCTGCACCAGCACTCCTCGCTGTCCGACCCGATGGGCGAGGATTTCAACTATGCAGAAGCGTTCAAGCGCCTGGACTTCCAGGCCTTGAAACAAGACCTGAATGCACTGATGACCGACTCGCAAGACTGGTGGCCGGCAGACTTCGGCCACTATGGACCGCTCTTTGTCCGCATGGCCTGGCACAGTGCAGGCACCTACCGCACCGGTGATGGGCGCGGTGGGGCGGGTTCCGGCCAGCAGCGATTTGCACCGCTCAACAGCTGGCCAGACAACGTCAGCCTCGATAAGGCGCGTCGGCTGCTGTGGCCGATCAAGCAGAAGTATGGTCGCAATATCTCCTGGGCTGACCTGATCGTCCTCACCGGCAACGTCGCGCTGGAATCCATGGGCTTCAAGACCTTCGGTTTTTCCGGTGGCCGCGCCGATGTCTGGGAGCCGGATGAAGACGTCTACTGGGGTTCGGAAAACAAATGGCTGGGGGGCGATGTTCGCTACGGCAAGCCCGACAAAGCCGCCATGCAAGACCCCGGCGAAGGCCAATTGGTGGCCGAGCCCGGCAACGAAGAAAGCCGCACCGACGAGGGGCGCAACCTGGAGAACCCGCTGGCCGCCGTGCAGATGGGGCTGATCTACGTCAACCCGGAAGGCCCCGAGGGCCAGCCGGACCCGGTCGCCGCCGGGCTGGACATTCGCGAAACCTTCGCCCGCATGGCGATGAACGACGAAGAAACCGTGGCACTGATTGCCGGCGGCCACGCCTTCGGCAAGACCCACGGCGCAGGCCCTGCGGACAATGTCGGCGCCGAGCCCGAGGCCGCGGGCCTGGAGCTGCAAGGCCTGGGCTGGAAGAGCACCTTCGGCACCGGCAAGGGGCCCGACACCATCACCAGTGGCCTGGAAGTCACCTGGACCACCACCCCCACCCGCTGGAGCAATAACTACCTGGAGAACCTGTTCGGTTTCGAGTGGGAGCTGACCAAGAGCCCTGCAGGCGCGCACCAATGGACGCCGAAAAACGGTGCCGGCGCGGGCATCATTCCCGATGCCCACGACCCGTCCAAACGGCGTAACCCAACAATGCTGACCACCGACCTGGCGCTGCGCTTCGACCCGATCTACGAAAAAATCTCCCGGCGCTTCCTGGCCAACCCGGACCAGTTGTCCGACGCCTTCGCCCGCGCCTGGTTCAAGCTGATCCACCGCGACATGGGCCCGCTCTCACGCTACCTCGGCCCGGAACTGCCCAACGAAGAACTGCTGTGGCAAGACCCTATCCCCACGGTCGACCATCCGCTGGTCAACGACAGCGACATCGCGGCCCTCAAAGGCAAGCTACTGGCCTCGGGCCTCACGGTTTCACAACTGGTGTCTACCGCGTGGGCCGCGGCTTCCACCTTCCGGGGTTCCGACAAACGCGGCGGTGCCAACGGTGGCCGCCTGCGCCTGGCCCCGCAGAAAGATTGGCCGGCCAACCAGCCCGAACAATTGGCTCAAGTGCTGGCGACCTTGGAAAGGGTTCGGAGCGAGTTCAACGCCGCCCAATCCGACGGCAAGAAAATCTCTCTGGCGGACCTGATCGTGCTGGCTGGCAGCGCCGGCATCGAACAGGCGGCCCAAAATGCCGGGCTCAGCGTGACGGTACCGTTCGCGCCGGGACGCATGGACGCGAGCCAGGAGCAGACGGACGTCGAGTCGTTCGGTTTTCTCGAGCCCATCGCCGACGGCTTTCGCAACTACCTCAAGGGCCGGTACCGCGTGTCCGCCGAGGCTTTGTTGATCGACAAGGCACAACTGCTGACCCTCACTGCCCCGCAAATGACGGCATTGATTGGCGGCCTGCGGGTACTGGACACCAACGTCGGCCACACAGCGCACGGTGTCTTTACCCAACGGCCAGGGACCTTGAGCAATGACTTTTTCGTCAACCTGCTCGACATGGGCGTGGAATGGAAAGCCCTTTCCGACACCCAGGAAACCTTCGAGGCCCGCGATCGCAAGACCGGCCAGGTCAAATGGACCGGCACGCGCGTCGATCTGGTCTTCGGCTCCAACGCCCAGCTACGGGCCTTGGCCGAGGTCTATGCCAGCCCGGATGCCCAGGAGCAGTTCGTCAAGGACTTCATCGCGGCGTGGGTCAAGGTGATGAACCTGGATCGGTTTGATCTCAGGTGAGCAGCGTACAAGGGCATGAGGTCTGGCAAGGAGCTGGCCTCATGAACTTTTCTTCACCCCACGCCCCCGCGTGATTGGGTACAGTCGCCTCGCTCATTCAAGAAACTAAGGTTTTAGCCCGCTCTCCCAGCGGGCTTTTTTTCGCCTGGCATTCAAGCTGACGAATGTGCGTTACCCAACGCAGGCACGGCAGCCGCCTGCGTCTCTCGCGGTGGTTTCAACACGGGCTGCTCCAAAGCCGCGCGCCCATAAAACAGCAACGCCATCAGCCAACAACTCAACCAGACAAAAATCCCCGCCCAGAACGTGTGGGACATGTAATGCCAGCCCTGCAGGACCCGCGTGGTCCCGTAGACAAACCCCAAGGCCAGCGCCCCATACTTCAAGGTTTTCGAATGACGCCAACGGTAACGGCGGGCGACGAAATACAGGGCCAGCATCGTGAAGCCGCCGGACGCATGACCGCCGGGCCAGCAGCGACCGTCACCGGCAACTTTCAGCAGGTCGAAATTCTGGAACCACTCCTTGTGCTCGATCTTGCCGGCGTATTGGGTGGTTTCCACCGGGCAGTACACGCTGGTGTGGCCCTTGAGGTAATGGATCACCCCGGTGCTGAGGGAAAAGGCGAAGACCACATAGAGAAAATCGCGCCGATGTTTGTGGGCAAAACGCAACGGCGCGGCCAACCGAGTTTTCTCCAACAGACGAAGCAATCCCGGGCGCTTATGCGGCTTGAAGATCGGCCAGACAAACGACAACAGCGCCCCGATAATCGCCGCCTCGCCGGTCCAGTTCGGGATGATCCTGGCCCACTTATGGGTGATTTTCTCGAACAGCCGCACGTGCTCCAAGGGAAAGACCTGGTGCGGCGGGTCGTAGAATAAATTGCTGAAGGCGATGTCGATGCGAGTCATGTCGAACAGTAAGAACACCACTACGGCGCAGACCAGGGGAATTCCAAGATTGAGCCCGTAGAAACGGGCGCGAGCAGACGTCAGCATGGGCGGTCCTAATCGTGGGAAAGGTGACTGGAAGCCAGCGAGCGCCAGTCAGAGGCTTCGATAAAACCGAGCAACTGCGGTGCTTGTGGCTGGGCGGTGGAGACGAACAGCGAAGCGCCATAGCCAAACGTCGAAGTGGGCCGGTGGAGCGCGGTTTCCAATGCCTGCATGCATTCGCTGTGGGTGACCAGGATCAGGTTGCGTCCGGCGACTTTGTGGGCCAGGGCATTGCGCAGAAGGTCGTGGCGGCAATTGATCAGCCAGTCGTCGCCAGCACTCACCTTATTGAACATGTAGCCCGCCGTCTGGGCCGCACGGACCAGAGGGCTGTTGTAGAGGTCGGCGTTATCCAGGCCCAGTTGCTCGAACCGCGCCCCCAGGCCCACCGCAACGGCACGGGCCCGGTCAGTGATGCCTTCGCGATCATTCAGGCACGCGGCCTTGGAGTGATCGCAGCGTTCGACATGACGCACCAGCACGATCATCTCCCCCTTGGCCCAGCCATCGGCCAAGGCCCGGGCGCCGGCGATATTGCCGTGGGCCAGGTCCGGTATCGCCGCCGGGCTGAGCAGCCAGAGGGTCAACGGGATCACCAGCAGTGCCGAGGCGAGGATGACCATGGCGTTTTGGTAGCGGGCAAAGCGCCGCGTATTGATCGAGCGCCTCAGGCCGAAAAGGCTCAGTCTCAGTTCCACATCAAGCCGCCCCGACGGCATCCACCCAGTCATTCGATGGCGCGACAGTAGAGAGGCCGACGTAGGCAGGCGGTGAAACAGATGTGAAAAAAAGCTTGGGGTGCAAGCAAAGCTTGCTCCCACAGATACCCGGAAAAAAACTTACAGATCTTGCCCTCCCCGCCGATACAGCCCTGTTACATGCTCTTGCTGGCTCTTAACAACAACAATCTTCCAGCGTACCGACGATCAAGCAGCACAACGTTCCTGGAGGAATTTGATGAATAGCTGGTTTGGCAACATTAGCGTCAACATGAAATTGGGCCTGGGCTTCGGCCTGGTGCTGGTATTGACTTGCCTGCTGGCCCTGACCAGTTGGACCAGCCTGGGTGGACTGATCCAGCGCAGCAACTGGATGAGCGACATCACCCAGCTCAACGCCGGCCTGACCAAGCTTCGCGTCACCCGTCTGCAATACATGCTGACCAACGGTGACGAGACCGCCGCACAAAATGTGCAGACCACCCTCGATGGTTTCGTGGCGCAACAGAACGCCCTGCTCAGCAGCTTCAAGAGCCCGCAGAACGTCAAGTTGCTCAAGGAGCAGAGCGCAGTCATCAGCGCCTATCAGGTGTCCCTGAACAAAATGCGCAGTGCCTACCGCACCGGCAACACCGCCCGCGACGCCATGGGCGCGAACGCCGAGCTTGCCTACAAGTTGATCGAGACCATCGATTCCGACGTACGGAAAATGGCGCTCAGCGATGAGCGCTTCGCCCAGTTCCAGGCCATCACCCAGGCCAAGCAGGACTTCATGCTGGCCCGCTATGAAGTGCGCGGCTACACCGCCAACAGCAACGCCGACACCGAACGCAAGGCCGTCACCCAGCTGGACGCCGCCATCGCGTCGCTCAAGCCATTGAACGAGCACTTCTCCAGCACCCGCCAGGATGAACTGCGCCAACTGGAAAACGCCCTGGCCCAATACCGCAGCGCCGTGCAGGCCTTCAAGCTGGCCACCGCCGACGCGGTACAGGCACGCAAGGAAATGACTGAACAAGGCGCGTCAATCGTGACGTTGAGCGAACAGCTGTACCAGATCCAGCTCGACCGCCGCGACGCCGAAAGTGCCCAGGCGCGCACCCTGCAACTGGTCAGCACCCTGCTGGCATTGCTGGTCGGCGTCATTGCCGCCGTGATCATCACTCGCCAGATCACCGGCCCGCTGCGCGACACCCTGGCCGTCGTCGAGCGCATTGCCGGTGGCGACCTGTCGCACACGGTCATCGTCACTCGCCGCGATGAACTGGGCGTGCTGCAACAAGGCATCGCGCGCATGGGCGTGACCCTGCGCGACCTGATCAGCGGCATCCGCGATGGCGTGACCCAGATCGCCAGCGCCGCCGAAGAGCTGTCCGCCGTCACCGAGCAGACCAGCGCCGGGGTCAACAGCCAGAAAGTCGAGACCGATCAGGTCGCGACCGCCATGCACGAAATGACCGCCACGGTCCAGGAAGTGGCCCGCAACGCCGAAGAAGCCTCCCAGGCCGCGGCCGCCGCCGACGGCGAAGCCCGTGCCGGTGACAAGGTGGTCAGCGAAGCCATCGCCCAGATCGAACGGCTGGCCAGCGAAGTGGTTCGCTCCACCGACGCCATGACCGTGCTGCAACAGGAAAGCGACAAGATCGGCAGCGTCATGGACGTGATCAAGGCCGTGGCCGAGCAAACCAACCTGCTGGCCCTCAACGCAGCCATCGAAGCGGCCCGCGCCGGTGAGGCCGGACGGGGTTTTGCCGTGGTCGCCGACGAAGTCCGTGGCCTGGCCCAGCGCACGCAGAAATCCACCGAGGAAATCGAAGGCCTGGTGGCCGGGCTGCAGAATGGCACCCAGCAAGTGGCGGCCGTGATGAACAACAGCCGCAACCTCACCGACAGCAGCGTGGCCCTGACACGCAAGGCTGGGGAATCACTGGGGAACATCACCCGCACGGTGTCGAACATCCAGTCGATGAACCAGCAGATCGCCGCTGCCGCCGAGCAGCAAAGCGCCGTGGCCGAGGAGATCAGCCGCAGCATCATCAACGTGCGCGACGTCTCCGAACAGACCGCCGCCGCCAGCGAAGAAACCGCCGCTTCCAGTGTTGAACTGGCGCGGTTGGGGAATCAGTTGCAGATGATGGTGAGTCACTTCAGGGTTTGATCATGAGAAACGCCCGTTTCCAATTGGCAATGGGCGTTTCGCGTGAAGGCTTTGCTCAAGGGTTCCAGGGGTTGATGACTTCAACGCCTGGGAACTTGAAGTCTTTGGTATTGCGGGTTGCGATCAGAGCGCCGTGTGCTCGGCAAATGGCTGCGATTTGCGCGTCGGCCATACCTGCCGCCCGCCCCTTAGCCTCGCATGACGCAACCAGGGCCGCGTACTCGACAGCTGCGTGGGCATCAAAGGGTAGGATCCTGTCGACAAAATCCTCTTCAAACATTGCCATGGCATGGGACTCGAGCTTTTGCTTGCGCTTGCCGAAAGGCAGCCGAGCGATACCATGAAGAATCTCCGCAACTGTAATAGCGCAAATAACCAGGTCCATTGCCGGCTGTGAATCGATCCACGCCAGGACGGTTGCGTTCGGCTCGGCGCGCATGAACTCTGAAATGACATTGGTATCGAGCACTATCATTCAGAAAGATCCACCGCCGTTGCTTTCTCGTCACGCGAAGGCAGATCCAGATCAACTCCACCCAAGGAGCTGAACCTGTTTCGGATACGACTTCCTAATCCTCCCGCCGGGCTGACTGTCGCCAAGGCACGCCCCAAGATCAGCCTTGCCTCTTCCTCCATGGAGTGACCGTTGTGGGCGGCGGCGATACGCAGTTGTTCCTTGATCTGATCATCAAGGTTTCGAATCGTGATGCTGGCCATAATCCCCTCGCAATCAATGAAATCATTGATTTCAAACTTAGGTTAATCTCTCCTGCTTGTCCAGCTACCGTTACACACTCATCCATACCGACTGTATCAACCCCCGTTCAACCAAGATCCAGACAACGCATCGCCCTTTCGTACAAAACCCACCCCCTCTCGTCCTACCGCCTTTTGTCCCACGCTCCTGTACGGTTTCGCTTGAACAAGCACATTCCGTTCGAACAGGAGATGGACAGCACATGGACGCAAGCAACGACTCACTGTTGCACCGGCTCATCGAAGCCCCAATCGGCGATGACAACGCCCAGGCCGATTTCAGGACAGCCCTGCAGCGCATGGGATTGACGTCGGTCTTCGACGTCATGCGCATGGGCAAGGCGCAGTTCGTCCTTGAGTTGGGCAAGCACACCGACGTGGATGCCGGGCAGGTCTATGACAATGCCGCCAGCTATGCCGGGCAGGTCAGTCGCCTGTATCAGGAGCACCTGATATCACCCAGCGATACTCGGCGACGTGCCCGGCGCAGCCTGGGTTCGGACTCAACCTCGGCGTCCGTCAGCTATCAAGCGCTGTTCAACGAGCATTGGGATCAGTTCTGCAAGGAAGGTGACATCGCGGCCATCGACTCGCCCGTGGCCTATCTGCGGGCGCTGTATCTGTTTGCCGGCCAGCTGGAAAACGCCTCCCCATCAACCGACAAAATCCCCCTGGAGCAACGGCGACCGGACCTCAAGGGGCTTATGCTCGATCACCAGAGCGCCTTCGTTGCGCGGCCAATGCTGGACATCGTCAATGACACCTTGCGCAGCGCGATCGAAGCCCATCTGGCAACGAGCGACAAGACCGTCCACCAGGTCCTGGCCAGCGAACACTACCCCTTCTCGCTGCCCTACGACCTGCATCATCACCAGTGTCTGCTGGGGCTGGGCGCAAACAAACCGGTGCTGGGCGAATTGAATTATCGGGTGAGCCTGAAACTTCCGTTTTCACCAGGGGATTCACCTTACGGGCGTGTTTCGCAATCCCATGTCGAGGCGCAAAGATTGTTGTCCGGGCTCAGTCCTGAGCAACAGAAAATCCTGCTCGCGCCGGCCAGTTCAGACCTGGACCTTGGCGCCCTGAAGAAAAGCTTCGGCACTGAAAACCCCAATCGCCTCCACGATCTTTCGTTCTTCAAGGAGCGCACCGGGCTGACCACGGAACAGGTCGAACAGTTGCTGGCACAAGGTGCCTACAGCCCGCGAACCTCGACCGACAGTCCCCCCTCGATTCATGCCAACAATTATGGAGCCGCTTACATCAACGGGCCGGAATCGACAGCCACCCTGACGACTCTCAAATCCGCGAACACCTTCATCCATGCATCTCGCGAACGGTTCGCCCGCATGCAGCGGATGATCCGATTGCAGCGCTGGACCGGTATTCCCGTTGCCGAACTGGACACGCTGATCGTCAGTGCCTTGCGCTCGGAAGGCAGCACGACGATGACGCTCAACACCAATACCTTGCGCACCCTGGGGGTCTATCGCTACCTGAACCAACGCCACGGCATCGCACCGCAAGAGTTTGCGTCGTTACTGCACGACATGCCGATTGCTGCTTGCGGCCAGCAGGTGCCCTTGTTTGACCAGGTGTTCAATCGAACCCAATTGCTCGGACACCCGCAGGTGGAAGACTTGGTCACGACGGACCTGAAAACCTTCAGCTATCTCAGTGCGGGCCTCGGACTTCCCATGACGCAGGATTCGCTGCTGTTGCTAACGAAGCAAACCGAAAAATACCTGTCTTCGTTTAACCACGATTTATCCACAGTCTCGTCACTCTACCGCCAGGCCCGTATCGCCCGGATGTTTGGTCTCTCTCCCTTCGAATGCACGGCGCTGGCCCGCTTACTGGGCGGGGAGGACTTCTGCAAAGCGTTGGTGACAGGGGCATTGAGTACTTCGCACGTCTCACAGCCCGACATTCTCGATGTGCTGATGGCGCTGGATTGGGCCGTCGACTGGCTCAAGCAAGACAACCGGGATGTCGCGTCATGGTGTCGTCTGTTCGACGCTACCGAAGACGACGTGCCAATGAACAAAAGCCTGGAAAAACGACTGTCGATACTGCTGGCGCAAGAGCCCCAACCGAGCGGAGAGCGGCACGTGGTGGAGACCTTGCTGCACGACCTTGCCGACTTGTCTGCGGAATACTTCCCCTGCGTGATGCGAATGGCCGACACCCATGCAACAACGATTGTCGCGGCCATCGAGAGCGCCCCTGGGAAAATGCCTGCATTGCTGGCGACGGTATTGCGCACGGCCCAAGCGTGCAAGGGTTTGCACCTGAGCAGCAGCACCCTGCGACAATTGATGAATAACCCAACCTGGCTGGCCACAGGCAGCACAGGAACGCTGACGCCTCAAACCCTGTATCTACTCGAACGCTTCAGTCACTGCGCCCACCATCAAGCCCGGTCAGAAGAACACCTGCTGCATTACTTGCAGCTTGCCAACCAGGACACGCCGCAAGGCACAGGCGAAGAAGCCAATAAACTGCTGGCCAGCCTGCTGGACTGGAGCACTGACGAAATCAGTTGCCTGACCGCACACCTGGACCATAAACGCGCCCAGTCCATGGAAGCCGTGGATTGGATCATGCGCTGCCAGGCGTGCTGCCAGCACACCGGGCTGTCGGCCAGCCTGCTGCTCAAGGCAACCGCACTCAACAACGACAGCGAGACATCGGACTGGAGGACCGTCGGTGAAGCGCTGATCGCGGCCTGCCACTGACACGTCCACCGTCCTCAACATTCAAGGATTGAATATGACCGTTGCCATAAAAAAGCAGCTTGATGAAAGCCTGCGTGATGCACAGTTAGCGCTCTATTTGAACCAGGTCGCGCCCAACAACCCTACGACAAGAAACCTGAAGCTCAAGACGGCCGAGGCGCTTTACGAATACTGGTTGCTCGATGTGCTGGTCAGCCAGGACGTGCCCACCACACCCGTGGCGTGTGCCATCGCCAGCCTGCAGCAATACGTCCATCGCATCCTGATGAACCTGGAACCCGGCTACGACTCGGCAAGCCTGGGCGCCGAGCACCTGAAGACTTGGCGCAACGAGCTGCATCAATACCCCACCTGGGCCGCCCATCAAAAGTTGCTCTATTTCCCGGCGATTTATCTGGACCCATTGCTGAGGGCCAACAAGAGCGACAACTTCCGGCAACTGGAAAACGACCTCAATCAGAACCAGATTCAACCCGATGCGGTCCAGTCCGCGGTCACGGCATACCTGACCCGGTTCGAAGAAGTCGCCAACCTGAACATTCTCACTGGCTACATCGATGGCGAGGACTTTGCCAACAGCACTTACTATTTCATTGCCAAATCACGCTCCGAGAACAGCTATTTCTGGCGTTCGCTGAACATGGCTCAACGCCCAATCAACGGCACGCCACCGCCCTCGCCTGCCACCCCGCCGAAACTTGACCAGCCCGATCCCTACGCCTGGTCGGACTGGGAAAAAGCCAACGTGCCAATTTCCGATAACGCGGTCGAACATTCAATAAGGCCGGTCTGGTTCAACAATCGTTTGTTCGTCGTATGGGCCGAATGCATCCATCAGGATCCATCAGCCACCCGCAATGCTTCTTCACCGTCACAAGCGACCACCCATCATCCGCTATTACGCTTGAGCCTCTGTTTCAAAAAACCGGATGGAAGCTGGAGCACCCCGCGTGTTTGCCTGCAGGGCTATTGCGAGGACAACGCGCTTCGCAGCATGGAGCTGGATGCGATCAAGGCATTGGTCGGCACTGTTGCTGTGCAATACCGCAAGGGTGCGCGCGATGTGTTGTTTCTCGCCTTGTGTGCACGTGAAGCCAGGACCGACTCGCTCAATTCAACCGGCAACCACTTCACGTTCATTAAAACAACGTGCATCGATAAAAACCTCACCCCTGAGCCCGGTAGCTCAGCCACCACGGAACAAGCAGCGAAAGAGCATTATCGCCAGTACAACGCCGATGAAAAAACACTCGTCAGCGCTACGGCGCAACGTATCCAAACCAAAACATCCGCCGAAATCGTCCCCATTGAAGTTGCCCTCCCCGAGAATATGGAAGTCTCCATGTCGGATTTCGATGGGCATCGGCAACGCATTGGCATCGAATCAGTCGACGGGCCATCCCCCTCAACCCTCACGCTGCGTATGAGCGCAATCATCCACCTCGAGCACTACGGGGTTAGAACGTCGTCAAACCGTATGGAAATGCGCTTGAGACTGACAACCGTGCCCTATAAGACGCCTCGACTTCAGTTTGTTTGGGTGCTCCCTGCCCGGAGCTTGCCAGAAACGCCCTATGTAGCCCTTAGCGGGGGTTCGTTTTCTTCAATACACAATGCCCCTTCGAAGTTCCTCGAGCAAAACTACCGGCTGTCATTCGATCATATGACCGATGCGGCCAAGGATAATGAACACTCGCCAGGCATCACGTTAACCAACGACTTTCAAGGGAAATTGATCTCCACCCAGGCAGCGCGGCATCTGATCGCGGCAAGTCGACGTGTGGACCACACCAGCTATGCCGGCAAGGTGCAAAACCTGACCCTGCACGCGAACAATTCCGCCCCGCTGAACCTGGGTGAGACATTCGTTAGTCTGGACGAACCCCTCCTCCTCCAGTACGTGATTTTCCGCCGCCCGGACGCCTCGCACACTCAATCGTTAACCTTTGAAGACCTGACGGTCGTAGCAGAGTCCAGCCCCGCACCGAACCTGGAGAAGTTCCTTGAGTTCACCTGGCGCAGCACAGACCTCGCCAAGCACGGTGACACTTTCCTTTGTGGGGTCGCCTTCGTTCACCCCGAGGAGCCGGAAAAAAAACTCTACTCCGCCCTCAAGGCGATCAAGCTGAAGTTCACTCCGGCACGCCTCCAGCCGCCAACCATTACTCACGTATCGACGCCAGGCCTGGGCGCCAGTCAATCCATCGATTTCGCCGGTTCCGCCATCAACGAAAGCGATGCCCAGAACAAACCGCGCCAGCCCATCAGGTTGAACACCCTATTCGCTCCAGAACTGATCCGTCATACCGAAAACAGCCTGGATGATTTGTTTGATTGGCAGACCCAACATTTGCCGGAACCGGCCTTACCAGGCGTCGTCAGCAACAAGATGGATTTCCACGGCCCATACGGCCGTTACTTCACGGAGCTGTTCCTCTACGTACCGTGGCTGATCGCCCACCGGCTAAACACCGAACAACGATACGACGAAGCCGAACGCTGGCTCCGATATGTCTTCGACCCGAGTCGCGCAAATGAGGGGTGTTGGAGAAGCGTGCCTCTGGTCGACAGCAATATGACGGCCTATCACGACCAGGCCCCCCACGACCCACACCAGATTGCCCTCAGTCATCCGGTGCACTTTCGCAAAGCGCTGTACTTCCTGTACCTCGACATCCTGATCAACCGAGGCGACGCCGCGTATCGCGCGCTGACACCCGATAGCCTCAGTGAGGCCAAGCTATGGTACGTACGGGCGCTGGAGTTATTGGGACCGCGGGCGGTCGTTCAGACACTCGATCAATGGACGAGCATCAGCCTGCAAGCGTTGAGCGAAAGCAGCAATGAAAACCTGCGCGGGTTCGAACGTTTCCTGAGCCAGTCCGACACCCCCCACCCGTTGCGCATTCGTGGTAACCCTTCGCCGTCGTCCTTGCCTGCGATCGATACCCCGTACTTGCGCGTACCGTTCAACCCCGAGCTGCTCAAACGCTGGGACATCACCGAAAGTCGCCTGTACAACCTGCGGCATAACCTCGACATCGTCGGCAAGCCGCTGCATTTGCCGCTGTTCGCTCCGCCGCTGGATCCTCGCGCCTTGCCCGGTGCCAACGCCCTGAACATCGCCGACAGCGCCGCGTCGGGTTTATCGCTCCCACACCTCCCGAACTATCGCTTCATGGTCATGCACAGCCAGGCACAGAGTGCCGTTGAAAGCCTCAGCCAGTTCGGCGCCACGCTGCTATCGCTGATCGAGCGCAAAGAGCAGGCTCAATTGCAGGAACTGCAACAACAGCAAGCCTGGGACCTGGCGAAAATCTCGGTCGACCTGCAACGCCAGGCACTGAAGATCGACCGCCATAACCGCCAGGCGCTGCTGGCCAGCCGTTCTATCGTCGCGGGACGAGCCCATTACTACCAGAATCTGCTGGACAAAGGCGTCAGTGAAGCCGAGAGGCACGCCTGTCGGTTGTACTTGAGAAGTGGCTCAGCCGAACGGGATGCGTCCGACTCCCAGGCAGTAGCAGGCAGCCTAATGATGACCCCTAACATTTTTGGCTTCAGCAATGGCGGCTCCCGTTGGGAAGGTGCGCTGCACGCTGGAGCAGCGATCGCCCAAGGCACCGCCATCAGCGACCGCACGACAGCGGCCCATCTCGAGCGGACGGCACAGTTCCATCGTCGTCGGCAGGAATGGACCCAGGCCCGAGACCAGGCACAGCTCGAACTGGCGCAGGTCGACGCACAACTGGCACATGTTGCCGAGCAGGAAACGGCCACGCACCTGCAACTTCGCCTGGCGGAATCGAGCCTGGGCCAAGCCAAGACCAACTACGATTTTTTCCGCAAGCGCTTTACCAAAGCTCAACTGTACCAATGGCTCAATAGCCAGTTTGCCGCGCTCTACCGCCAAGCCTACGACGCAACAGTGGGTCTTTGCCTGACGGCTGAAGCTTGCTGGCAGTATGAACTGGCGGATTTGAACACGCGCTTCATCCAACCCGACACCTGGAATGCGACCTATCGGGGCCTCGGAATGGGCGAGCAGCTGAAGCTGAGCCTGTTGAACATGCAGGCCGAATACTTGCGCCGCAACGAGCGGGATCTGGAAATTCGTAAAACGGTATCGCTGCGTCAACTCAAAAGCAGAACCGCAACCAGCACCATTAACAAGGAATGGGCGCAAATTCACGCCGACCTGTTGCAAGGCCAGTGCGAATTCGAGCTGACCCAAGAGTTGTTCGAGGAAGACTACAAAGATCGGCAGCATTACCTGCGGCGCATCAAGACCATCAGCGTCTCCTTGCCAGCCATCGTCGGCCCTTATGAAAACATTCGGGCCACGCTGACCCAGACCGCCAGCAAGGTGTTCATGTCTCCCGGTGGCCAGCCCGTGGAAAGCCGCTACGCCAACCAGCAAATTGCCCTTTCCACGGGGGTCGACGATAACGGCCTGTTCACCCTCAACTTCAACGATGAGCGCTACCTGCCCTTCGAATACACCGGTGCGGTCTCCACGTGGTGCCTGAACTTCCCCAACCCCGAAGCCCAAAAGGACATGTTGGCGTCACTGACTGACATCATCGTGCAGGTGAACTACACAGCCCGGGCTGGCGGAGGTTCGCGATGAGTGAACACAGCACAATGCCTGTCAACGCGCCGTCACTGCCCAAGGGCGGCGGCGCCATCCAGAGCATCGGCAAAGGCTGGGCCGCCATCGGCGCCCACGGCACGGCGTCCTATGAGATTGCCCTGCCGATTTCCCCGGGTCGCGGTTTCGCCCCCTCCTTGTCGCTGGGGTACGCCAGCTCGGCCGGCAATGACGTGTTCGGCATCGGCTGGGGGCTGTCGCTGCCCTGTGTGGCGCGATGGACCGCCCAGGGTGTACCGGCCTATACCGAAGAAGACGAGATCATCGGCCCCGGTGCCGTGGTGTGGTTGCCCGAGCGAGATCCGCAAGGTGCTATCCGCTCGACGCGCATCGACCGCTACAACCATCTGGCGCTGAACAAGACCTACACAGTAGTCCGCTACTTTCCGAGAATCGAAAGCCGCTTCGAGCGGATCGAGTATTGGTCGTCGGACAAGGAAACACCGGGTTTCTGGCTCGTACATGATGCCGATGGCAGCCTCCATGTATTCGGAAAAAGCCCTTCTGCGCGTCGAGCAGATCCCCTGGATGCAAGGCGTGTGGGCGAATGGCTGCTGGAAGAAAGCCTGAACCCCCACGGCGAGCACATCCTTTACCAGTACAAGGCCGACGTCACGGCGCAGCGCTATCTGAGCCGGGTGTGCTATGGCAATTTCAAGGCCGATGCGGACCTCTACCTGTGGGAAGCGGATCGGCTGAAGGCTGTGCAATGGCACTTCGAATTGGTGTTCGACTACGGTGAACGGAGCACGGAATACCAACGGAAGCCGAACTATGAAGGCCACCAATGGCTGGCCCGTGACGATGCGTTTTCCAGCTTCGCCTACGGTTTTGAGTTACGCACCGAACGACTGTGCCGCCAGGTACTGATGTTCCACCGTTTTCCTGATGAATGGGGCGCGGCCCCCGTCCTGGTGCGACGCGTGCTGCTCGATTATCGTCAGACCAGCCTGGGCTATCACCAACTGACCGCCGCCCACGACCAGGCATTCGGCGACTCGACGACGGCCGATCACCGTCCGCCTGTCGAGTTCAGCTACAGCGAGTTCAAGTTCCCGCTTGAACGCCCCGACTGGCAGCCTTGGCAAAACATGCCGGGGCTCAACAAAAACCAGGGTTTTCAACTGGTGGATCTGTACGGCGAAGGCTTGCCGGGCCTACTCCATCGAGGCGATGGCGGTTGGTATTACCGCGAACCCATGCGAGCCAAGGCCAACAGCAATGAAGTGGCTTACGGCCAATGGCGGGCGTTGCCCCGCATTCCCGTTGCCGACCCTGCAAAACCACTGCAGCAGTCACTGAGCGACCTCACGGGCGACGGTCGACTGGATTGGATCATCGCCCAGCCGGGGTGGAGCGGTTTTTTCTCCCTCGGTCCCGAGCGCAACTGGTCGGATTTCGCCACGTTCAACGCGTTCCCCGCAGAATTTTTCAATCCACAAGGGCAGCTGGCCGACCTGATGGGCGCGGGCCTCAGCGACCTGGTGTTGATCGGCCCACGCAGCGTTCGCGTGTACGCCAACCAGCAGGAGAATGGTTTTTCGGCAGCCCGCGAAATATCTCGCGGCGAGGCAGACGACGCCCTCCCACTCATCAGCGCGTCGCCCTCCGAGTTGGTGGCATTCAGCGACATGCTCGGCAGTGGCCAACAGCACCTGGTACGCATTCGTCACAACGAAGTGAAGTGCTGGCCAAACCTGGGGCATGGACGTTTCGGCAACGGCATCGTGCTGGGTTCACCGGGCCTGGCATACGAAACCTTCGACGCCTCGCATATTCGTTTGGCGGACCTCGATGGCTCCGGCGCCACCGATCTGATCTACCTGCAAGCGGACCAGGCGCTGATCTTCATGAACCGCGGTGGCAATGGCTTCAGCCCTCCCGTGGCGCTGCCCTGGCCCCAAGGCCTGCACTACGACCGCCTGTGCCAGGTGAGCATCGCCGACCTGCAAGGCCTCGGCTGCTCCAGCCTGGTCCTGAGCCTGCCCCACAGGGGAAACCAACATTGGCGCTGCGACTTCGTCAGCGCGAAACCGTATTTACTCACCGGCACAAACAACAATATGGGTGCCGCCAACAGTATCCGCTACCGCAGTTCCGCGCAGGAATGGCTGGACGAAAAAGCCGAAAGAATGGCCGCCGACAGGCCCCTGGCTTGTCATCTGCCATTGGTCGTGCACGTGGTATCGAATCAAACCCAGTTGGACGAGATAACGGGCAATCGGCTGCTCCAGTCCTTCACCTATCGCCAAGGTTATTACGACGGCATCGAACGGGAATTTCGCGGCTTTGGCCTGCTGCTGCAAACCGACGAGCAGGCCAACCCCGGCGATACCGAATCGCCAGGCTTCACGACGCCGTGCCTGACCAAGAACTGGTTTCACACCGGCCAGGCGGTGGACCTGCCCCGTATCGGTTACAGCCACGCGGATCCCATCGCCGTGGCGCCGGGCAAGACCTTGCTGAGCCAATACCAGCCTGAGATCGGGAGCGACACCCTCATTGCCTCGGCCACCACGGCGACCATCCTGGAAATGTCTCGCGCCCTCAGTGGCTATCTACTGCGAAGCGAGATATTTGGAGTCGATACGCGCCAGGGCAGCAGAACGTTGTATTCGGTCCAGGAAAATCGCTATCGCATACGCCTGCTCCAGGCACCCGAGGGCAACCGGCGCCATGCCCGGATGTTGCCGCTGCTGCTGGAGTCCATCCACTATCAGTACGAAGGCCTGACCGACGATCCGCAATGCCAGCACACCTTCAATCTGCAGTACGACGCCTATGGCTCGCTGACTCACAGCGTAAACGTCCATTACGCCCGACGAAAAACCCTCGACGATGTTCCGCCGTTCAGTGACGCCGATCAGCAGCGCTGGTGGCGCGATGCTCATGATCCAGCGCAACAGTTCCATTACCTGACCGAAACCTGCGCCGAGTACATCCATCTGCCAGCGCCTCAGGGTTGGCGACTGGGCTTGCCGTACCGCCAGCGGACCCATGCGCTGAAGAAACCCAAGGCACCCGAGACCGGCGGGCTGAGCACACGGGACATGACCTATGAAAGGTTCATCGAACTCACCGGGGAAACCGCCTGGATAACCCAAAGCGTTCTGACTGGCCTGTCGGTGCAACGCTACAAGGACGCCTCCACCGCAGAAACCTTGCCGGACGGCGTCGCCCACTTCGAAGCCCTGGGCGCCCACATGGAAACCGCCGAGCTGGACGAAACCGCCTTGAAAGCTTTCCATCTGTTGCCACAAACCTCCCGCCCGAAGGGCAAGCTGCTGGAACGAATCGGCTACCACCGCATGGACGCCTTTCTGCCGGCGACGCCACTGCTCGACAAACTCTGGTCAGTCAAAAGAGATCTTGCGACCTACGCGCCACTGGAAGGCTTCTACAAAATCCAGACCCAACAGGCGAGTGAACACCATGGCGTGACCGCCTTCAGCTACGACAATTACCACTGCTTTATCACCGCATTCAAACTGCCCGATGGCTGTGTCACCCAAGCGCTCTACGATTACCGCTCGCTGCTGCCACGGCGCATTACCGATCCCAACGGCAACGTCCAGGAAGGCCTGGTTGATGCCTTCGGCCAAGTATTGGCCACGACATTCTACGGTACCGAAAACAACACCCCCGTGGGTTTCAAACCCATCGCGCAGTTCAAGCGGCTGTGTTTCGACAGTTCGACAGAAGCGATCGAACAGCGCCAGGACGCCTTGCAGGAGGCCGCCACAGCGCTCTGTTACACGCCCTTCAGCTGGATGGGTTGCGTGTCGAACGCCGCGCTGGCGGACGGCGACTGGCTGGCGCGATGCGTGCTCAACCGAGACCTGCTCCCCAGCGGACATATCCGTGCGTCGGCTCGAACGCGACTGGGGGATCTTCAAACACTCTGCGCCGACGACCTGAAACTGAAGAACGAAATGGATGCCGCAACGCGTGAGCCGGTGCACATCGCCGCACTGGTGGCCGACCGCTACCCCGATGACGACCAGCAGCAAATCCGCATTGCCATCACCTGCTTCGACGGTTTCGGTCGAACCCTGCAAAGCAAGCAACGGGTCGAGCCGGGCATGGCCTACGTCGTCACATCCCAGGGAGCACTGGCGCTCAAGGACGAAAAACCCATGGAGCAAACAACGGCAACACGCTGGCGTGTCAGCGAACGGGTGGAATACAACAACAAGGGGTTGCCGATCCGCCTCTACCGCCCTTACTTCGCCGATCAGCACCGCTACATCAACGACGAGTCCTTGCGGCAGTTCGGTCATTGTGACCAACAGTTCTACGATGCATTGGGTCGCCCCACCCGCACACGCCTGGCCACACAGGCTGGCCTTTCCTATATGCGGCGGCACTCCCGCCATGCCTGGTACACCCTGGACGAGGACGAGAACGACACCCTGGAAGAGGTCATGGCCGAACAAGCACCGGCTATCGGAGGTGAGGCATGAATCCAGGCCTTCACCGCAGGACACCGACGCTCAAGGCTGTCGACAGTCGAGGCCTGCCCGTGCGCCAGGTCGCTTACTGCCGGCGCAACGCAGAAGAACAATCCCAAGCGCGCATCACCCGCCAACACCACGACACGGCTGGACGCCAGGTTGCGCAGTGGGACCCAAGGCTGTTCGACACAGCAACCGAAGCCAACCTGACGACCGTCTACAGCCTTTCCGGCAAGCCGCTGCTGGTGAACAGCGTCGACGCCGGCTGGCGCCTGAATCTCCCTGGCGCTGCCGGACAGATCGTGCGCAGCTGGGATCAGCGAGGAAACCATTGGCGCACCACTTACGACCAGCAGCTAAGGCCGACCGCCATCCACGAGCAATTGCCAGATCAGGATCCGCGCCGAGTCGAATGCCTGCGCTACGGCGACAGCTCGCCGGAATCCGCCGCACGCAACCTTTGCGGCGCCCTGATCCGCCACGATGACAGCGCGGGCAGCCTGCTCGTCGATGAATACGCCCTCTGCGGCAAACCGCTTGGCCAGGCGCGACACTTCCTCGTCGATGCGGCACAACCCGACTGGCCGGCCGAGGAGATCGCCCGCGACAAACTGCTGGAAAAGGGCAACGGCTACGAAACCCACTGGCGCTACGATGCATTGGCGCACCCTATCCTGCTGGTGGATGCGGCCCGGCACCAACAGCGCTACGGGTTTGATATCGCCGGCCAACTCAAGGTTGTGAGCCTGAAAGTAAAAGACGCTACGACTGAAAAAACCATCCTGAAGGATCTCGTCTACAACGCGTCTGGCCAGGTCGAATCCCAGGTTGCCGGCAACGGCGTCATCAGTCGCGCCGCATTCGATCCGGCCAGCGGCCGACTGATCTCACTCAGCGCGTCGGTGTCTGGCAACACCTTGCAGGATCTGCGCTACACCTACGACGCGGTGGGTAACGTGACGCACATCGAGGATCGGGCCCAACCGGTGCAGTTCGGCAGCAACCAACGGGTCGACGCCACCTGCACGTTCACCTACGACAGCCTTTACCAGTTGAGCAGCGCGACGGGCCGTGAAACGGCGGGGCTGACCAGCAATCCCGAACTTCCCGCCTTCAGCAGGACGCCGTTCGACGCCCGGCAACTGTTCCCGTTTACCGAGCACTACCAGTACGACGCCGGTGGCAACCTGATCGAACTGCGCCATGTCCGCGACCGCAACAACTACACCCGGAAGCTGGAGATAGCCGCCTCCAGCAATCGCCTGCTGTCCTGGAACAAGGCTGAACACTACGATGCCAACGGTAACCCGCAGGTACTCCATCCGGGCCGGGCGCTGGAATGGAATGCCCGCAATCAACTCGCCAGCGTGACGCTGGTGCAGCGCGCAGACGGCCGCCACGACCTTGAGCGCTATGGCTATGACAGCACGGGGCAACGGGTGCGCAAGGTCCAGGTCACCTATGCTTCGGCTGTGACCCATACCCGGGAAGTCCGTTACCTGCCGGGCCTCGAAATCCACACCCGTCAGCACGAACGCCTGGAAGTCATCACCCTGCAGGCCGGCCGTTGCAGCGTGCGGTACTTGCACTGGACCGAAGGCCGCCCAGCCGGCATCGCCGCCAACCAGACGCGCTACAGCCTGGACGATCACCTGGGTTCCAGCTCGCTGGAACTCGACGATGAAGGCTGGCTGATCAGCCAGGAAAGCTATCTCCCCTACGGCGGAACCGCTTGGGCTGCGTCCCGATCAGCCGTGGAAGCCGACTACCGGACCCTTCGCTATTCCGGCAAGGAGCGTGACGCCAGCGGCCTGTATTACTACGGGCACCGCTACTACGCACCGTGGTTGCAACGCTGGATCAGTCCCGATCCAGCGGGGGCGGTTGACGGGCTGAACCTGTATTGCATGGTGGGGAACAACCCGATGAGATTTGTTGACTACCAAGGTTTGGCAAAAGACGACGTATTGGCATGGGTGAGAGACACTGGCACTTCAGACTCGCAGGCAATGATAAGTGGTCCATCTACCAGACCGAACAAACGGCCCGTCGCCCCCCCTGAAAAAGATCCCCATCTTGGTCCCATCAACGCAAAAACACGCACAAAGCTTGTTGTGAACTCTTTCGGCGTCATTATTGATCATAAGGGCGATAACGATATTGGATTCGGTCTCTACCATAACATCACCGGACCACAAGGCGGCCCGCAAAACTACCGTGGAGTAGACAAAAGCTATGTAGGTGATAGCACAAACGAAGATTACTACTTAAACTTCGGAAGCTACAAAATCGAAAATACACAAGAATATTTAGCAGACTTGGGCGAACGATACAGAGATACAAAAAATGACCCACATCAGAAATTTGAAATAGAGCCGGAAGTGTTGGCGCTTGAACCAACGCTAAGCAGAACTATCGAAAATTTTTATGAACTCCAACAAGACACTCAACGGCTCATTGAAAAACATATTACGAACAGCAACGGAATCATTCCCATACGAGCCGGAGGCCCGGGGGCTCACGGTGAGGTCCGACTGCTGAACTCAGTTGTTGCACTCTACCCGGGTCAAGCTGAACGTATACTCTCGGATACACATATATACACTGAGAAGATTAGCGGAAAGATACCAACGGATTTTATTGCCTGTTTCAATTGCAGCGGCATTCTTCCGCAGGAGATCACCGTACCTACCGGACGCAGTCTTGTCGACTATGTGCAATACAACGCTCTCGTCCAAAGAATAAACCAGGCATCAGGGCCTCGTCCGGGAGGCAGTCAGAATAAAAAATAACCCCGCTCAAACACTGATCGCATTGGTAAACACCAAGCGATTGCCAAACGGATCGACAACCGTCATGTCCTGGCTCCCCCAGGGCATGGCCTGAATCTGTGGGTGCGCATAGCGGTACTCTTTGGCCAGCAAGTGCGCCTGGAAGGTTTCCAGCTCATCGGTCTCGATCCGCAGCGCCGAGCCTGGCGTGCAGTCGCCATGGTGTTCGGACAGGTGCAGCACGCAATCGCCACGGGAGACTTGCAGGTACAGCGGGAAGTCGTCACCGAAACGATGTTGCCAGTCGACGGTGAAGCCGAGGAAGTCGACATAAAACGCCAACGCCTTGGCTTCATCGAAGATCCGCAGGATCGGAGTGGTTTTACCGAAGCTCATGGGTGACTCCCTGACTGAAAAGACCCAGTTTAGACGGGTTGAACCCATTGCTTCGGCCTTGGCCTCGGCTTCTTTAATATCGCAGTGCCACCACTGAGACAGCGTTCAACGAAATAACTGACTTTGCGCACCTTTTCTCAAGCACCGCGCGACGAACTGAAGCCAAGGCACAGATTCCCTTCCCGCACCAGAAAGCGCCCTTGTCTACGCCCGTTCGCCTGGCCATCGCGATAGCTCAGGATACCGTTGACCCACACGCCGTCGATGCCTTCTGCGGGCCGTTGTGGCTCATTGAAGTCCGCAACGTCGCGAACGGTTTGCGGGTTGAACAACACCAGATCCGCCCAGTGTCCTTCACGAATTTCGCCACGTTCCTTCAGGCCGAAGCGCGCCGCCGACAGACCGGTCATTTTGTGCACGGCGGTGTGCAACGGAAAAAGCCCGACGTCACGACTGAAATGTCCCAGCACCCGTGGGAAAGCGCCCCACAAGCGCGGATGGGGAAACGGATCGTCGGGCAAACCGTCGGAACCCACCATGGACAGTGGATGGGCGAGGATTCGTCTTACGTCGCCTTCGTCCATGCCGTAGTACACCGCCCCAGCCGGTTGCAGACGACGTGCGGCGTCCAGCAGCGAGACGTCCCATTCGTGGGCAATATCGGCGAGGTCGCGACCGCCCATGCCCGGGTGGGGTGTCGACCAAGTGATGGTGATGCGGTGGGCGTCGGTCACTTGCTTGAGATCCAGGGTCGAGGAACTCGCCGCGTAGGGATAGCAGTCGCAGCCGACCGGATGGGTTTTGGCCGCATTTTCCAGCGCCGCCAGCACCTGCGAACTGCGTCCCCAGTTACCGGCGCCCGCGCATTTGAGGTGGGAAATAATCACTGGGCTCTGGGCGTGACGGCCAATCTGGAACGCCTCGTCCATGGCCTCGAGCACCGGTTCGAATTCACTGCGCAGGTGGGTGGTGTAGATCGCGCCGAAGGCCTGCAATTCTTCGCTCAGTTGCATGACTTCGTCGGTGGACGCCGAAAACGCATTGGCATAGGCCAGACCGGTGGACAGGCCGAGCGCACCGGCCTCCAGGCTTTCGCGCAGTTGCCCACGCATGGCCGCGATTTCTCCCACGCTGGCGGTGCGTAACAAATCCTCCATGTGGTTGCTGCGCAGGGCGGTGTGGCCCACCAATGCGGCGACGTTGACGGCGGGCGTAGCGGCCTCCACCGCGGCCCGATAATCAGCGAAGCGTGGGTAGGCGAACGCTTGCGCGGTGCCGAGCAGGTTCATCGGGTCCGGCGGATCGCCGCGCAGACTGACCGGTGCAGCGCTGATGCCGCAATTGCCGACGATCACCGTGGTCACGCCCTGGCTGAGCTTGGGCAGCATCTGCGGTTGGCGGATGACCACAGTGTCGTCGTGAGTGTGCACATCGATGAAGCCCGGCGCCAGCACACGGCCAGCGGCGTCGATTTCTTCAATCGCCCGGGCATCGTCCAGGTTGCCGATGCGCTCGATGCGCCCGGCGCGAATCCCTACGTCGGCGTTGTAGCCCGGGGTATCGCGGCCATCAATGACCAGCGCGTTGCGGATAAGGGTGTCGTATTGCATGTCAGTCTCCCAACGGCAAGTGATCATCGCCGCCGCGGTAATCGTCCAGGGCGAGCTTGACCCGCCGCAGGCGCTCTTGATTGTCTTCGGGGTGAGCCAACGCCAGCTCGGTGGCGAGCACGTCGATGGCCAGCAGCATGCCGTAGCGCGCCGCCGTGGGTTTGTAGATGAACGAGGTCTCGGCGCCTTGCAGGGGCAGTACCACATCGGCCAGTCGGGCGAGGGGCGAGTCGGCTCGGGTGATGGCCAGGATCGGCGCGCCGTAACTGCGGGCCAGCTCCACCGCACCGAGCAATTCCGGGGTGATACCGGTGAGCGAGCAGGCGATGACCAGGTGTTCTGCACTCAACGAAGTGGCGGTGATGCGCATCATCACCGGATCGCGGCAGGCGGCAATCGGGTAGCCGAAACGCACTAGCCGTACCTGCAACTCTTCACCGCACAACGCCGACCAGCCACCGAGACCGAATGCATGAACCATCCGCGCCTTGCCGATCATCCGCACGGCATCGCTGAACCGTGATTCTTCGAACGCCGACAGATGCTGACGCAGGGTCGCCTCGATATCGCCGACGATCTGTCCATAAAACGCCGACTGCTCAGGCGCTCCGGCCGGGTCGAGAAAGCGGCTGCCGACACCGCTGGCCTGGGCCAGTTGCAAGCGCAGGTCGCGAAGATCGCGGCAACCGACGGTGCGGGCGAAGCGCGACAGTGTGGCGCTGCTGACTTCGGCGCGCAGGGCCAGTTCATCCAGGCTGGCGGAAGCGGCAAATCCTACGTCGTCGAGCATCAGCCGGGCGATTCTGCCTTCGCCGGCGCTGAAGGAGTCCTGGCGGGAGCGGATCTGGTAAAGGATGTCCATGGCGCCTCCTGTGGAGTTACGGTGCGCTCAGAACAAGCGCGAAAGCCCGAGGGTCAAGGCGAACGCGACCACGGAGATCAGCGTTTCCAATACCGTCCAGGTCTTGAAGGTTTGGGCAACGGTCATATTGAAGTATTCCTTGATCAGCCAGAAGCCGCCGTCGTTGACGTGGGAAAAGATCACCGAACCGGCCCCGGTGGCCAGCACTAGCAATTCGGGATGGGGATAACCCAGGCCGATCGCCACGGGCGCGACGATGCCTGAGGCCGTGGTCATCGCCACAGTGGCCGAGCCAGTGGCGACGCGCATCAGGGCAGCGAACAACCAGCCCATGACCAATGGCGACAACTGGAATTCCTGGGCCAGGCCGACAATCTGCTGGGTGACCCCGGCGTCCACCAGGATCCGGTTCAAACCACCGCCAGCACCCACCAATAAGGTGATGCTGGCCGTCGGTGCCAGGCATTCGTTGGTGAACTTGAGGATCGACTCGCGGTTGAAACCCTGGGCCAGGCCGAGGGTCCAGAAGCTCAGGACGGTCGCCAGCAACAAGGCGATCACCGAGTTGCCGATGAACAGCAAAAACTGGTTGAAACCGCTTCCCGGCGTGGAGATCAGGTTGGCCCAGCCGCCGATCAGCATCAGGATCACTGGCAGCAGGACAGTCCCCAGGGTCACGCCGAAACCCGGCAGGTTCGCGCGGGGCTCGCGGTCGAGAAATTGCCGCTCCAACGGGTTTTCAGCCGGCAGCTGGATGCGTGGCACGATGAATTTGGCGTACAGGGGACCGGCGATGATCGCGGTGGGGATGCCAATCAGGATCGCGTACAACAACGTCTGCCCCACCGAGGCCTGGAACGCCTGCACCGCCAGCATCGCCGCCGGGTGCGGAGGGACAAGTGCGTGGACCACCGAAAGCCCGGCGACCATCGGCAACCCCACCATCAGGATCGACACGCCCACGCGCCGTGCGATGGTGAACGCGATGGGCACCAGCAACACGAACCCGACCTCGAAGAACAACGGCAGCCCGACCAGGAAGGCAATGCACACCATCGCCCAGTGGGCGTTGCGCTCGCCGAAGCGTTCAATCAGCGTCTGCGCCATCCGCTCGGCCCCGCCGGACTCGGCCATCATCTTGCCGAGCATCGTGCCCAGTGCCACCACCAGCGCGATGTGCCCCAATGTCTTGCCGACACCCGCCTCGTACGCCCCCACCACACCCGACGGCGGCATCCCGGCCAGCAGTGCCAGGCCAATGGACACCAGGGTAATCACAATGAACGGATTGAGCCGATAACGGGCGATCAGCACGATCAGCGCAATGATCGCGATGGCCGCGTAGACCAATAGCCAATAACCGAAAGCAGGGGCCATGCGTTACTCCTCGAATGGGGTCACGTCGATGTGTTGTGAAACTCATAAATCATTTCGACGGAGAATCTTCAAACCCACTGAAAGTAATTTTCGTACACAGACAAGAAATGTCGCTGAGGGACATCGCGACACGGCACTGATGAAAATTCAGCGCAAGACTTTCATTGCCTTTGTGGCGAGGGAGCTTGCTCCCGCTGGGCTGCGCAGCAGCCCCAACTTCATCAACACAATGACCAACGGCTGGCCGCCCCGCCCTCAATTCCGTACCATCCGCAGCTGTTTTTGCATCACGCCCCGGTAGCCGACGCTCAACCGGGGCCCAGTCAGGTAAATCATGAAACCAGCACGTCTTCGCGCCGACGCCCTCGCCGGCCTCACCACTTCTTTCGCCTTGCTTCCCGAATGCATCGCCTTCGCCCTGGTAGCCCACCTCAATCCGCTGATGGGGCTCTACGGCGCGTTCATCATCTGCACGCTGACCGCCCTGTTCGGCGGACGGCCAGGCATGGTGTCGGGCGCGGCGGGCTCGATGGCAGTGGTGATCATCGCGCTGGTGGTGCAACACGGCGTGCAGTACCTGCTGGCCACCGTGCTGTTGGGCGGGCTGATCATGATGGCCTTCGGGCTGTTGCGGTTGGGCAAGCTGGTGCGCATGGTCCCGCACCCGGTGATGCTCGGCTTCGTCAACGGCCTGGCGATTGTCATTGCGCTGGCCCAACTGGAGCATTTCAAGCAGGGTGAAACCTGGCTCAGCGGCGATCCGCTGTATCTGATGGCCGGCCTGGTGGCGCTGACCATGGCCATTGTCTACCTGCTACCACGCCTGACCCGCAGCGTGCCGCCGGCCCTGGTGGCGATCCTCGGTGTCGGCCTGGCGGTCTACCTGCTCGGCCTGCCCACCCGAACGCTGGGCGACATGGCCCATATCGCCGGCAGCTTGCCTGCCTTCGCCTGGCCCGATCTTCCCTGGAACCTGGAGACCCTGCAGATCGTCGTGCCCTACGCGGTAATCATGGCGATGGTCGGTTTGCTGGAAACCCTGCTGACCCTGAACCTCACCGACGAAATCACCCAGAGCCGCGGTTATCCGGACCGTGAATGCGTGGCGCTGGGCGCCGCCAACATCGCCTCCGGGCTGTTCGGCGGCATGGGCGGCTGCGCCATGATCGGCCAGACGGTAATCAACCTCAGCTCGGGTGGGCGCGGACGGTTATCGGGCGTGGTGGCCGGGGTGATGGTGTTGCTGTTCGTGTTGTTCCTGTCGCCGTTGATCGAGCGCATCCCGCTGGCTGCGCTGGTGGGCGTGATGTTCGTGGTTGCGCAGCAGACCTTCGCCTGGGCCTCGCTGCGGGTGATCAACAAGGTGCCGAAGAATGATGTGTTGGTGATCATCGCGGTGACCGTCATCACGGTGTTCACCGACCTGGCCGTGGCTGTGCTCTGCGGGATCATCATCGCGGCGCTCAACTTCGCCTGGCAACAGGCGCGGGAGCTGTACGCCGACACGCATCAGGAAGCCGACGGCAGCAAACTCTATCGCTTGCACGGCACGCTGTTCTTCGCCTCGACGACACCGTTTCTCAACCAGTTCGACCCGGCCAACGACCCGGCCCTGGTGACCCTCGATTGCCGCCACTTGCGCTTCGTCGACTACTCGGCCGTCGCCGCACTCAAGACCTTGCGCGAGCGCTACAGCAAAGCCGGCAAGCACTTGCGTGTGTTCCACCTGTCCGAGCGTTGCAAGCAAATGCTCAAGCGCGCGGGCGTGCAGCACGACTGAAGCAACACGCAACAAAAACCTGTGGGAGCGAGCCTGCTTGCTCCCACAAGGGGGCTTATTCTGCTGGCACTACCGGCGTCACTCACACCATCTCATCAAGAATCCACTCCACCACCGACGTTCGCTTCGGCGTCCAACCCAGCAGCTCATGGGCGTTCTTGCCCCGCACCCGGCTGTTGGAACCCAGGCCATAGTTGGCCATTTCGTAGCCCCACTCGGCTTCGGCATCGGCCAACGGCCAGTCCTGCGGTTCGCCCAGGTTCAGCGCTCGGGCCATAGCGGTGGTCATGTCGATGAACGAAGCTTCGCCGCTTTCGACGAAGTAGAACGTGCCTGGCTGGTTACGGGTCAAGGCGAGTTTGTATAACTCGACCACGTCCTCGATGTGCACGTTGGACCAGATGTTCTGCCCAGGCCCGACATGCCGCACCACCCCGCTTTTACGGGCCTGCTTGAGCAGCCGTGGCAACTGCACGCTGTCACGCTTGACCCCCAGGCTGTGGCCATAGATCAAGGTGTTGCAGATCACCGCCGAGTTCACGCCGTGTTTCGCCGCGTCCAGGACCAGATTATCGATAGCGACACGGGCGGCCTTGTCGGCGGTGGGGGGCGGCAGGTTGTCTTCGTAGAAGATGGCCTCGCTGGAACGACCGCCCGAAGCATCGCCGACGATGCTCGAACCGCTGGTGTGCAGCAACACTTTGTTCGACCCCTTGAGTCCTTCGATCAAGGCCTCTGCCGCACCGCGATGATCGCTGCTGGCGGCATTGATCACCGCGTCGGCGGCACGTGCCTGTTCGCTGAGCAGCGCGCTGTCTTCGAGGGTGCCGATGACCGGCTTGATACCCAGTGCAGTCAGCTCGCTCGCCTGTTCGGCGCTGCGCACCAGACCGGTGACGTGATGCCCGGCGCGGGCCAGGCCGGTGGCGATGGAGCCGCCGATGAAACCGGCAGCGCCAGTGACGAATACGTTCATGAAAGAACTCCTTGGCAGATCAGTGATGGGACGAGTATCGGGGACCGATCCTTGGCGAAACAGTCCACATTGCCCAAATCACTCTTGCCTTGAAGTCACGAATCAGCCCTTGAATTCCCGCGAGGCGTAGTCGGCGAGCTTGCCCTGGATGAAGTCCAGGAAGCACTGGATCCGCAAGGCCAGTTGCGAGTTGCGGTAGTACACGGCATTGATCGGCTGGCGATACCCGCTGTTGGCATCGGCCAGCAGCACCTTCAGCCGACCGGCCTGGATGTCTTCGCGGGTCATGAAGTCCGACAGGCAGGCGATGCCCTGCCCTTGCAGCGCCAGGTGCCGCACAGTCTCGCCGCTGGACGCGCTGATGGCTGGCTGGATCGGCCAACGATCACCGTGTACGTGACGCAGCGGCCACTGGTTGAGGCCCTCGTTCTGGGCAAACCCCAGCAGCGCGTGACCGGCCAGCTCGGCGACGCTTGACGGCGTGCCGTGCTGCTTCAGATAAGCGGGGCTGGCCAGGATGTGCAACGGGCTACAGCCCAGGGCGCGGGCATGGAGCGTCGAGTCCGTGAGGGTGCCGATGCGGATGGCGATGTCGGTGCTTTGCTCCAGCAAATCGATGATCAGGTCGTTGCTGTTGAGTTCGAGCTGGATGTCCGGGTAGAGCCTGCGGAATTCTTCGATGTGCGGGACGATGGCGTGCAGCATGAACGGCGAGGCCGCGTTGATCCGCAAGCGTCCTGCGGGATTTTTCTGGCGGGACGACAGGCGTTCCTCCAGTTCATCCATCTGATCGAGGATGCCCTTGGCCTGTTCGAAGAAGTACTTGCCCTCCTCGGTCAGGTCCATGCGTCGGGTGGTGCGGTTGATCAGCGTGGTGTCGAGCTTTGCCTCCAGCCGCGACAACGTGCGGCTGACCGCCGACGGCGTCTGCCCGACCTGCTCGGCGGCGGCAGAGATCGATCCGCATTCGATCACGCAGACGAAAATCTGCAATTCGTCGGATCTGGCTTTCACGGGTGTCCTCTCATGGGATGCAACTCAATGTGACAGGCTTTTGTGGCGAGGGAGCTTGCTCCCGCTCGGCTGCGCAGCGGCCGCCTTCTTGAAGAGGCGCTTCGCACCTCAGCGGGAGCAAGCTCCCTCGCCACATAAGATGCCTTGCCACAGATGCATCATCGTCTTCAGGTAGGTCCCGATACTAGCCGGATTACCGCGAAAGGCCGAACACCTCGCGCAAATGCTGCTCATACCGCGCGACATCGGCCTCAACGTTCGGACGTTTCATCACGTCCACGCACAGGAAGGTCGGCAGGCCGGTCATGCCCAGGAACTGGTTGGCTTTGTGGAATGGAAAGTACACCGCGTCCACGCCCGTGGCTTCGAAGAAATCAGTCGGATCGTCGAAGGCTTGCTGCGGGGCATTCCAGGTCAAGGACAACATGTATTGCTTGCCTTGCAACAGGCCACCGCTGCCGTATTTCTGCGACGCATCGGAACGGGTCCGGCCGTCGCTGGCGTAGAGGCTGCCGTGGCCTTCTGTGAAGACTTCGTCGATGTATTTCTTCACGGTCCACGGCGCGCCCATCCACCAACCCGGCATCTGGTAAACGATCACGTCGGCCCAAAGGAACTTGGCGACTTCCTCCTTGATGTCGTAGCCGCCGTCGATGAAGGTGGTTTTCACATCAACACCGCCACGGTCCAACACACTGACCGCCGTGTCGTGGAGGGTGGCGTTGTAGCGACCGTCGGAATGAGCGAATTGTTTACCGCCGTTGAGCAACAGGACTTTTTTCATGGAGAGCCTCATCGGGTACCACGGCACGGGCCACTGCATGGCCGCGGGGTGGAAAGATTGAAAACGATGGCGGCAGCGTACCGATGAGCCTCGCGCGGAATAAGCACCGGCACGGCAAAACTGATTTGACCAAAACGCACGAATCAACAGCCGATTATTGCCATAGGATTCAGCCGACTTTCATTTCAGGAGGCACCTGATGAGCGAATTGCACGGTTTCATCCTTCACGCCAAGACCCGTCCGGAAAAAGCCGAGGCCTTCGAAGCGCTGTTTCGCGCCTATGTCGAGCCAAGCCGCGCCGAGCCCGGCTGCATCGAATATCACATGTTGCGGGACCAGCAAGACCCGACGCTGTTTATCTTCTATGAGATCTGGGCCTCCCAGGCGCACCTGGATGTGCACTCGAACCTGCCACACATGAAGCAGTTCTTCGAGCAGCGCATGGATTACCTGGAGCGCGACTTCGAAATCCGCCGCATCGACATGCTGAGTGCGTCCTCGGCTAGCCGTTGATCATCAAGTGGCCCCCGAGCGCGCCGAGGCCGATGAAAAATACCCGTTTGAACAACACGGCGCTGATCCGCTGACGCAACCATTGCCCCAGCCACATCCCCAGCAGCGCCGGTGCCAACGCCAGCAACGAAGCGCTCAATTCGCCCCCGCCCAGTGCGCCGCGCCACACCAGGCCGGCGGCCAGGGCCAGGGTAGAAACGGTGAAAGACAGGCCCAGGGCTTGCACCAGTTCATCCTTGCTCAAGCCCAACGCTTGCAGATAGGGCACCGCCGGAATGACGAACACACCGGTGGCGGACGTGATGAGGCCGGTCAGCAACCCACAAAGCGGGGCGATCCACGGCTCGACATGGGCGCCGACCCGCAGCGTTGGCAGCAACAGCCCGCTCAGCGCATACAGCACCAGCGCCCCACCCAAGGCCCGCACCACCCAGGCCCCACCCGTCATACCGAGCCACAGCGTACCAAGCCCGGTGCCGATGAAAATCGTCAGCAGCAGTGGCCACAGGCGGCGGAGCAGGGCTTGCAGATGACCACCAAATGCCAATTGCCAGAAATTGGTCAGGGTCGCCGGGATGATGAGCAGCGCCGCAGCCTGCGTCGGAGCCATAGCCAGCCCAAGCAAGCCCATGGCGATGGTCGGCAGGCCGAGGCCGATCACGCCCTTGATGGTTCCGGCCAGCAGGAAGGTGCCGATGACCAGCAGGGAAAGGGCCAGACCGAGATTTTGATAGAAAGCGATGAGTGTGTTCATAGGGATATCGTGCGCCCCGGAACATGGCTTGGAAATCTGCCATATACTGAGGGTGCCTCTCTTTCTGCAAGAGGCTGTGAACTCACTGATGCTCGCGATGACGATAAACCAGGCGCCACAGCACTTGAGACAGGATCCCCGCCCATGCACTTCGACCTCACCGACCTGCGTCTCTACCTGAACATCCTCGACACCGGCAACATCACCGCCGGTGCGGCTCGCAGCCATTTGTCCCTGGCCGCGGCCAGTGCGCGGGTCCGGGCCATGGAAGCATCCCTGGGCATCGACCTGCTTGAGCGCGGACGGCGTGGGGTAACGCCCACTCCCGCAGGCAAAGCCCTGGCCGAGCACGCCCGGATCCTGCTGCAACAGGCCGAACGCCTGCAACAGGACCTGGCCGAATACGCCAAAGGCATCAAAGGCCGGGTGCGGCTGCTGTGCAACACCAGCGCCATGACCGAATACCTGCCCGAGCTGCTGGCCGATTTTCTCCAGGCCCATCCCAACCTCGACATTGACCTGCAGGAATTGCCCAGCTCACGGATCACCCATGCGCTGCGCCAAGGCGCGGCAGACCTCGGTATCGTTTCCGACGCAGTGGACACCGAGGGGCTTCAGACCTGGCCTTTTCGCGACGATCCGCTGGTATTGATCCTACCGACCGGACACCCTCTGGCTGACGGTCGCGCCGTACGTTTCAGCGAAACCCTCAGCCACGATTATGTCGGGCTGAACGCCTCCAGTGCCCTGGCGATTCACCTGGAAGAACAGGCCCTGCACATCGGCTCACGTATGCAAGTCCGCATTCGCGCCGATGGTTTCGACGGGCTGATTCGTATGGTGGCCCATGGTGCAGGCATTGCCATCGTGCCGAAGGCTGCCATCGACCGGCGCCCACCCGAGCCATCGTATCAATGCATCCCGCTGCAAGAAGCCTGGGCGCACCGGGCGTTGCTGCTGTGCGCCCGCAACTTCGACGGTTTGCCGGCCTACGCCACGGCCCTGGCTCGGCATCTGGCCGATTGATGCGCGCTTCTGGATAGCCCGATGTCGACCACAGACATCTACCCGCTCATGCCGCACGTTAGGGTGCCTGTTCTCTTCCGCCCCTTTCGGAGCTCACATGACCGCACCCATCACCGTCCTGCGCGACACCCATCCGCTGCCCGTACTCGATGCCTGCAAATGGGAAAAACTCGAAGGCGACCCGCACACCGTCAACCTCAACGCCTACACCAGCGAAGACGGCAGCAAGATCATGGGCACCTGGATCTGCACACCCGGCAAATGGTATGTGGAATACGTGAAGTGGGAGTACTGCCATTTCCAGGAAGGCTACTGCATCATCACCCCAGAGGGCATGGAGCCGATCCATCTGCGCGCTGGTGACATCTTCGTCATCGAGCCGGGCATGAAAGGCACGTGGGAAGTGGTCGAGACCGTGCGCAAATATTTCGTCTTTGCCTGAAACAAAAAACCGAGAGACCACCTGTGGCGAGGGAGCTTGCTCCCGCTCGGCTGCGCAGCAGCCGCGTTTCAAGAGGTGCTGCGCACCTCAGCGGGAGCAAGCTCCCTCGCCACAAAAGCTTTGAAACCAGCCCCTACTGCGGCTTGCGATAGCTATTAACAATCGCCGAAAAATCCTTGCCGCCCTCGCCCCGCTGGCTCATCGCCTGATACAACTGCTGCGCCACCGCCCCCAGCACCACAGGCTGATGGACCTGCCGCGCGGCTTCGGTGGCCAGGCCCAGGTCCTTGAGCATCAGGTCGGCGCCAAAGCCACCCGTATAGCCACGGGACGCCGGTGCCGTGTCGATCACGCCCGGCCACGGATTGTAAGTGTCCGAACTCCAGCAACGCCCCGTTGAACTGTTGATGATGCCGGCCAACACCTGGGTGTCGATCCCCAAGGCATCGCCCAGCGCCATGGCTTCGCTGACGCCCACCATGGAAATCCCCAGCAGCAGGTTGTTGCAGATCTTGGCGATCTGCCCGGTGCCGACTTCGCCACAGTGCACGATGTTACGGCCCATTTGCGCCAGCACCGGTTGCAAGGTGGCGAACAACTCGGCCGAGGCACCGACCATGAAGGTCAACGTACCCGCCGCCGCACCACCGGTCCCACCCGAGACCGGCGCATCGGCCATCGCCACCCCTTGTTTCGCCGCGGCAGCCGCCACGTCGCGGGCGGTTTGTGGATCGATGGTGCTGCAATCCACCGCTGGCGTGCCGGCAGCGATACCAGCCAGCACGCCGTCTTCACCCAGCCAGACACTGCGCACATGGGCGGCGGCCGGCAGCATGGTGATCACCAGAGCAGCGCCCTGGGCCGCGTCGCGAGGCGAGGCACTGATCGTGCCGCCCAATGCCGCCAGTTCAGCCAGCACCGTCTGGTTCAGGTCGAACAGGTTCAGCGAATGGCCGGCCTTGAGCAGGTTGCGCGCCATGGGGGCGCCCATGTTGCCCAGGCCGATAAATGCGATGTTCATGTCCGGCTCCTTAACGCAAATTGATGGTGGTGTTCACACCGTCATTGACGCTGTCATCATCGAACCAGCGCGCGGTCACGGTCTTGGTCTGAGTGTAGAACTGCACCACTTGTTTGCCGTACGGGCCGAGGTCGCCGAGTTTCGAACCACGGGAACCGGTGAAGCTGAAGAACGGCACCGGCACCGGGATCGGAATGTTGATGCCCACCTGGCCGACGTCGATTTCGCTCTGGAATTTGCGTGCCGCCGCGCCGCTCTGGGTGAACAGGCCGGTGCCATTGCCGAATGGGTTGGCGTTGACCAGGGCAATCGCCTGATCCAGGGTGTCGACTTCCAGCACCACCAGCACCGGGCCGAAGATTTCCTCGGTGTAGATGCGCATCTCGGTGGTCACGCCGGAAAACAGGGTCGGGCCGACAAAATTGCCCTGCTCGAAACCCGGCACGCTGATCCCACGCCCATCGAGCTCCAGCTTCGCCCCTTGCTGCACGCCACTCTCGATCAATTCGAGGATCCGTGCCTTGGCGCGCTTGGAAATCACCGGGCCGACGTCAGTGCCCGGCTCGCTGCCGGCATTGACCTTGAGTTTCTGTGCCAGGGCCTTGAGCTCTGGCAACCACTGCTTGGCCGCGCCCACCAGCACCACCACGGAAGTGGCCATGCAACGCTGGCCCGCCGCGCCGAAACCGGCGCCGACCAAGGCGTTGAGGGCCTGCTCACGATTGGCATCGGGCAATACCACCGCGTGGTTCTTGGCGCCCATCATCGACTGCACACGCTTGCCGTGGCGACCCGCCAGGTCATACACGTGGGTGCCGACCGCCGTCGAGCCGACGAAGGAAACCGCCTTGATGTCCTTGTGGGTGCAAAGCGCATCCACCACGTCCTTGCCGCCGTGCACCACGTTGAGCACACCCGCCGGGACGCCGGCCTCGATGGCCAGTTCCACCAACAGCATGGTCGACAGCGGATCCTGTTCCGATGGCTTGAGCACAAAGGTGTTGCCGCAGGCGATGGCCATCGGGAACATCCACAGCGGAATCATCGCCGGGAAGTTGAACGGTGTAATGCCCGCACACACCCCGATCGGCTGGCGCAGCGTGTAGGTGTCCACGCCTCCGGCGACGTTCTCGGCGAACTCGCCCATCTGCAGGGTGCCGATGGAACAGGCGTGCTCGACCACTTCCAGGCCGCGGAAAATATCACCCTCGGCGTCAGCGATGGTCTTGCCCTGTTCGGCGCTGAGCACCGCGGCGATGCGCTTTGAATGCTCGCGGATCAACGCCTGGAGCTTAAGCATGATGCGCATCCGCGCGCCGATGGGGGTCAGTTTCCAGGTCTGGAAAGCACGCTGGGCAGCGGCGATGGCAGCATCGACTTCCGAGGCCGTGGCGAACGGAACCTTTGCCAACACTTGCTGGGTGGCTGGGTTGACGATGTCGTGCCATTCGCTGGATTGGGATTCGACCCACTCGCCATCGATCAGCAGTCTGACGGTTTGCAGGGTGGTGTCGCTGAGCGTAAGGGAAACGTTCATGCTGGCCTCCGGGATTGTTCTTATAGAGAGCGCTGCTTCAGCAAAGACCAAGGTGCATGAGCACACATGGTGATGAGACTGTTTTTGGAGTATAGATGTGCAAACTTCTAATAAGAACGCACATAAAAACCGGTCAATCATGCAAAAAAACATCACCTCCCTGGGGTCGCTGAATTGGGACGACCTCAAGTTCTTCCTCGAAGTGGCCCGCACCCGCAAGGCCAGCACGGCCGCCAAGCGCCTGGCCGTCGACTACACCACGGTGTCGCGACGCATCAGCTCGCTGGAAGCCTCGTTGGGCACGCTGCTGTTCGAGAAATCCCGGACCAACGGTTTTGTCCTGACGGCCGAAGGCCAGCGCCTGCTGGGTTACGCCGAATCGATCGAAAGCACCCTGCACATGGCCTGCGAACAGGTCTCAGGCTCTGGCGTCGCACTGTCCGGCCACGTACGCATGGGCTGCACCGAAGGCTTCGGCAGCTTCTTCATCACCCCGCAACTGAGCCACTTCGTCGACGCCTACCCGGCCATTTCGGTAGACATCCTCCCGCTGCCACACTTCATCAGTCTCTCCAAGCGCGAAGCCGACATCGTCATCGCCCTCGAACGCCCCGAACACGGCCCGTACGTATGCTGCAAATTGTGCGACTACCGACTGCAGCTCTACGCCACCCAGTCCTACCTGGACAACCACCCACCCATCCAGCGCCCGGCAGACCTGGGCAAGCACTCGTTCATCAGCTACGTGGATGACCTGGCGTTCAGCTCCGAATTGCTCTACCTGGCCAACGTCCTGCCCGGCGCCAACGCCCACCTGCGCAGCACCAGCGTGATTGCGCAATTCGTGGCAGCGCAGCAAGGCCGCTCACTGGCAATCCTGCCCTGCTTCCTCGCCGCCCAGGACCCACGGCTGTTGCCGGTGCTGCCGGAGGACATCACCGTCACCCGGCAATTCTGGATGTACTGCCGGGAGGACTTGAGGAAGCTGAAGAGGATTACGTTGTTGTGGGATTACATTCGCGAGGTGACTGAACAGAATCAGCCACTGCTGATGGGCGACAGCCGGGAGATGGTGTTCGCCGACTAGTCGGCGATGACCACGATGGCGACACGGCGGTTTTCGGTGCGGCCGCTGGCGGTGTCGTTGGAGGCGACCGGTTTGCTGCTGCCCAGGCCGCGCAGTTGGACGTTCTCTTCGCGCATGCCAACGCTTGTCAGCACCTTGCCCACGCTGGCGGCCCGGCGCATCGACAGTTGTTCGTTGTAGGCCTGGGAACCCGATGCGTCGGTATGACCATCGACACGTACCCGCTCGATGCCCGCCTCCAGCAACGCCTTGCCGATGCGCTCGACGATTTCGGTACTGGCCGGGTTGAGGTTTTCCACATCGCTGCCGAACAACACCTTACCCGACAAACCAAAGGCCCAGCCATCTTCGGTCAATTCGAAGCCTTGGTGCTTGAGTACGGCAATTTGCGCCGGGGTCAGACCTTTCGGCGGAGCCGTCTGGCAACCGCTCAGCGCCATGACGAGCAAGAAAAGCGCCGCGAACCAGCGCAGGGAAAATTGAGGATATGAACGCACGAGTCAGCTCCTGGTTTGAAGATCAGCGACGGAGTGATCCGACCCCGCCGTATGTTGACCGCCTCGGGCAAGGCGTTTGGCTTGGTACATCGCCGCATCGGCGGCGTGGAGTAGGGTGCCCGGTGTGGCACCATCATCGGGGTAAACGGCAATGCCGATACTGAGGGACGTCAGCACGGAAGCATTGCCGGGCAACTGAATCGGCATTTCCATGCTGGCGATGATTTTTTCAGCGATCCGTTCGGCGTCCTCGGCCTTGTGCAGGGGTGCCAGCAGCACGGCGAATTCATCGCCTCCCAGGCGCGCGACCAAGTCGTCTTCACGCAACTGTGCCCGGACCCGGGTCGCCACGGCCGTCAGCACCGCGTCACCGGCAGCGTGGCCGAAATTGTCGTTGATGCCCTTGAATCGATCGCTGTCCAGGTACAACACGGCCACTTGCTCGTTGAGCTTGCTGGCGTTGCGCAAGGCGCGGATCAGTCGGCCCTCGAAAAACGCCCGGTTCGGCAAGCCGGTCAAGCTGTCGTGGCTGGCCTGGTGTGCCAGAGTTTCGTTTTCGCTTTGCAGGTGAGTCTGCCAGGACTCCAGTTCGTCGAGCAGTGCATTGAAGTCATTGGCCAGATTATCCAGTTCGGCGATGGCGGCCGGCGGCACGCGCCGATCCAGGGCCCGCTCGCTGCGTGCCGCGTGGGCCACTTCGGCCAGGCTGCGCAATGGTCCGGTGATCGCCCGCAACTGACGTCGCGCCAGATAAAGCGCCACCCAGGCACTCACCGCCGTGCACAAAATGATCCCCGCCAGACCGCTGAGCAAAAAGCGCAACAAGCTGCCGCCATGCCCTGCCAATAGAATGCTGCCGATGTTCCGCCCTTGGTGAACGATCGGCAGACTGATGGGCTTTTCCAAAAACGCCTTGGCAATGTGCACTTCCAGCCCCGACAACAGGCCGGTTTCCGGTCGCTGCCAGCGCGCCAACAGGCGGCCATGTTTATTGAACACCTGAGCATCGGCGACTTCCTCGGTGGAAGCGATCAAGGCCAGTGCTTCGGTGGCCGCAGCCGAGTCATCGAACACCACGGCGGCTTCTACGGTGTAGTTGATCGAACGGGCGATCAAATGCAGGTTGTGATCGGCGTAGACCCGCAACGCAAGCACACCCAGCAACGTCAGGGAAACGCTGGCCATGGTGATCGCCACCAACGCGACAATCAGGTGGCCGCGCCCGATGACCGAGCCCAGGGTGGGACGGATCCGCGATTTGGTCAGGCTCATGGTACTGCCGGCCTGCGACGGGAAAGCTGCAGAACGCTCGGATGGATACGCACGCCACTGCGCGCGACCGAGTCGAGGTTGACCTCGAACGATACCTGCTCATCACCGACCCGCAGACAGAACAGGCTCCCCACGGTGCACTGGTCGCCACCTTCGCTGATGCTCAACACGGGCTTGCCGATCAGGGAATCAAACAGGCGGGTGCGCTCGTCGCTGGTCAGCCTGCCGATGTAGACGGCGTTGCAATCCGTAGCGATGTTGGGGTGATCGGCCAGCAATCGCTGTACGGTCACCGGTCGACCGGTGGCCTGGGTGGTGCCTTTGACCAGATCGTCGGTGTATTGAGTCGGGCCGACGATGCACAGTTGCAACTGCGCAGGCTCCACTGGCCAGCGTGCGTAGCTGAGAATGCCCAAGACGACTTGAGTGACCGATTCGGCCCGCTGTTCAGCCCGGCTCGTGGAGGGCGGGACTTCGGCAAGTACCATAGGCGACAGCAACCACAGAAGACCGGCAAGCAGATAATGCCTCCAGTCCTTGCTGCGCACCGCCTCCCGAACCGCCACTTTCATGGAAAATCTCTTAGCCATACGATAAGTGTCGGAACGATAGCACAGTGCCAAAAAGCCAGCGAGCCGGCGCCCTACGGACATATCCGACAGAAAACAGTCAAAATCGTGACTCCGGCATCGAATCACGAAATCTGATCATTCAGTCATCACCCTCCAACTCCAACATGAGCCCGCTCAAACGCTTGACCTTGCGCCGCACCGCCTCCTCGAACACCCCCGCTCGTGGCTCAATCAGGCTGAACCATTGCTTGCCCCGGGTAATGGCGGTGTACACCAACTCCTTGGTCAATACCGGGTTCAGCGCATCCGGGAGGATCAACGCGGTATGGGTGAATTCCGAGCCCTGGGATTTATGCACCGTCATGGCATACACGGTTTCCACATCATTCAGGCGGCTGGGCAGGACGAAACGCACACCGCCCCGGCCGTCGTTGCGCGGGAAAGCAACCCGCAGAACCTGTTTGCCGGCATCGGGGCCATCACGCTCGGGCAGCTTGAGGGCGATACCGATATCGCCGTTCATCAGCCCCAGCCCATAGTCGTTGCGGGTCATCAGCACCGGGCGCCCTTCGTACCACTGGTGATCGCTATCGATAAGGCGGGCCTTGAGCAAGGCGGCGGTGATTCGCAAGTTCAGTCCTTCGACACCCCACGGACCTTTGCGCACCGCGCAAAGCAATTGGAATTCGTCGAAGGCCGCCAGGACTTCCCGGGCCCAATCGGCCCAGCAACGGTCTTCCAGCGGGCGAGAAATGCTCGGGCGTCGCTGCCTTAGCAGGCTCAGGTAATGTCGATAACCCTGGGGGCCATCTGGCTTGCCGTCGAGTAACAGCTTTTCCAATTTTGTATCGTGTTCACTCGCCAATTTCAGGGAAGACAGATCGGCATGCTGCCCTTGCTCCAGCAACTGACGGGCTTTTTCAGGCTGCTGCTGGTTGACCCAGCGAGCCAGTTGACCGATCCCGCTGCCTTCGCCGAAGCGCCGGGAATGCCGAAGCATGACCACTTGCTGTGCCAGCGGATGAGTGCCGTCGAGGTCCTGTTGCAGGTCACTGGCCGCCAGGCTTTCACCACTGACCGATTCAAGCCAGGCTCGGGTCCGGGGGCTGTACCACCCCTCCTCGGCGTCTCGACACAAATCCCCCAGCACCGCACCGGCTTCTACAGAGGCCAACTGGTCCTTGTCCCCCAACAACACCAACCGTGCATGGACCGGCAGTGCATCCAGCAGATTGGCCATCATCTCCAGGTCAATCATCGACGCTTCATCGACCACCAGCACATCCAGTGGCAAGCGATTGCCTGCATGGTGGCGAAAATGCCGGGTGCCGGGGCGGCTGCCCAACAAACGATGGACTGTCGTGACGTCGCAGGGAATCCGTTCGCGCACAGCCTCGTCCACATCCAGGGTCCGGACCTGCTGGCTGATGGACTCCGTCAGGCGCGCCGCCGCCTTGCCAGTGGGCGCGGCCAGACGAATCCGCAGCGGCTTCCCGGCCTCGACGGCCGGTGCCTGGAGCAGGGCCAGCAGGCGTACAACGGTCGTGGTCTTGCCGGTGCCCGGGCCGCCGGTCACGATGCTGAAGGCCCCGCGGGTCGCCAGCGCGCAGGCCAGTTTCTGCCAATCGATCGGGCCGCTGGGGTTGGCCGGCCCGAACAACCCGTCCAAACGCTCGCGCAGGTCGCCGGGCGCCGCTTCATGCTCGATAAGCCGTTGACGCAACGCTTCATCGATCCGCCGTTCGTAACCCCAGTAGCGGCGCAGATAAAGACGCTTGCCAGAGAGCACCAACGGACGTTGCTGCGCCTCTTCGCTCCCATCCACGGCCAGGGCCACCAGACGACTGGACGCCAGGGCCTTGCACCAATGGACGCCATCCAGCGTCGCCAATATTTGCGATGGCAACAGCATCGCGCCCGTCTGCAGGTCACCCTCGGGAGGCAGCGACAGCGCAAAATCCGGTTCCTTGAGGGTCTCGAACACATCCAGGCAAACATGCCCGTGCCCCAGTTGATGGCTGGTCAACGCAGCAGCGAGCAGGACCAAAGGATCATCGTCGGGCGCCAGCTCATGGAGGAACGCCACGAATGCCTTGTCCAGGGCGCGCAACCAGCCGCGCTCGACCCAGCGCGTCAGTAACAACAGCAGGTCCTGCGCACGGCTCAAGGGCGCCAACTCCACCAGGCTTTCGTCGTCGGAGGACTGGGGCAGCAGGTCGGCAAAAGAACGACTCATAGCAACTCTCCCTGTACCCACGCCGGTTCAGCCTTGGGTTCGCCCGCCCCCTGGAACAGGCGATCCAGTTGTTCGATCAATGCCCGTGGCGGCTTGGTGAAATACACACCCTGACTGGCTGAGCGGGTTCCGCGAAGAAACAGGTACAACGCGCCGCCGACGTGCCGGTCGTAGTCGTAATCGGGGAGCCGTGCCTTGAGCTGGCGATGCAGGGCCAACAGGTACAGCACGTATTGCAGGTCGTAGCGATGGTCCAGGATCGACTGTTCCATGGCCGGTACGGTGTAGGCCATGTCATCGACACCCAGCCAGTTGGATTTGTAATCGGCCACGTAGTACCGACCGTCGTGCTCGAACGTCAAATCGATGAAGCCCTTGAACATGCCGTTGAGCAGCACCGGCTCCGCCGCGACGCGGGCCACACCGCCATGGGTGAACCGGCAAACCAGCTGGTCGAGCTTTTGCACATCGACCTTGTGGCTGGCGAACCAGAACTCCATCTCCACCTGGAATCGGCTCAAGTGTTCGAGCACCACTGGCGCCTGGTCGTTTCCGACGTGCATGGGCATCTTGATCAGGTGCCGTAGCCAATCGCTCAACGTGCTGATCCAGCCTTTCCAGCCTCGGCGATTGCAGCGTCGGGCAATGGCATCCTCGATATCCGCTGGTGCCGATGAAAAACCCTCCCCAGCGGCCCACTCCAGCAGGCCATGGAGGAAAGTGCCGGGGTTGGGGCCACGGGGAAAGCGGTGGATGTCGCCACCGACAGCAAGGGTCTCTCTGGGAGCGTCCGGGTCCAATCGTTCATCATCGAACAGTTTCTGGGCCTGGGGACTCTCTGGCGCGGTATCGCTGCCTTCGCTCAGGCTTTCGCTGATGCGCAAGGCACTGTAGGACGCGATCCACCAGTTCTCGCTGGCTTTTCGCAAGGGCACCAAGGGTTCAAGCAACACGGCTTCGTTGCGCGGGGGCCGGTAGTGCTCGTCGGTGGCCTCGGGCATTGGCTGGTAGCTCACCGCGTCACTGCCTTGTTGCAGGTCTTCCAGCCAACGCCTCAATTCCACCGACTCGGCCAGCGGTGCACCACCGCCCAATAGATACCCCAGCGCGGACACATGGAGGATCGAGCGATTGTTGCTGCCCCGCTTGAGATCCGCGACACCTAGCCAGCAGGCATGTTGTGCACGGGTCAGTGCCACGTAGAGAAGCCGCAGGTCCTCGGCCAGACGCTCGTCATCGGCCTTGGCGATCAATTCGGCAGTGGGCTTGAGGCTGATCTGCGCCTTGTTGGCCTCATCGTGGTAGTGCAACGGCAATCGACTGCCATCCACCGGTTTCGTCGAGCAGATGAAGGGCAAGAAGACCAACGGATATTCGAGGCCCTTGGACTTGTGGATCGTGACCACCTTGACCAGTTGCTCATCGCTTTCCAGTCGCAGGATCTGCTCTTCCCCCACTTGCCCGTACAAGGCCAGGTGCTCGGACAAATGCCGGATCAAGGCTTGTTCACCATCCAATTCACCGGCGGCCTGTTGCAACAGTTCGCAAAGGTGCAACAAGTTGGTCAGCACCCGCTCGCCATCGCTGCGCGCCATCAAGGCCTGGGGCAGTTCGAAATCATGCAGCAGGCGCCGCAACATCGGCAGAACGCCCTGGCTGCGCCAGACCGTACGATAACCGCGGAACTGCATGACCCGGGCCTCCCAGGCCAGCTCATCCTGATTGAGACGCTCCAGCTCCGTCAGCGACAGGTTCAACGTGATGCTGGCCAGGGCCGCCCGTAGCGGTCGCTCGGCATCCGGCTCGGCACAGGCCCTGAGCCAGATCAGCAAATCCCGCGCTTCCTGCGAGGCAAAGACCGAATCCTTGTCGGACAGATACACACTGCGCACGCCCCGCGCGGACAACGCGTCTCGCACCGCCTGCGCTTCTTTACCATCGCGCACCAGGATGGCGATATCTGCCGGGCGCACGCCTCGCAGCGCTTTTCCATCGACCGTGAAGCCGTCGCGTCCCGACTGGCCGCCGTTGAGCAACGCCGTGATCTCACTGGCGCAGGCGGCCGCCATGGATTGTCGATACACCGCACCGGAAAGTGGCTGGTCCGACGACAGGTGCCAGATGTTCAGCGCCGCGACCGCCTGCCCAACGACCTGCAAGGACTCCTTGCGCCCCTGGGACTCAACGGACAGGAACGGCACCGGGTTCTCGCCCGAAGGTTCGCGGAACAGAAAGGCGCCACGGCCCTTCGGGCGGGACTCGGCATTCTGGAAAATATGATTTACCGCACCCACCATGGCATGGCTGGAACGGAAATTCGTGCCCAGCGTGTGCAGCCTGCCAGCAGTGGCTTCGCGAGCGCGCAGGTAGGTATAGATGTCGGCACCGCGAAAAGCGTAGATCGCCTGCTTCGGATCGCCGATCAGGAAAAGTCCGGTCCCAGGGTCGTTGTCTTCGATACGGTAGATGCTTTCGAAGATGCGGTATTGAACCGGGTCGGTGTCCTGGAACTCATCGATCAGCGCCACCGGAAACTGTTCGCGGATCAGGCTCGCCAGACGCTCGCCGCCGTCGGCCTGCAGGGCCGCATCGAGACGCAGCAGCATGTCATCGAAGCCCATCTCGGCGCGGCGACGTTTCTCTGCCTCGAAGCGCGTCCCGACCCATTGCGCGGCATGCTGCAACACGGCGGCATCTGGCGTGGGCAACGCATCCAGGCTGGCCTTGAGACTGGCCATGGCGTCCAGCCCGGGATGGTTGGGCACTTCACCTTTCCAGGCTTCGGCCATGCCCTCGGGCGTCAACCGCGTGAATCCGGTGCCGATGTCCAACAGCTCAAGGCTTTCGTCATCGACCCAGGCAGTAATTTTCTGAAACCATGGCTCGAAGTAACGCGCCTGCATCTTGCGCCCGTCAACAGACTTGCTGGCAACGCCTTGCTGGCAGATCTCCAACAGTTCCACCGCCCATTGCCGCCACGGCGCCTTGAGATCGAGCAAGGCGGCACTGCGCTCCTGCAAGGCCGCGGCGATGAGTTCAGCAGGCTCAAGCCCGTCGCCGTTGCCATGCTCGCTGGAAAACAAACCTCGCACCCGCGGCAACAGCGCAGCAGGCCCTCCCCAATGGGTACGCACCCAGTTCAGCGCCTCGCCTTGCATCGAATAGCAGAACAACCGCCAATAATCGCGCAGAACCTCGCCCAGCAATTCGCTGTGGTCGGTTTCCAGGGTCTGGGTGAACAGGCTGCCGCTGTCGAAGGCATGCTCACGCAACATGCGCTGGCACCAACTGTGGATGGTCGAGACGGCCGCTTCGTCCATCCACTGCGCAGCAATGTCCAGCCGGTTCGCGCAGCCAGGCCATTGCTCAGCGTTGAACTCATCGCGCAACGCGGCGATCAGCGAATCCGGGGCGGGAATTTCGTCACGGAAGAAACGCGCCGCTTCGGCCAGACGGGTGCGAATTCGTTCACGCAACTCTTTGGTGGCAGCGTCCGTGAAGGTCACCACCAGGATTTGCGGTGGAAGCAACTCGCGGCCAAAGCCGGACGCCGGACCGCCATGCCCCAGCACCAGACGCAGGTACAGCGCCGAGATGGTGAAGGTCTTGCCGGTGCCGGCGCTGGCCTCGATCAGTTGGCTGCCACGTAGCGGAAAAGCCAGGGCCAATGGGGTCTGTCGACTCATGAACGGGCTTCCTCGCCGACCAATGAACGCCATGGGGCTTCGAGCAACGGCCGATAAAGCGCATCGCACCAATCGGGGAATGTTTCGTCAGCCATCAAGGCATCGAAATCAGGAAACTGTCGAGCCAATGCCGGACTTTCCCGCCGCTCGCCTTCAAACGTCTGCCCATCGCCCTCATAGGCTTTGCGAGCCGCCGCTTCGGCCTTGACCGGATCAGTCTGGCCGAGCCAGGCGAAAGCCGTCTTCACCGCGATCGGTAGCGGCTGGCGCATACCGGTCTGCCAGGCCTGCAGCATGTCGCCCAGTAGCCTTTGTGCGACAGGCTCCTCAAAAGGCGCCAGCAGCAAGCTGTCATCACTGGCTACCAATGCCGTCGTCAACGACAGGCCATTAGCGCAGGCCACGAGATGGTTGACCCAAGGCCGTATCAGGCGATGCCACTTACGGGTCTTGGTGGAACCGATGCTGTTGGGTATGGCCGTGATGGCGAGGACCGCACCGTCGGAACGCTGATGCAAACCACTGAGCCACCCTTCGACATTCACTCCCAGCAATTGCAGGCTGACTGGCACAGCGCTGACCGACGGTGTCGGCCATAACGCCAGAAGCTGTTGGTATCGCTGGAGCAGATCCGGCAGGGGTTCGATCAATTCACGCTGCATGCATTCACCGAAACCGGCCATGGGTAACAGGCCGCTGTTCTGCAGTCTTTTGGCGTGAGCGGTGAGGGCAAGATCCGGCTGGTCCAGGCGTACCAGGGCGGCCTCGAGCAAGCTGTCACTCAAGCTGTAGCGTTGCAGCGCATCAAGCACGAAAGGTTCGTCATCGGCCAAAGGCGCTTCGATGGCCTCGAAGAACACTTTCAACCGCTGACTGAAGAAATGGCGGACAGGATTGCGCAGGAAGTCCTGCAACTGCCCAAGGCCCAAGGGCTCCTCCTGGACATAGGGTTCCAGCACCTGGTTCTTGTCGGTGTGATCGCAAACGCCATGGAGCATCCGCCATTCGCTGGCGTAACTGAACAGCTCGTCACCTTCATGGAAATAACGTGCACTGAACGGTTGCAACGGATGCTCCTGGGTCAGGGCATCGAGAAGAGGCTTGCTGTCATCTGCCAACCGCCAGCCACTGGCGAGATGATCGCGCAGTTGGCCGATCAACACCGATGCCGGGCGCTCGCTGTTGTCGCGAATACTGCGACCCACCCAACTGATATACAGCTTTTCCCGGGCAGAAAGCAGCGCTTCCAACAGCAGGTAACGGTCGTCCTCACGGCGGGAACGATCGCCCGGACGATAATCGCCCCCCATCAGGTCGAAGTCCAAAGGCGGCTGGGCTCTCGGGTAATCACCATCATTCATCCCCAGCAGGCACACCAGCTTGAAGGGAATCGCGCGCATCGGCATCAAGGTACAGAAGTTGACTGCGCCGGCCAGGAAACGCTGGGACAGTCGCCCCTGATCCAGTCCGGCCAACCACGCCTCTCGTACCACCGTCAGCGGCAATTCATCGTGCAGCCCCACCGACTCACAGGTTTCCAGCCAGGTTTCACGCAAGTCTTCGAGTTGGGCCAGCAAATAGTCGTCATGCTCGTTGCTTGCCTGGAAAAACAGCTGCATCAGATCTTGCAGGCGTGAACCCCATTGCTGCGGCGATGCCGGCCGGGTAAGTTCCTGATGGGCGACTTCCAGGGCATCCAGCAATGCAACCAAGGGACCGATCAACGCCGCGTCCAGGCCACCGATCTCGTCATAGGGCTCAATGCCCTCATACGCATTCGAACTGCCGACGGCATACCCCAGCAACATGCGACGCAAGCCGAAATGCCAGCTGTTCTGCTCAAGCTCGGCAGGCAGGCCCAACCCGGCACGGTGTTCGGCGCTCATCCCCCAGCGAATCCCGGCGCCTTCGATCCAGCGGTGCAGTGTCGGCAGGTCGGCCTCATCAATGCCAAACCGTTCGCGCAACGCCGGGACATCCAGCAGATCGAGGATTTCGCTGACCGGAAAGCGACTGTCCGGCAGCTTGAGCAAATGCTCGACGGCGATCAGCAATGGATCACGTCCACGCTGGCCCTGGTCGGTCAGCGTGAAGGGAATGAACCGCGGGTCGCCCCTGTCGAGCTGGCCGAACACTGCGCGAATGTGTGGTGCATAACTGTCAATGTCCGGGACCATGACGATGATGTCCCGTGGGCGCAGGGTCGGATCCGCACTGAAGTAGGCCAGCAATTGGTCGTGAAGAATTTCGACTTCACGCTGGGCGCCGTGGGCCACATGAAAACGGATCGAGCCGTCTCGCTCCGTATCGACGATAGGCCAGTGTTTCCGGGTTTCATTCAGGGGGCGCAGCTCCAGGATGTCATCCTGCAACTGGCTGAGAAGGGTTGTAGGAGTTCCATCAGTGAACAGGTCAATTCGCCCATCACGAAACACCGAGCGATAGCTGTTGGGGTCATCGTAGCTGTCGAGCAGGTTGATATAGTCGCGCCCTTGCTTGCCCCAGGCGGCCAACAACGGATGGGCATGTTGATGCAGGGTTTGCGGATCGAGGACGACGGGCATGCCAGCCTTGCGTGCCTGGCGCTTGTATTGATGACGCAGCAAGTCCTTGTCGGCGACGATGTCCGCCCAATGATGGCGACATGGGTTATGCACGCAGAGCAGAACCTGGCTGAACCGGGAAAGGCCGGCGAGCGCCTCCAGGACCTGGGCAGGCAACGAAGAAATACCAAACACGATGACCCGTGCGGGCAGGCCTTTCGGAGCGGCTTCCAGGCTATTGATACGTTCGATGTAGCGCTGATGAACGCCAGCACGGCTTTGCGCCATGCCTTGTTCCCCCACATCCAGCAACAAGGCTCGCCACAGTTCCGCTTGCCAGCAATTCGCCGGCGCGAGCGACTTGATTTCGCCTCGGACATTTCTGGTCTGGTGTCGACCTTCCGCCCAATCCTCAAGCCAGTCGGCCCGGTAGACCTGGTACTGGTCGAACAGATCGGCAAGACGCTCGGACAGTTGATAGCGCTTGCGCAAGTCGGTGTCGTGGGTAAGGAATCGTCGCAGAGGTTCGAAATGAGGCTGCTCGATCAACTGCGGCAGCAGGCGCATCAGGCGCCAGGTCAGCGGAGCCTTGTCCAATAGGGACTTGGCCGGAATTTCGTCGCGTCCAAGGACTGTTCGATAAAGCTGCCACATGAAACTGCCCGGCAGTTGCACATCAATGGCAGCCGCAATACCGCAGCCGCCGGAATCATCGTCTTCCGGGTCTTCAGCCAGTGCGAGCTTGAGCCATTGGGCAATGCCGTTGCTCTGTACCAGGGCGATTTCATTTTCAAGGGGGGCCAGCGGATAGCGCCGCATCAAGCTGATCACGAGGCTGCGCAATTCATCAAGGCGATTCCCGTGAACCACCATGAAAGCTGGGCTGAGGGACGTTGCGTCCGGCATGAAAGGCATCCTTGAAAATGCAAAAGCTAGGGGCAGAACCTTAGCACTGTCGGGGGGTTGTGACAGCCGGGAGCAGTCCGCGCTTGTCGTAAGAACTTTCTTGCGGGCAAAACAAAACCCCTACCTGCATCAGCAGATAGGGGTTTCGGAATTTAATCTTGACGATGACCTACTCTCACATGGGGAAACCCCACACTACCATCGGCGATGCATCGTTTCACTTCTGAGTTCGGGATGGGATCAGGTGGTTCCAATGCTCTATGGTCGTCAAGAAATTCGGTAGCCAGCGCGTGCCTTGCGGTCACGTTCCAGCGAATGGGTATGCGATAGTTTGTGTGTTGCTGTCGAGTCTCTCGAACTTTCGGTTCGTTTCGTCTTCACACACCGTAATCTGGTCTCTTTCGCCTTCGGCTTGGA